>DATABM010000058.1:0-13882 GCA_036259555.1 Solirubrobacterales bacterium
GGGCAAGCCGACGTTCGGCCAGCTCCACGTCTGCTGGGCCGAAGACGAGGCCGCCGCAAAGCGCACGGCGCTGGAGTGGTGGCCGAACGCCGTCGCGGAGGGCAGCCTCGGCTGGGAGCTGCCGCTACCGGCGCACTTCGAGCAGGCGACCTCGTGGGCGGGCGAGGACGACATCGCCGAGAGCATCGTCTGCGGCCCCGACCCGGCGCGTCATGTCGCAGCGATCGAGGAATACGTGGACGCCGGCTACGACCACGTCTACATCCACCAGGTCGGCCCACGGCAGGACGGCTTCTTCGACTTCTACGCTCGCGAGGTTCTGCCGAAGTTCAAGTAGCTACGCGGCGGGGTAGGCGACTGCCATGTACACGATCCCACTCGTCCTGCTCGTCCTGCTGGCGGCGATTGCGGTCGCCTGGTCGCCGATCTTCGCGCTGATCGTCGCGGTGCCGCTCTTCGTCCTCTTCCTCGCCTTCGTCGGCATGCGCCCGCGCGCCGACGAGAAGATCGAGTCGCCGACCGGCTCGGCGAACAAGTACGAGGACGAGACGCCGACCGGCGCCTGGGGCGAGAAGCGCGCCTAGACGCGCCGCGCCCCAACCCGCCGTTAGTTGAGCATCCCTGGGGTGCTCAACTAACGGCGGGGTCCTCTAGCTGAGGCCGGCGCGCAGGGTCCGCGCGTTGCGTGGAGCGAAGCCCTGCCAGTCGTTGTTGAGGTAGACGAACACCGGCCGGCGCGACCGCCACGCGGCGACGCGGCGACGCCAGGTCTCGAGCTCGCGCTCGGAGTAGTTGCCGGCCCGTCCTCGCGCCCCGTAGTGGAGCCGGAGGTAGGCGATCGGGCCGACCGGCGCCGCCTCCGGCAGCGGCCGCCGCGCGTCATGTCCCAGCGCCAGGCTGGCGCCGTGCTCCTCGAGCAGCGCGTAGACGTCCGGCGCGAACCAGCTCGAGTGGCGGAACTCGAAGCAGTGCCGGGCCGGTGGCAGCGCTCGCAGGGCGGTTGCCAGAACCTCGTCGTCGCGCTGGAAGTTGGGGGGCAGCTGCCACAGCACCGGGCCCAGCTTGCGCGCTGCGATCAGCGGCTCGATCCGCTCCCAGAAGCGATCCAGGCCGGCGCCGACGTCGCGCAGCCGGCGGATGTGGGTCAGGTAGCGACTGCCCTTCACCGCGAAGAGGAAATCGCCCGGAACCTGCTCGGCCCAGTTGGCGGTCGTCTTCAGCTCGGGCAGTCGGTAGAAGGTGGCGTTGACCTCGACCGTGTCGAAGACCGACGCGTAGTGGGCGAGCCAGCGGGATGCTGGGGTCTTCGGCGGATAGAAGTCGTCTCGCCAGTCGCGGTAGTTCCAGCCCGAGCAGCCGATTCGCACGTCCCGCACGCCGCTTCCATTACCCAACCGTCCGGGTTTGTCCGTTTTGCCCCGGGTATACGAATGGCCGAACAGGCAGAGGGAAGGGGGATACGCATGGCACATCCGACTTACGAGGACGCGCGAAGGCTGGTGGAATGGCGGCCCCCGCACGGGGTCGTCTCCGTGTACCTCGGCTTCGACCCAGCCGACCGCGGCGGCGCCTGGCGGACCGAGCTGCGCAACTCGCTCTCCAAGCTGCTCGAGGCGACGACCGGTGCGGACCACGAGCGGCGCGCCGCCCTGAAAGCGACGGTGGAGCGAGTGGGCGAGCGGTTCGGCAACCACGACCGCAGCCTGCCCAGGGGCGAGGTGGGGTTCATCGAGGTGTCCGCGGACGGCGGCGCCGAGCACTGGTGGACCCCGCACATGGCGCCGGAGGCCGACGTCTGCGCCTGCATCGCCGAGCGACCTGTCGTCTCACCGCTCCTCTATCTCGCCGAGCACGGCTGCCCGCGCGGTGTCGTCCTGCTCTCGGCCGAGCGGGTGCGCGTCTTCGAGTGGGCACCCGGTCGACTCGAGGAAATCGAGGGCCTCGAGCTGAGCGTCTACAGCCGCGACTGGCGTGAGCGCAAGGGCCAGCGGATGGCCGATCCCGCCCGCGGCCAGGCGGTCAGCAGCTCTGGCCGGGATCGCTTCGACGAACGTCTCGCCGACAGCCGCGAGCGGTTCCTGGTCGAGTGCGGCCGGCTGGCGGTACGGCGTGGCGAGGACCGCCACTGGCAGCAGATCGACGTCTACGGTGCAACCGACCTGGTTCGCAGCTTCCGTCAAGGCGCCTCCTCGGTGGCTCGGCTGCCGGTCGAGGTGGGCGGCGAGGTCGACCTGATCTCGCTCGAAGACGACGGTCAGCTGGAAGAACGGATCGAGGAGGGCGCTCGCCGCCTGGCGCTCGAACGCGACCGGGCGCTGATCGAGCACGCCCTGAACGAGGCGCGGGGCGGCACTCGCGGCACCGCCGGTCTGCAGGAGACGCTCGCGGCGCTCGAGGAAGGCCGGGTAGGCCACCTGATCGTCGACGCCGCGCACACGGCCGCCGCCTGCTCGGCCCCCGTGATCGCTGCCGACAGAGCGCCCTCCAACGGCGTCGTCCAGCTCGAGCCCCTGGCGGGGCGGGCCTTGACCAGCTCCGCCAAGATCAGCACCGTGGTCGACGGCGCGGCCGACTTGCTCGGGGACGTCGACGGCGTCGCCGCCCTGCTGCGCTACTAGCGGGAAACGGAAGCCGACCGGGGCGAGTCCGCTAGGGAATCGGGCTGCGACCGCTGCCCGCGTCGAGCTCGACGGTCCAGAAGTCGCGGCCGGTCACGGGGAGCGAGACGTTGTAGACCGGAACCTGGCCGATGCGTCCCTCGGGCGAGCCGTCGTGCGCGTGCCCGTGCAGGACGAGGTCGGGACCGTGCTCGAGGATCGGCGCGGCGAAGCGATCGCTGCCCATGAAGGGGAGGATCTCCCGCGGCTCCCCCTCCAGCGTCGCCTCGACCGGCGAGTAGTGGAGCAGCACGATGCGGATCGGGCAGGTTGCGATCTCGTGCAGGCCGGCGGCCAGCGCCTCCACTTCGGCGGTCGTCTCGGCGTAGACGGCGCGCAGCGATGGCTCACCGAAGTCGGGCAGGTGGCGGGGGGCGAAGCCGCCGACGAATCCCTTGCAGCCGACCAGGCCCACTTCGCACCCGTCGATCTGGACCACCGCGGACTCGCCGTCGAGGATCCGCACCCCGCCTTCGGTGAGCCGCTCGCGGATGGCGTCCTGTTCGCCTCCGTGCCAGTCGTGGTTGCCGAGCACGGCGAAGACGGGCACGTCCGTGCGGGCGGCGGCTGCGCAGACGATTTCCGCCTCCCCGAGCGTGCCGTGGCTGGTCAGGTCGCCGGCGATGAGGGCTATATCCGCCTCTCCGTCGAGCCCCGCGAACGCCTCGATCACCCGCTCACGATTCGCCTCACGGCAGTGGATGTCTCCCGCCGCGGCGACCCGCAGCTTGCGCGGGCCCCCTCGCGGCTCGCTCATCGGCATGCCGCTTCCCCTACCCGGTTTAACCGCTTCCCTCGCGGGGCATCGGAGGGCCATGAACGACGACCAGGATGTGACCCGAACCGTTAGAGAAGAGGAAGAGGCCGCGGCCGCGGAAGCGCGGCGGATCGGCGGACGCAGCGGCATGGAGGGGATGGACCCCGCCGAGCGGGCGTCCGCCGAGCACGGCGGCGGCGAGGCCGAGGGCTTCGAGGAAGCCGAAGGCCTGCTCGAAGAGCAGGCCACGCACGGCGACCCGTCGGTCGACCCGCTCCGCGACGCTCCGGCGCCGGAGGCCGAGGAGCAGGTGGCCGTCTACGGCGAAGCCGACGAGGTGGACATCGACAAGGACGTCCGTGATGCCGACGACGACCAAGCGGGGTAAGCCGAGGAAGCCGGTGCTTCCGGACGCGGGGTCGGGTTGAGCGGCGAGAACGAGCTGGGCGAGCTGCTGGCGACGCTGAAGAAGGCCGCCGCGGCGCTCGAAACCGGTCACGTCCCGTTTCTCCTCGGCGGCGGGCTGGGCTGCTGGGCCCGGGGCGGGCCTCCCTCCAGCAAGGACATCGATCTGATGGTCAAGAGGGAGGACGCCGAGCGCGCCCTCGAGGCGCTGACGAGCGCGGGGATGCGGCCCGAGAAGCCGCCGGAGCAGTGGCTCTACAAGGCATGGGACGGCGACGTGATGGTCGACTTGATCTTCGAGCCGGCGGGCATTCGGGTGACCGACGCGGTGATCGAGCGCGGGGAGGAGCTGAACGCGGCCGGGATGCCGGTGCCGGTGATGGCGCTCGACGACATCCTCGCCACGAAGCTGATGGCCCTCGACGAGCACAACGCCGACTACGGCGACCTGCTGCCGATCGCGCGGGCGCTGCGCGAGCAGATCGACTGGCGGACGCTGCGCGAGCGAACCTCGTCAAGCCCCTTTGCCGCCGCTTTCTTCACCCTCGCCGACGGACTCGAGATAGCGCCCGCCAGTTTTGCCCACTCCGAGCCGGGGTAGCGGCGGGGCGTGACGGACGAGCGAGAGGACCAGGGGCGGCAGGACGAGGACCCGCCGACCGGCTTTCCAGAGCCGCCGGGCAAGGACCCCGGCGATATCTCCAAGGACGAGTCTCCGTACGCCTCGCTGAGCAATCCGGCCGTCGACCCGGACCCGACCGAGTGGCCGGACCCCTACGACAAGCGCGACGATCCGCGGGATCCAGCAGATCCCGACGGGGCGCCGTTCGGCGAGGAGCCGCACGCGCCAACCGGCGCGACGAGCACCAGCGAACCGCATCCCTCCAAGGATCCCGAGGCCGCCGACAGGTGGGAGGGGCCGAAGCGCGACAAGGTCGACGACTAGGGCGCCGAGACGATGGAGAACTCCCCCACCGGCCGCGAGGTCGAGATTTTGCGCCTTTAGGTGGAAGAGGGCTGAGAACGAAGTTTTCTCCGACTGCGGGCGGGGTACCATGACGCCGCCTGGGACGGCCCATGACTGCGCTGACTGACAACGACGAGCGGCTGGCCTGGATCTTCGGCTCCTCGCGGAGCGGCAGCACGTGGCTGCTGAAGATGCTCTCCGACTTCGACGGCGTGGTGCCGGTCGACGACCCGCACCTCGGCCATCACCTCGGCGTCTGGCGGCCGATCCCCCTCGCCTGGGCCGCCGCGGAGGAGCCGCCGCGCGAGCTGACGACGTTGCTGGACCTCAAGGCCGAGGAGCCCGGTTACTTCTTCGCCGAGCGGTACCGCGACAGCTGGTGGGAGCCGCTGCGCAACCTGATCGCCGCACGCTTCGAGGCGCAGGCCGACGTCCTGCCGGACGGCCGCTCGCCGAGTGCCTTCGTGGTCAAGGAGCCGGGTTCGCACGCCGCGCCGCTCCTCACCGAGCTCTTTCCGCGCTCCAAGGTGGTCTTCCTGCTGCGCGACGGGCGCGATGTCGTCGATTCGTGGCTGGACGGTTACCGGCAGGGCTCGTGGGCGATCCCGGGCGGCGCCTTCCCGGTCTCCGACGAGGGGCGCATCCCGCTGATCCGCTGGCTCGCCGCCGTTTGGGTCGTCCGCAGCCGCGCCGTGCGCAGTGCCTACGAGAGCCGACTCGACGACAGTCGCCTCCTGGTCCGCTACGAGGCGCTCCGCGAGCGGACCGCCGAGACGTTGGCGGAGGTTTGCGACATGCTCGGCCTCGACACTACGAAGGCCGCCGCTGTGGCCGAGAAGCACAGCTTCGAGCGCGTGCCGGCGACGTCGCGCGGACCGCGCCGGGTGATCAGAGCCGCAAAGCCCGGTTCCTGGCGCGAGAACCTCTCGCTCGCCGAGCAGGAGGTCCTGCACGAGGCGCTCGGCCCGGCCCTCGAGGAGTTCGGCTACGAGCCAGCGCCACCGGCCGTCGCCGCTGTCTGAACATCGGTTTTTGCGCCATTTCGGCGAACCTCGGCGAGCAAGTTCGCCACATCGGTTTACCGCCTCCCCTAAAGCGGGTATGCGCTTGTTCGGATCGTTGCGAGCGAGAGAGAGGCGAGGAGGCACGGCGATGGCGACTGCAAGCTCTTCAGGGATACCGCTCACCCTGCTTCGTCACACCAGAACCGTCCTCTCGCGCAAGACCGACCCGGCCGGCAAGGTCGTCTGGGTCGCCGAGGTTCCGGACATGCCGTGGTGCAAGGCAACGGGCTCGAGCCGCGTCGAGGCGTTGGATCGTGTCCGCGAGATGGGTAGGAGGACGAGAGAGGATGGACCGATCCGCCGCCGACTTCCTTCCCGAGAGCCGCAGCCTGGCGAGCCTGCGCCGCGCCGCGAGCGGATGTCGTGGATGCGATCTTTGGAAGGACGCGACGCAGACGGTCTTCGGCGAGGGGCGGTCGCGCGCTGAGCTGATGCTCGTCGGCGAGCAGCCCGGCGATCAGGAGGATCGCCGCGGCTCTCCCTTCGTGGGCCCGGCCGGGGGACTGCTCGACCAGGCGCTGGCCGAGGCCGGAATCGACCGCGACGCGGTCTACGTCACCAACGCCGTCAAGCACTTCAAGTGGAAACCGCGCGGCAAGCGCCGGCTCCACCAGACGCCGCGAGCCGGCGAGATCGAGGCCTGCAGGCCCTGGCTGGGGGCCGAGCTCGAGGCGGTGCATCCGCGCGCCGTCGTCGCGCTGGGCGCCACCGCGGCCAAGGCGCTGTTCGGCTCGTCGGTCAAGGTGACCAAGGACCGTGGCCGGCCACTCGAGACGCCGCTGGCGCCGCTCGGTGCGGTGACGATCCATCCCTCGGCGATCCTGCGGCTGCGCGACAGCGACGAGCGCCACGATGCCCTGGCGGGTCTCGCCGCCGACCTGCAGGGGGTCTGGGAGGCGATTCGCGAGGGGGCCGGGGAGCCTGCCTAGCCGGCTCAAGCGCTCCGACTGCTCGGAGACGGGCATCACGCGGCGCCGCTGCGGCGGCGGCTTCACCTACAAGGACGCGCACGGACGGCGGGTCGAAGACGAGGAGACACTGGCGAGGATCCGGGCGCTGGCGATTCCGCCTGCCTGGCGGGACGTCTGGATCTGCCCCGCGCCGAATGGCCACATCCAGGCAACCGGCTTCGACGAAGCCGGCCGCAAGCAGTACCTCTACCACGAGCGCTGGCACGAGCGGGCGGCCCAGCGCAAGTTCGAGGCGATGCGGGACTTCGCCGCCGCCCTGCCGCGGCTGCGGCGCTCCGTGAGACGCGATATTCGGGCCGACGGCGTTCCGCGCCGGCGCGCGCTCGCCTGCGCGGTGCGGCTGATGGACCTCGGCTTCTTGCGGGTCGGCGGCGAGGAGTACGCAGAGGCAAACGGCAGCTTCGGCGTCGCGACGATCCGCCGCGAGCACGTCTCGATCCACCGCGACGAGATGCTGTTCGACTTCCCGGCGAAGAGCGGCCAGCGCCGGGTGCAGTCGCTGCGCGACCGCGAGGCCCGAGCGGCGGTCGAAGCGATGCGGCGGCGACGCATGGGTCCAGCCGACCTGCTCGTCTACCGGGAGGGGGGCGAATGGCGCGACGTGCGCTCCGCCGACGTCAACGCCTACATCCAGGCCCAGATCGGCGACCGCTTCTCCGCCAAGGACTTCCGCACCTGGCACGGCACGGTGCTGGCGGCGATCGAGCTGGCCGTCGAGGGACCGCCTGCCTCCCGTCGCGCAGCCGAGCGCTCGGTCGCCGCCGCGATGAAGCGCGTGGCCGAGGCACTCGGCAACACGCCGGCCGTCTGTCGCGCCTCCTACGTCGACCCCCGGCTGCTCGACCGCTTCCGCGACGGTGTGACGATAAGCCCCGGCGCCGAGCGCGACGGCAGCGTCTCCGGACGCACGCAAGCGCGAGTGGAGCGCGAAGTTCTGCAACTGATCTCGTAAGTCGGTCTGAGGGGATTGCCCTCGAGTGAGCTGGGTATCGGGTTCGAACATGAAACTGGCGGATTCTCATGATGAGATCCACGGGCAAGCAATGCGGCGCACGGATTTCCATCACGAGGCCTTCTTCTACGGCGACGCCGAGGAGTTCCTCGCTGGTGCGCTGCCCTTTCTCCGCGACGGGATCGAGGCGGGCGAGCCCGCTCTGGTCGCCGTCTCCAGCCCGCGGGCCCGTGCCCTGCAGGCCGAGCTGAGCGACGAGGCCGATCGCGTCCGTTTCGTGGACATGGAGCAGCTCGGTCGCAACCCGGCACGGATCATTCCCGCCTGGCAGCGGTTCCTCGACGAGCACGGCGGCCGGGATCGGCCGGTGCGCGGGGTGGGCGAACCGGTATGGCCGGGTCGCGAAGCGGACGAAATCGACGAGTGCGAGCGGCACGAGAGCCTGCTCAATCACGCCTTCTGGCACGGACCGGCCTGGCGGTTGCTCTGTCCCTACGACAGCAGCTCGCTGGGCGACGAGGTGCTGGAGGCGGCTCGCGAGAGCCACGCAGTCGTCTCGGGCAGTTGGACCACCGGCGAGGAACGCGAGCAGGCGATCGACCCGCACGCGATCTCTCCGTTCGCCGGCGTGTTGCCCCGTCATCCCCGTGACGCAAGGCAGTTCGACTTCGACCGTACGCTCCTGCACGAGGCGCGGACCGTGGTCGGCAACGCCGCGGAAAGCGCCGGGCTCTCCGCCGAGCGGTCGTTCGACCTGGTCGCGGCCGTCGGCGAGCTGGTCAACAACAGCGTCCTCCACGGCGGCGGGGGCGGCGTGCTCACCGTCTGGAGCGAGGACGCGACCCTGGTCGTGCAGGTCGAGGACAGCGGCGTGATCGACGCGCCGCTGGCCGGTCGTGTGCGCCCCGACCCTTCTGAGCACCACGGACGCGGCCTCTGGATCGTGAACCATCTCTGCGACCTCGCCCAGATTCGCTCCGGCGAGGGTGGCACCACCGTCCGGGTGCGAATGAGCCTCGCCTGACTGGACAGGGCCGGTCGAGGCGGCTACGCTCTTTTCAGTAGTCGTCGAGTGGGCGCCACAGCGCAAGCCTTTCGGTGGGCGGAGCTAGACGCCGGAGGCGTATGGGCTGGATCGAGATATCTATCGGGGTATTCGGCTCGCTCGTCGGGCTGGGCGCCTTCGCGGTGCTGATCGCGCGCGAACGCAAGGCGAACCACCGCTTCCGCATCCTGGCCGAGATCGCCGCCGTCTCGGACGCGGGCGGCTCGCTCGAGGACACGTTCGAGGCGATCTGCGACATCCTCGTCCCCGACTTCGCGGACTTCTGCCTGCTCGACGTCTTCGAGGAGGGCGATGTTCGTCGCGCCGCCGTTCGCGCGGCCCCCGGCGCGGGCCAGGATGTCGAGCGGTGGCTGGCCGAGCGCAAACCGTCGATTCCGGAGCGGATGGTGTGTGGCGACCACCAGGCCGCGCTGGCCCCGCAGTTCTACGAGCGGCTGTCGGACGCCGATTACGAACAGCTCGCCAACGACCGGGAGGACCTCGAGACGCTGCGCCAGATGGCGCCGCGCTCGGCGATCACCGTGGCGCTCAACGCGCGCGGCAAGGTGACGGGCGCTCTGACGCTCGCCGTCGCCTGGTCCGGCCGTCGCTATCGCGCCGAGGACGCCCGCTTCGCCTGGATTCTCTCCGGCAGGGTGGCCCTGGCTCTCGACAACTGCGGTCTCTTCGCCGACCTCGAGAAGGCCGAGCGGGCGCGCACCGAGATCGCCGACACCCTGCAGCGCGGTTTGCTGCCGCCGCCGTTGCCGCACATTCCCGGCTGGTCGATCGGAGCGATGTACAAGCCGGCCGGCACGGAGAACGAGGTCGGCGGCGACTTCTACGACGCCTTCCGCATTCCTGGCGGCTGGATGCTGGCGATCGGCGACGTAACCGGACGGGGGGCCTACGCCGCCTCGATCACCGCCGTCGCCCGCTACACGCTGCGCACCGCCGCGGCGCTGACGGGGGACCCCGTCCTGGCGCTCTCGACTCTGAACCGGGCGCTCCTGGCGCGCGGCGACCTCTCGCTCTGCAGCCTCGCCGCCCTGGCGATCAGCGAGGACCCGGCGCAGCCGGTCCGGCTTGCCGTCGCCGGTCATCCGCCGCCGCTCCTCGTCCACGGCGACTCGGTGGAGGAGGCGACTGGCAAAGGACCGCTGCTCGGCGCCTTCGCCGACGCGCATTGGCATGTGGTCGAGCTCTCCCTCGACCTCGGCCAGCAACTGGTGATCGTCACCGACGGCGTCACCGAGGCCGAGGGCGAGGACAGTCGCTTCGGCGAGGAGCGCCTCCACGACCAGTTGCGCGGCGCCGGCGATCCTTCGCTGGTGATGCGGCGACTGGAGGGGGCGCTCAATGCCTTCACGGACGGCCGCCACGACGACGACGTCGCGATTCTGGCGCTGACCCGCAACTCCGGCGAGGTCATCGCGACCGCTCCGCCCGGCGCCGGCGCCGTCTCCCTGACCGCCCCCGCCCTCGATCCCGATGCTTGAGGACCACCGAGAGCTCGTCGAGCGCCTCTACGAGGGCTTCAACCGTCGCGACCCCGCCGCGATCACCGCGATCTGCGACGAGCGGATGCAGTTCTTTCCGGTCGCCACCGCCGAAGCGGTGGGCCGCTCCGATCCCTACGTCGGCCCCGACGGCCTGCGCGAGTACCTGGCGGACGCGGCCCGTATCTGGGAAGAGCTGCTGATCACCCCGAGCCAGGTCGAGCAGCGCGATGGGCTGCTTCTGGTGCGCGGCCGCGTCTACGCGCGCAGTCGCGAGCTGGGAATACGAGACATCCCGTTGGCGTGGATCTGGGAGGTGCGTGACGGGCGCTTCGTGCGGGGCGAGGTCTATCCCGACCTCGAGAGCGCCTTCGAGCAGTTCTCCGCGATCGCGGTCTGAGCAGCCGAAGAAGGGAACCGGTTTGTAGGCGCTTTGCTCAGGGGTAGTCGCGGGCATGGGGAGTCGTCTCCAGCCCGCAAGGGAGCGCCGGTGAGCGCGGCGGTCCTCGGTGTCAACGCGGTCTTCCACGACAGCGCGGCGGCGCTCGTCGTCGACGGCGAGATCGTCGCCGCGGTCGAAGAGGAGCGCTTCAGCAGGCGGAAGCACGGCAAGTTGTCCGTCGCCTTCTCGACCTGGGAGCTGCCCGAGCAGGCGGCTCGATGGTGCCTCGAGCGGGCCGGCCTCGCGCCTGCCGACCTCGACGCCGTCGCCTACTCCTACGACCCCTCGCTGGCGGGCGGGGAGAGGGCGACGGGCGATCCCTGGGAGGACCTGCGCACGACCTTCGCCAGCCGCGCTCCACGCTTCTTGAAGACGTCGCTTCCGGGCCTCGATCCGGAGCGCGTCCGGTTCGTGCCCCACCACGTGTCCCACGCGGCCTCCGCGTACCACGCCGCGGGCTTCGAGTCCTGTGCCGTTCTCATCCTCGACGGGCGCGGAGAGGTCGCTTCGCACCTCGCTGGGCATCGGCGCGACGGCCGGCTCGAGGTCCTGGCCGCGCAGCGCCTGCCCGACTCGCTCGGGCTCGTCTACGAGGAGCTGACCGAGCACCTCGGCTTCCGTCGCTCATCCGACGAGTACAAGGTGATGGCGATGGCCTCCTACGGGCGGCCTTCGATGCTGGGCCACCTCCGTGGGCACATGCGGGTGGACGGGGAGGGGGGCTTCGTCGCTCGGGGAATCGACTGGAACGAGTTGGCGCCGCGGCTGGAGAGCGGCGACGAATGGACCCCCCGCCACGCCGACCTCGCGGCGAGCGTCCAGACGCGTCTCGAGGAGGTGCTGCTGGAGCTCTGCGGGTGGTTGGCGGACCGGACCGGCGAGCGGCGCCTCGCGATGGCGGGTGGCGTCGCGCTCAACTGCGTCGCCAACTCGCGGTTGCTTCGCGAGGGGCCCTTCGACGAAATCTGGGTCCAACCGGCGGCCGGCGATTCGGGCACGGCGCTGGGGGCGGCGACGCACGTCTCCGAGGGGCTCGGCGCCGCGCCGCAGCCGATGCAGACCGCGGCGCTCGGCCGTGAGTGGAGCGACGAGGAGATCGAGTCGTGGCTGCTCGGCGCCGCGGTCCCCTTCGAGCGTTGCCAAGACATTGGCGCGGCGGCCGCCGAGCGGCTCGCCAGGAACCAGATCGTCGCCTGGCATCAGGGACGGGGCGAGTGGGGACCGCGGGCGCTCGGGCACCGCAGCCTGCTCGCCGACCCGCGCGACCCGGCGAACCTCGAGCGGCTCAACGAGATCAAGGGGCGCGAGCAGTTCCGGCCGGTCGCGCCGATGGTGCTCGAGTCGCGTGCCGCCGAGATCTTCGAAGGGCCGATCCCGAGCCCCCACATGCTCTTCACCCACCGGGTGCGGCCCGGCTGGAGCGATCGAATCGCGGCGGCGGTGCACGTCGACGGGACCGCTCGCATCCAGACGGTTGCCCCCCGCGCCGAGCCGCTCGTCGCCCGCCTGCTGGCCGAGTTCGAGCGGCGCACCGGGGTGCCCGTGGTGATCAACACGAGCCTCAACACGGCAGGCAGGCCGATGGTCGACGACCCGCGCGACGCTCTGGAGTGCTTCGGGTCGGCGCCGATCGACTTCCTAGCGATCGGTCCGTTCCTGGTTTCACGAGGCCGCTTCTTCGACGACCGCCGCGAGGCGTTATCCGGAGCAGCGGTGGCGTCAGGCGTGGGTTAGATGGAGCCGCCCGCGCGACAGGTCGACGTCGTTGTGCCGACTGCGGGCCGGTGGTCGCTTTCACGCCTGCTCGCGGCGCTCGAGCCGCAGCGGGGCGAGCTCGGCCGCATCCACGTCGTCGAGGACCGCGAGGGCCGCGGGCCGGCAGCGGCGCGCAACGCCGGTTGGCGCGCCGCCGGCGCCGAGTGGGTCGTCTTCCTCGACGACGACGTCGTGCCCGGCCCCGATTGGGCCTCGCGGCTGCGGGCCGATATCGTCGGTCTCGCCGCCGGCGTCGCGGCGAGCCAGGGACGGCTGCGGGTGCCGCTGCCGAGCGAGCGCCGGTCGACGGACTGGGAGCGCAACGTCGCCGGCCTGGCGGACGCCGCCTGGATCAGCGCCGACCTCGCCGTGCGCCGCGAGGCGCTGGAGGCGGCTGGCGGCTTCGACGAGCGATTCGGCAGCGCCTATCGCGAGGACACCGACTTCGCGATGCGGCTGCTGCGCGGTGGCTGGCAGATAGTCCGCGGCGAGCGTTCCTGCGAGCACCCAGTGGGGCCGGCCGGCTTCTGGACGAGCGTCGCCAAGCAACGGGGCAACGCCGACGACGTTCTGATGCGCGCGCTGCACGGGCGCCACTGGCGGCGCTGGGGTCGGGCGCCACGGGGACGGCTGCGCCGCCACTTGCTGACGAGCGCCTCGCTCGCGGCTGCCGGCCTCGCCGCGCTCGCCGGTCGTCGCCGCGCCGCGACGGCGATGGTCGTGCCCTGGCTGGGCCTCACCGCGGAGCTGGCTGCGACCCGGATCGCCCCGGGCCCCCGTGACCCCGCCGAGGTCGGCCGGATGCTGGTGACCAGCGTCGCCCTGCCCGTCGGAGCAACCGCCTGGTGGGCATGGGGCGTCCTGCGCCTGCCGGTCCTGCTGCTGCGCGGCGGACCGCCTCGAGCCGCGTTGCCGCCGCGCCGGGAGCCTCCCGCCGCCGTCCTGCTCGACCGCGACGGCACCCTGCTCTTTGACGTCCCCTACAACGGCGATCCGCGGAAGGTGGCGCCGCTGCCCGGGGCGCGCCGCGCTCTGGACCGCCTGCGCGAGAGCGGCACCCCGATCGCTGTGGTCAGCAACCAGAGCGGTGTGCGGCGAGGTCTGATCGGGCCAGCGGAGGTCGAGGCGGTCAACCGCCGCGCCGAGGAGCTGTTGGGGCCGGTCGAGACTTGGCTCTACTGTCCCCACGCTCCCGATGAAGGCTGCCACTGCCGCAAGCCCGAGCCCGGACTCGTGCTGGAGGCGGCCGAGCGGCTCGGCGTCAGCCCCGACCGCTGCGTCGTGATCGGCGACATCGCCGCCGACGTCCAGGCCGCCCAGGCGGCCGGGGCGGCCGCCGTGCTCGTGCCGACTCCCCGCACCGAAGCC
>DATABM010000059.1:0-27839 GCA_036259555.1 Solirubrobacterales bacterium
GGTGGACGTGCACGCCTTCCGCCCGCGCCCCCTTTCGGAGGCGGCCGCGTGGGGCGGTGAGGCCGGCGCCGCGCACGCGCTCCGCGAGCTCCACCCGGGCCGAGACCGCATCGTGAGCTACGTGGGGAAGCTGATCGTCTCGAAGGGCGTCGACCTGCTCCTCGCCGCCTGGCCGCTCGTCAGGCGGCGCCACCCGGAAGCGCGGCTGCAGGTTGCCGGCTACGGCGAGTACGAGGGAGGGTTGAGACGGCTGCTGGGGGCTCTCGACCGCGGCGATCTCGACGACGCCCGCGAGGTGGCGCGGCTTGGCTGGGCCCTCGAGGGCGGCGAGGAGCGGCCGCTGCCCATCCTCAGCTCCTTTCTTGCCGATCCGCCCGCGGGCTATGCCGACGCGGCCCGCGGCATCGCTTCCTCAGTCGAGCTGCTCGGGCGCCTCGAGCACGACGAGGTCGCCGACCTGCTGCCCGGCGCGCAGGCGCTGGTCATGCCGAGCACCTTCCCCGAGGCGTTTGGGATGGTCGCCGCGGAGGCGGCGGCCTGCGGGGTGCTGCCCGTCTCTGCCGGCCATTCGGGCATGCGCGAGGTATCGAAAGAGCTGGCGGCGTCGCTGCCCGAGGGGCTCGGCCAGCTAACGTCGTTTCCAGTGGACGAGAATGCCGTGGACGCGATCGCCGAGCGCCTCGACGCCTGGCTGGCCCTGCCCGAGGAGCGCCGCGAGCCCGCCCGCGAGGCCCTCGTCGCGACCACCGCCCGGCTCTGGAGCTGGGAGGGCGTCGCGCGCGGCGTTCTCGCCGCATCGCGGGGCGACCTTGACCGTCTGCCGCTTGCATAGAATGCGCCCCCGCCGATGACCCGCCGCCTCCCGATCGCGAAGATGTTCGGCGCCACTTTGGTGCTGACGGCGCTCATTTCCGTCGTCATGGTGCCGATCCGATGGAACGGCCAGGGAGCCTCGACGGCGGCCGGCCCGATCGACACGCTGACCGACGTGATGATCGTCCTCTCGGCCTTCGTCTTCTCGCTGGTGATGGTGATGCTCTTCTACGCCCTGTGGAAATTCAGGGCGAAGCCGGGCGACGAGTCCGACGGCCAGCCGATCCACGGCAACACGCGGCTGGAGATCGCCTGGACGCTGATCCCGACGATCATCGTCCTCTTCGGGGGCGGCTACAGCTGGGCGGTCCTCAACGACATCGAGGAGCACGACCCCAACCCGCTCAAGGTGCAGGTCTTCTCGCAGCAGTTCGCCTGGAGCTTCGGCTACCCGGGCAAAGACAACGCCTGGTCGGAGGGCGAGCTGCACGTGCCGGTCGACCGCCAGGTGCACTTCAAGATGCACGCGATGGACGTCATCCACTCCTTCTGGGTGCCGGAGTGGCGGATCAAGAAGGACAACGTGCCGGGCATCGTGACGACGGCGATCGTCACGCCGAACGAGGAGGGGACCTACCAGCTGATCTGCACCGAGCTCTGCGGCTTCGGTCACGCGACGATGCGGGCCAAAGTCGTCGTCGAGTCGCCGGCCGAGTTCCGCAAATGGGTTGCCGGGCTGAAACAGAAAACGCCTGCTCCTTACATGCAACAGGTCGTACAAGACACTGAGGCCGATCCGCTGCCGCTGGGTGCCGGCGGTGCGTAATCTGAAGGAGAACGGATGACGGCTGCGATCAAGAGACCCGGCTGGACGCGCGGCATCCTCGGTTTGGTGCTCGGCATCGCCTTCGGCGTCGGCCTCGTCGCCATCCTGCGGGAGATCTCCGGCCTGCCGGTCTGGCAGACCGAGCAGACCGGCTATCCGCACGTCGTCGTGCCGCTGATCACCGCTCCGCTCGGCTTCCTGCTCGGCTTCGGCGCCTTCGACTACTGGCTGCGCTGGGCGGCGGGGATGCCGACGATTCCCGAGGACCATTCGCAGCACGGCGCCAAGAGCTGGCGCGACTACTTCAAGTTCAACACCGATCACAAGGTGATCGGCGTCCAGTACGTCGTCACGACCTTCGTCTTCTTCTTCATCGGCGGCCTGATGGCGATGCTCGTCCGGGCCGAGCTGGCGCAGCCGGGCGCCCAGATCGTCGACCCGTCGACCTACAACGGGCTCTTCTCCACCCACGCGGTGCTGATGATCTTCGTCTTCGTGATCCCGGTCTTCGCCGGGCTGGCGAACTACGTCCTGCCGCTGATGATCGGCGCGCCGGACATGGCGTTCCCGCGGCTGAACGCGCTCAGCTTCTGGCTGCTGCCGCTTGCCGGCCTGATGTTCATCGGCAGTTTCCTGGCGCCGGGCGGCGCCTTCGACACCGGCTGGACGGGCTATGCGCCGCTGTCGACCGGGGCGCCGTTAGGCCAGTCCTTCTTCAACGTCGGTGTCCAGTTCGCGGGGGCCTCGTCGATAGCGACGGCTCTCAACTTCTTAGTCACGATCATCACCATGCGTGCGCCCGGAATGACCTTCTGGCGCATGCCGCTGCTCGTCTGGGCCAACCTCTCGACCTCGCTGCTGGTCGTCGCCGCGACCCCGTTCATCGCAGGCGTCCAGTTCATGGTCCTCTTCGATCGCGCGATCGGCACCCAGTTCTTCGAGTTCGCCGGCGGCGGCGACGTGATCAGCTACCAGCACATCTTCTGGTTCTACTCCCACCCGGCCGTCTACATCATGATGCTGCCGGGCTTCGGGATCATCTCCGAGGTCATCTCGACCCACGCCCGCAAACCGATCTTCGGCTACCGGCTGATGGCGCTGGCGCTGATCGGGATCGTCGTGCTCAGCTACTCGGTCTGGGCGCACCACATGTTCGTCGCCGGCATGTTCAGCTGGCTGCGGGTGCCGATGATGATTACGACGCTGCTGATTGCCGTGCCGACCGGGATCAAGATCTTCTCCTGGCTGGGGACGCTCTTCTACGGGAAGATCCACACCTACTCGACGGCGATGCTGTTCGCGCTCGCCTTCATCGTCACCTTCACGATCGGCGGCATCAGCGGCGTCATGCTCGGCATGGTCCCGATCGACATCCATGTCTCCGACACCTACTTCATCGTCGCCCACATCCACTTCGTGCTCTTCGGCGGCTCGGTCTTCACGATCTTCGCCGGCGTCTACCACTGGTTCCCCAAGATGACGGGGCGGATGTACGACGAGCGGCTTGGCCGCGTGCACTTCTGGGGGACCCTGGTCGGGACCTGGGGAACCTTCGTCCCGATGCATTGGGTCGGCATGGACGGCATGCCGCGCCGCGTCGCCGACTACTCGGCCCAGTTCGGCGACTGGAACCTGCTGATCAGCGTCTTCGCCTTCATCCTCGGTGCCGTCCAGCTCGTCTTCCTCTACAACATGATCGTCAGCTGGAAGTACGGGCCGCGCGCCGGGGCCAACCCGTGGCGCGCCAAGACGATCGAGTGGCAGGTCTCCTCGCCGCCGCCGATCTTCAACTTCGACGAGATCCCGCGGGTCGTCGGCGGGCCCTACGAGTTCGGCGTGCCAGGCGCGAAACACGCGATCATGGCCGGCGACGGCGTCGAGGCGACGAAACCCGAGACCACTACCGCCGGCCCGCGCGAGGTGGTGTCGTGAGCGAGACCGCGGCCGAGGGCCGGCCACTGCTGGTCTTCCTCAACGAGGTCGCCGGTGGGCGCAAGCTGCTGAAAGCGGTCGCGGAGCGCGCCGACAGCGTCCCCTTCGTGGCCGTGGCCGCGCCCCAGAACCAGCCCGCCGTCGGCCAGCTGATCGACTCGGGCGAGCTGCGCGACGCTGCCCGGGCACGCGTCGAGGTGACGATGTCGATTCTCGCCGAGTACGGGATCGAGTCGGTCGGCGAGGTCATGGATCGCGATCCGGTCCTGGCGCTCGACGACGCCGTGCGCGCTCACGAGCCGGGCGAGGTGCTCCTCTCCGCCGCCAGCGAGACGCGCTTCGGCTTCACCCGCAAGGACCTGGTCGAGTGGGCGCGGGCGCGCTTCGAGCCTGAGGTCGAGGTCACCCACATCCCGGTGCGGATCGAGGACGACTCGGTCCGCTGGGACGTGATCCACACGCTCGTCGTCGCGACCAAGACCGTTGCGGCGCCGGACCTCGTCAGCCGCCTCAAGGAGCGCGCCGCGGCGCAGCCGCACCGCTACACGATCGTCTGCCCGCGCGCCGAGGACGTCTCCGAGCAGGTCGTCGCCCGCGACCTCGCCTCGACCCTGGCCGAGCTCTATCGCGCTGACGTCGACGCGACCGGTCAGCCGATGAGTCCCGACCCCTTCCAGGCGGTCCGCAACGCGATCGAGCACTACCGCGTCGACGAGGTGCTGATCTCGACCTTCTCCGGCGAGAGCTCGCGCTGGCTCGACGAGGACCTGATCGGTCGTACCCGCGAGATCACCGATAAGCCGGTCGAGCACCTCGAGGTCGGCCGGCCCGCCACCGCGGTGGCAGCGGCCGTCGCCGAGGGAGGGGAGTCCTGATGGAGAGCGCCAGCGTCGCCGTCGGCCATCACGGCCACGCGGAGCACCACGGGCCCCCGGAGGCCAATCAGAGCTCGCGGATGGACCGGCAGACGCTGGGCATCCTGCTCTTCATCGTCTCGGAGATCATGCTGTTCGGCGCCTTCTTCGCCGCCTACTTCTTCCTGCGCGTCGTCGTCGATCCGCCGAGCTGGCCACCGGAGGGATTCGAGCTGCCGGTCGCCATCGCCGGCGTCAACACGGCGATCCTCGTCTCGTCGAGCTTCACGATCCACTACGCGCTCGAGTCGATCCGCAAGGGCGACCATGCCGGCCTCAAACTGGGCCTGGTGCTGACCTGGCTGCTGGGCGCGACCTTCCTCTTCATCCAGCTCAACGAGTACGTCAACATCGGCTTCGCCGCCCGTGACTTCTCCTTCGGCTCGATCTTCTACAGCCTCACCGGCCTGCACGGCGCCCACGTCTTCGTCGGCCTGGCGCTGCTCACCTTCGCGACGATCCGCGCCTTCCGCGGCCACTTCGGCCCCGCGGCAAAGGACCACCTCGGCGTCGAGGTGCCGGGCATCTACTGGCACTTCGTCGACGTGATGTGGATCATCGTCTACGTCAGCATCTACATCCTCTAGAAGCGGCTCTAGCAAGCGGTTTGCGCTGGGGGCGCATCATCGGTGCGCCACTCTGTGCGCCAGTGAGCCGCTGTTGGTGTTTTTGCGGCGCTGCTCCTGGCGCGCAAGGAAAGTGTCCAGATCCACGATGTCTTGTCTCAGGCCGCCTCGACCAACCTTTGAACGACGGCGTAGATCACTGCACCCGCGAGCACTGCTAGAAGCCAGCGGCCCGACGCGGACAGAGCGCTGCGGAACCGGGCGGCACCGATTTTTTCCGCTTTTGGGTCGATGACCTCGAATGGCGGCACAACGAAAGGCGCTGCGAACATGAGACAAACTGCCGCGACCAAAATGGCGGCTCCTATCCAGCCTATGACCTCACGCGTACCATCCGAGATCGCGGCCGCAGCGGCGTAAGGAGCCCAGGAGAGGACAAGGCCAACAGTCCAGACAGTCCAGTACAACCATCGGACAGAGAGGTTCCAGTCGCCCCTTTGCAACACAGCTTTGCCCTCCTCAGCCACGCCGTTTACGGCGACCGGATTTCGACCTCTCACCGTAGCCTGGATGGACCGAGCGAATAGCTGGCGTGACCTCTCGGCGAACACCGTGACCTCGACATCCCCCGTGAGCCGACCGATCGAGACATATAGTTGCTTGGCTCCGCGCAGTCTAGGATCGGCTCCACGAGCGAACTCTGAGAACTCAGCGACGCTTGAGAAGACAAGGTCGCTTCCCCCCTCGGAGAGGGTGATATAGGTGCGTGGCTCCTCGGCGTCCTGGCTAGCGGTCATCACCAGCTGTTTGAGTTCGCTTAAGAGGTCCGCCAACTCGGTTGGCGACCCCCTCCATGACTCCTGCCGCCAGACTCTGTCTACAACTCGCTCCACGACCATACCTAAGGTATCCGCGCTTCAGGACAGTTGCCTCTAACTGGCTTTCGATCGAGGTCGCCTGGCCACGAAAACCCCCGGTCAAGCGGTGGACGGGGCCGCCGTGAAGCGCGAACGCAGGACGAAGGCCGTTGCCTGGACGGCAAGCGCGGTCGCCGTGGCGATCCCGAATGCGGCGGCGGTCGACAGCGTCGGAAGGGCCAACGCAAGCGCGAAGCAGAAGGCGGCGAAGCCGTAGAAGCCGACGAGGAAGTTGCGCAAGAGGACGGCCGCCTGGGCGACTCCGCCGTGGACGTGAGTGAAGACCGCCAGCACGCTGGTGACGATCGGGAACGGCGCCAGCAGGCCGCTCAGGTGCGGTCCGAGGGCGCCGGAGGCAGCGGTCAGGGCGAGCACGAGCCCGAGCGCCGCGAGGGCGCGGGCGGGGAGGTCCCACCATGGCGGCACGGCGGCTGCAGCTGCCGGCGGTGCGGAGGGCAGTGCCCACAAGCCGAGCGCGAAGCAGGCGGCGACCATGCCGAGCGACAGAGCCACCGGCGGCTGGACCACGTTCAGGGCGGCGACCGTGAGCAGGAACGCGCCCCAACCGCAGAGCACGCTGCGAATCGGCCCGCTTGCCGTCGCCACCTGGCCATAGGCGACGACGAACGCGGTCAGGGCGGCGAGCCCGAGCAGCGTGCCGGCCGCAGCGTCGGCGCCGAAGTCGCGGCCGTGGAGAAGGGTCACGACGAGCAGGATCGGTCCGGCGACGACGGGGAGCCCGCCGAGCACCCCGGCGACGGCAATGCCCCAGCGACGGCCGGCGAGGGAGACGGCCACCACGCAGAGCGGGGCCAGGAACACTTTGGCGACCAACAGCGTCACGCGGTGGCGGATAATGCCCTGATCGCCCGCCCTCGCGCCCACACCCCATAGCTGTGCGACTCTCCGAGCAGGCGGTCTTCCGTTGGGTGGTGATCGTCACGGTCGCCGCACTCTCGATCATCGCGTTGACGCAGCTGACGCGGCCGCTGGTTGGGGCGCTCTGGATGCTGGCGCTGGTCTGCGCGGCCGGCTTCTACGGCTACCGGGCTCTGAAACGGCTCTGAGGATTTTCAGAATCGGCACGAACTGCGCGCCATCTATGAAATCTTTTGTCTTAGTGTCGTGCCATCATGGAGACCGTGAGAGAAGCGTGGACGGACGAGCGCCTGGACGACCTCAGTAAGAAGGTCGATGATCTGGGTCGCCGCATGGATGAGGGCTTTCGGGAGCTTCGCGGCGAGATCAGCGCAATGCAGCGCACGATGATCCAGTTCGCGGCGGTCCTGCTCGCAGCGCAGATCGGCATGATCGCGAGCCAGCTCAGCTTGATCCTGTCCTAGGAACGCGCGATTGCGGCTGCTGGCCGTTCGGCCTGCCGTGACTCGTGCGTGACGGGAGCCGAAGCGCCTGGTGGCATCAGCCGCCCCGCCGTAGCCACGGCCCACAGCATGGCCAGCCACGTCGCCGTGGCCAACGCGATGTGGAGCCAGACGAGCTCGGAGGGAAGCTCGAGCGCCCACTGGACGCCGCCCACGACGCCCTGCAGGCCAAGCAGGCCGATCACCACAGCAAGCGGTTTCGCGGCGCGCCCGTCGCCTCCGGGGCGGCGCAGCAGCAGCCAGACTGCGATCGCGGCGACGCCGAACAGGGCGGCGATCGCCGAGTGGCGCTGGACGACCCACTCGAGCGTTTCGGCGCCCCGGAAGTCGAAGCGGTGGACGAGCTCGCCTTCGTGCGCGCCGGCGTGGGGGCCGGAACCGGTGGCGATCGTGCCGGCGAGGATCGTCAGCTGGCCGAGCGGAATCAGTGCGCGCACCGCCCAGACGCCAAGCCGGTCGCGCGAGAAACGCCGCTCGCCCGGTTCGTAACGCGCACACCAGGCGAGCGCGAAGGCGGCGTCGAGCAGCAGCATCGAAAGGATGAAATGGCCCATGACGAGGCCGGGCGCCAAGTGGTACTTGACCACGAGCGCACCGAGGATCGCCTGGCAGAGGACGCCGATCGGCAGCATCGCGCCGAACAGGGCCAGGTGGCCGCGGAACGGCCTCCGGAACCAGGCGAGCGCGCTTGCCGCGATCACGGCCAGCCCGACGAAGCCGGTGAGCAGCCGGTTGCCGTACTCGATGACGGCGTGCGTCTCCAGCGGCGGCACCGTCTGCCCGTAGCATTTGGGCCAGTCCGGGCAGCCGAGACCCGAGCCGGTGAGCCGCACCGCCGCCCCCGTGAGCACGATCAGCGCCAGAGCCGCGAGGGCGACGGCGGCGACGTTGGCGTAGAGCCGCGGCGCGATCTGCAGGCGCTCACGCATCAGGGGCTGCGAGGTTCTGGCATCGGCCGCCTAGATGATGCCAGCGGCAGGTCGCCGGGCCGGCGGCCGCGGCCGTCGCTATTTCGACCCGCCGCCGCCTTTGGCGGTCGCTTTGGCCAGGAAGGAGACGAGGTCTTTGAGTTCTTTGGGGCTCATCTGCGTCTCGTAGTCGCCGGGCATCAGTTCGGGCGGGAAGCCCGGCGTGATGTCCGCATTCGGGTCGACGATCGATTTCTGGATCATCGCGGCGCTCTGCCCGGGGAGCACTTCGTCGAGGTTGGGGCCGGTGACCCCGCCGGCGTTCGCCTCGGCCAGCGTGTGGCAGCCGTTGCATCCTTTGCTCGCGAACACCTGGGCGCCCGGTCCGCCGGGGACTCTGGGCGCTTCCACGCCCGGCACGCCGGCATATTCGGCGACGTAGGCGGCGACGTCCTGGAGATCCTGGCCCTGGACGAGGTCGGGTGGCATCGAGACAGCGGGATTGTCGTTGCTCGGACGGGGATACTCGACCTGCGCTTCGACGACGCCTTCGATCGTCGTCTCCCCCTGCCCGGCGGCCCGAGCGGCCGCAAATGCGTCGTCGAGGTTGGGCCCCACCTGCGCCGTCGACCCCGCCTCCGCCATCCCGTGGCAGCTGCTGCATTTCTGCAGGAACAGTTCGCGGCCCCGCTCGGGGTCGGCGCTGCTCGTTCCGCAGCCCGAAGCGGGCAGGGCAAGGGCCGCAAGGACGGCGAGGAGCAGCAGGAGGCGGGTCGGCTTGGGCGGGGTCGGCATGGGGTTTCGTGCTCGCGAGCGGGCCGGAGTCTATACGTCGGAGCCGTTGGTCAGCATGCGTATCGGCGCCTGGAGTCGGGTAGGCTTGAGGCGATTCGCACTAGCTCAAACGGTCCGGAACGGAGGCGCGATGCAGGTACGGGATGGCATGTCGGAGGTGGTGCTCACGGTAGGCCCGACGCATACCTTGCGCGAGGCTGCCGAACGGATGGCGGAGAACGGGATCGGCGCGGCGCTGGTCGCCGACGACGAGATGCCGGTGCCCTCGATCGTCACGGAGCGCGACATCCTCGTCTCCCTGGGCCGCCGTGAGGACCCCGACAGCGAGCGGGTTCGCGATCACATGAGCGAAGGCGTCGTCGCGGCCGCCCCGGACTGGAGTCTCGAGCGGGCCGCGGCCGAGATGTCGAAGCGCGGCATCCGCCACCTGGTCGTCTTCGAGGAAGGCGACGTCGCCGGCATTCTTTCCATCCGCGACATAGTCCGCGTCTGGACCTCGGATGGCGCGACGTCCGGGATGACGCCGGGCTAGGCGCGGCTCAGGTGCTCAGCCGCGGGGCGGAGAGAGCTGTTCGACCGGCACCACCGCGCCACGCACCTTCTGGCGACGGGGACGCGAGTAGTAGCTCCGGCGCGCCTCGACGATCATGCTGCGGAGGGCGACGAGAGCGATGACGCCGCCGACGATCGAGTAGACCCAGCCGCGCACCATGAAGCCCTGCGCGAAGACGCCGCAGAGGGCGAGCGCGGCGCCGAGCGCGAAGAAGGCGGGGGCCCAGGACGGCCGCGCCGCCTGGATCAGCTCGCCGGGCTCGGCGATCTCGCGGCGCTCGCTCACGACGCGATGTAGAGGGTCGCGGCTACGAAGCAGAGGGCGAAGACCGCGGCGGCGAATCCGCCCGCCACGAGGCCGGCGGTGATCTGTCGTCTCGAAGTCTCGCGATCCACGGCCGGATTTCTACTAGACGACGCGGTCGAGCGGCATGGCAAGGAAGAGCAGCGCCAGGTAGGCGAGCGAGAACAGGTAGGTGCGCAGTGCCCAGCGCCGGTCGGCGCTGCGCAGCAGCCGCACGGCGCAGTAGATGAAGGCCGCGCCAAGCGACATCGAGGCGATCAGGTACTCGAGGCCGAAGGCGCCGGCGCAGAAGGGCAGCTGGGTCACCGCGTAGAGCAGCACGGTGTAGAGGAGGATCTGGCGCCGCGTCTCGGCCTCGCCGCGCACCACCGGCAGCATCGGCACCCCGGCCCGAGCGTACTCGTCCTTCATCAGCAGCGAGAGGGCCCAGAAGTGCGGCGGGGTCCAGAAGAAGACGATCGCGAAGAGGTAGAACGCGGTGCCGCTCAGCCCTCCGGTCACCGCCGCCCAGGCGACCAGGGGGGGCACCGCCCCCGCGGCGCCGCCGATCACGATGTTCTGCGGCGTCGAGCGCTTCAGCCACAGCGTGTAGACGAAGACGTAGCCGAAGAGGCCCGAGAGCGAAAGCGCTGCCGCCAGCGGGTTGACGGTCAGCGCCAGCAGCAGGAAGGAGCAGAGGCCGAGCGTCGCACCGAAGCCGATCGCGACGGCGGGGGAGACCCGCCCGCTGGCCACCGGCCGGTCGGCGGTGCGAGCCATCGTGCGGTCGATGTCGCGGTCGACGGCGTGGTTGATCGCCCCGGCACCGCCCGCAGAGAGGGCGCCGCCGAGGCAGGTCAGCAGGACGAGCCCGGGCGACGGGTCGCCCGCCACGTACATCGTCGTCGCCGTGGTGAAGAGGAGCAGCGACTGGACCTTGGGCTTGGTCAGCGTGACGAGGTCGCGCAGCAGCGTCAGCGCCGCCGGGCGCCGCGAGATTGCCGCGGTCTGGGCGCCTGCGGTCACGACGACAGGGGATCGCGCTTTGCTCGCTGCGCGAAGAACCAGAGACGCACGCTTGCTCGCTCCGCGCTCACAGGCTCAGGCTACCGGCTGCGACTCGCGAGCCGGAGAGGCGCGGCGGGCGTCGCGCCGCTCGATCGCCGTGCGGATGTCGCGCAGGGGGCGGGCGCTGCGGACGTCCGGCAGCACGTCGAAGTTGTGCGGCTCGGGCGGCGAGAGCGCGAGCCACTCGAGTGAGTCGCCGCCCCACGGATCGTGGCCGGCAGGCGCCCCTCCCTCGCGGCTGAGGATCGCGTTGGCAAGCGTCAGAACGATCCCGATCGCGAGCACGAAGGCGCCGATCGAGGCGACCAGGTTGTAGCCGTCGACGCCGGTCCCGTCGAAGAACTCGTAGGCGTCGACCGGCTGCCCCTCGAAGCCGCCCGCAAGGAAGAGCGGGGCGAAGGCGAGCAGCGTGCCGAGGACCATCGTCCAGAAGGAGAAGCGCGCCAGGCTCTCTCCCATCGTCCTTCCCGTCATCTTCGGGAACCACCAGTAGAGCGCCGCGAAGCCGCCGAAGACGGCGCCCCCGACCAGCGAGAAGTGGGTGGCTGCCGTCGCATCGGTCGTGTGCTGCAGCCGCCAGGCGAGCGCGACGAGCGAGTGCGACAGCTCGGCGGCGAGGCCGATCGCGATCATCGCGATGGCGCCGGCCGCGAAGAGGAGTGGCGCGCGCAGCCGCAGCGTGCCGCCGACGAGGGTCGCGATCAGGTTGAAGAAGACGAGGCCGAAGGGGACGATCAGCGCCAGCGACATGATCATCGCGAAGTACATCCAGCCGATGCCGATCGGCGCGGTGAGCATGTTCTGCATCCAGGCGAGCGTGCCGAGCACGGCGATCGCGACCAGCGAGCCGATCACCGCGCCGCGGTTGAAGAGCGGCTTGCGCGAGAGCCCGGCCACGATTTCGGCGATCGCCGCGAGCGCGAAGATCAGCACCAGCATGTAGGCGCCGGTGAAGAAGATCCAGCTCAGGTGCTGCCAGAGCAGCGGCGCGCCGCCGCCGGCGCCGGCGAAGAAGACGCCTTCGAAGTTGCGGTCGACCAGCAGCATCGTCAGCGCCGCGAGCATCACCGGGCCGATGAAGAGCAACAGCCACGCGGAGATCGCCGTCGCCCAGGAGAAGACCGGCAGCCGGCGCCAGGCCATCCCCGGCGCGCGCAGCACGCGCAGCGTCGCCACCAGGTCGATCGCCAGCAGGACGAGGCCGAGCGTCGCCAGCCCCGTGGCCGCCGCCCAGGCGTCGACGCCGTTGTCGGGGAGGAAGGTGAGCTCCGACAGCGGCGCGAGCGGGTTCGCGCCTGCCTCCGAGGGCGTGAAGAGAAGGCCGGCGTAGAGGACCGCGGCGCCCGCCACGTAGAGCCAGAGGCCCAGCTGCCCGAGCCGCGGCAGCGCCGTGCCGCGGGCGCCGATCTGGAGCGGCGTCACGTAGTAGAAGAAGCCAAAGGCCAGCGGAACCGCGAAGAGGAAGACCCCGGTCGCGCCGTAGAGCGAGAGCATGCGGTTGAAGCCGACCGGGCTGAGGAAGGTGTTCTCGGGGATCGCGAGCTGCAGCCGCATCATCAGCAGCTCGACCAGGGCGATGAAGAGGAAGCCCAGGGAGGCAACGATCAGCGCACGGCCGATGTCCTTGTGGTCGGCGCTGGTCGCGATCTCGGCCCAGCGGGGCCGGCGGGACGCCCAGCCCTCGAAGACGACCTCGGGCCGCCTGGTCGGTGCGCTCACGAGGTGTCGCCGCCTTCGATCAGTTCGACGACCTTTTCCTGGGCCGCCTCGATGTCGCTCTTGCGCTGTTTCACGAAGGTTTCGTACTCCTCGGGAGAGACGACTTCCACCTCGGTCCGCATCGAGGGATAGCCCTGGCCGGAGAGGGTGGCGGACTGACCGGAGTACGCGCCCTCTTCGTCGGCGCTGAAGCGGACCTGGTTCGTCTTGCCCGGCACCGCGTCGGCCTTCCCCGCGAGGGAGGGGACGTCCCAGGTGTGGACGACGTCGGTCGAGACCAGGTCGAGCTCGACCGCCGTATCGACGGGGACGACCAGCTTGTAATACGAGAATGCTTCGTTGGGATAGTCGTAGCGCCACAGCCATTGCTGGCCGGTCGCCTTGATCTGCAGCGTCTCACCGTCGTTGTGGAGCCCGGCCGGGCCGCTGGCGGGGGCCTCGCGCGCCTTCTCGGTGAAGGCGATGCCGACCACCAGCAGGACGGTCGCGAAAGCCGCGAGGACGCCGCCGACCCGGAGTTGGATGCGGCGGTCACCGGTCAACTGGCGCGGCTCGGCTCCCCGCTCGGCGCGGAAGCGCCGCAGCGCGTAGAGCAGCGCGCCGAGAACCGCGAGGACCACGATCGCCGCGGCGACGAGGCCAATCCAGAGCAGGGTGTCGATCTGGTCGGTGCCAGGAGAGTGGGGCGCCAAAGCGCGGCCATTCTAATCACGCACGACGGCGCGCCGCCGCGCGCGTACCGGCCTGTCCGCGCGCCGGCTCTCCATATACTCGCCGACCCTATGCGGAGGCGATCCCGGACGACTCCGGCGCTGAGGATGGCGGTTCGAGCCGGGGCGGCGGGAGCGATCGGCGCCGCGATCGCGGTGCCGTTGCTGCGTCGGCGCCTGCGCATCCGGCCGCTCGTAACGGTCGGCGCCTGCGCGGCCGGGCCACTCGCTCTCGCCGTCCTGCAGCCGCGCTCGCACCGCCGCGACGTCGCTCTCTTCGCCTTGCACATGTGGGCCTTCACGATGGCCCACGAGCTGCCCTACGACGATCCCGAGGCGCTGCGTCGCCGCCTCCGGACGCGCTACCCGATTGTCGTCGACCGGGTGCTGGGGCTGGGCAGCCTGCCCAATGCCCGCCTGCAACGCGCCCTCTGCCGGCTTCCTAGGGTGAGGTCGCTCGACCGCTTCCTCACCTGGGTCCACTGGCTCTGGTTCCTGGAGCCCTACGCGGCGCTCCTCTACATCCTCCTGCGCCATCCGGAGCGCTTTCCGCGCGCCGCGCGGCAGATGGCGGCGGTCTTCGACCTCGGTTGCGCCGTCTACTTCGCCGCCCCCACCGCGCCGCCGTGGTGGGCCTCCGAGCAGGGACTGACCGGTGAGCCGGTGCGGCGGATCATGGTCGAGGTCGGGGAAGGAACCTGGGGCCGTGCGTGGCCGGCTCTCTACGGGGCGCTCGGCGGCAACCCCTGGGCGGCGATGCCCTCGCTGCACTTCGCGACCTCGACGATGGCGGCAATCTCGCTGAGCGAAGCGGGCCGGGCCCCGGGAGCGGCCGGCTGGGCGTACGCGGCGACGCTCGGTTTCGCCCTCGTCTACCTCGGCGAGCATTACGTCACCGACCTGGCGGCGGGGGGAGTGCTGGTGGGCGCGGTGCGGCGCGGCGAGCCGCTCGCCGAGCCGCTCGTGTTAGAGGTCAATCGCGGTCTGCGACGCCTGGAGCGCCTTGCCAACAGCTAGATGATCTAGCGTAGCGGCGTGTCCCCCGAGGACCCGCCGAACGGCAACGGCAGCGCCGAGATGCCGCTACTGACGCCTCGGCGCGTCGTCGAGACCACCCTGCTCGTCTCCTTCGTCCTCGTCGCGATCTACTTCCTCTTCCCGAAGCTGGTCGGCCTCGACGAGGCGGTGGGCCGTCTCGACGACGCCAATGCCATGTGGATAGTCGTCGCGATCGCCTTCAACGTGGCAGCCGTCGCGACCTACATCGCGCTCTTCAAGGCGGTCGTCGGCGGCGACGCGCTGCGCTTCACCTGGGCCGAGACCTACGAGATCAACATGGCCGGCGTGGCGGCGACGCGGCTCTTCTCGGCGGGTGGCGCCGGCGGGATCGCCCTCACCTATTGGGCCCTGCGCCGAGCCGGCATGGTGAGGCACGAGGCGGCGCGGCGAATGGTCGCCTTTCTCGGCCTGCAGTACGTCTTCTATCCGCTCGCCGTCATCGTCTTCGGGATCCTCCTGCGGACCGGGGTCCTCCCGGGCAAGAGCTCGGTCGAGCTGACGATCGTTCCGGCTGCGATCGCCGGCGCGGCGCTGCTGGTCGGCGTGCTGCTGACCCGGATTCCGGCCGACCTCGCCCAGCGGGTGAAGCGGCTCTCGACCCACGAGCGCGTCAACGCCCTCGCCGTGAACGCGGCGAAAGTGCCGGCGATCCTCGGCGAGGGGTTCAGGTTCGCTCTGGAGCTCTTCCGAACCCCCTCGCGCGGCGGGCTCGCGGTGCTCGGCGCGGCCGGCTTCTGGGCGGCCAACATCGGGATCCTCTGGGCGTCCTTCAAAGCGTTCGGCGTACACGTGCCGATCGCCGTCGTCATCCAGGGCTTCTTCCTGGGGATGGTCGCCAACCTCTTCCCGCTCGCCCCGGCCGGCGTGGGTGCGGTGGACGCCGGCATGATCGGCGCCTTCGTGCTCTTCGGCCTGCCCGAGGAGGCTGTGTTCCCGGCCGTCCTCAGCTACCGTCTCGTCGCTTTCTGGCTTCCGATCGCGCCGGGCGTCGTGGCCTTCTTCCAGCTCCGCTCGCGAGTGCACCACTGGGACGAGAGCGGACGCCCGATCGATCGGGGACGACACTCGGGCCCTATACTTCAAAAAGTAAAGTATTAGACTGCGAGCGCAACGATGGCAGAGCAGAAGAAGATCGAGAACGTGATCATCGTCGGCGGCGGCCCGGCCGGCTACACGGCCGCGCTTTACACGGCGCGCGCCAACCTCGAGCCGCTCGTCTTCGAGGGGTTCCAGTGGGGCGGCCAGCTGCAGAACACGACCGAGGTGGAGAACTACCCCGGCTACCCGGAGGGGATCATGGGGCCGGAGATGATGAATCAGTTCCGTGCGCAGGCCGAGCGCTTCGGAACGCGCTTCGTCACCGACGACGTCGACCGGGTCGAGCTGAGCGACGGTGGTGTGCAGAAGGTCTACCTCGGCGACGAGGAGCACGTCGCCCGGACCGTGATCCTGGCGATGGGTGCGGAGCCGCGGCGACTCGGCGTGCCGGGCGAGCTGGAGTTGAGCGGGGTCGGCGTCTCGACCTGCGGGGTCTGCGACGGCGCCTTCTTCAAGGACCGCAAGGTGATCGTGATCGGCGGCGGCGACTCGGCGATGGAGGACGCGATCTTCGTCTCCAAGTTCGCCAGCGAGCTGACGATCGTCAACCGGCGCGACGAGTTCCGCGCCTCGAAGATCATGCACGAGCGCGCCGCCGAGCGACCCAACATCGACTTCAAGACGCCTTTCGTCGCCGAGGAGTTCGTGGCCGGAGAGGACGGCAAGCTAGACCACGTCCGCCTCCGTAACGTCGAAACCGACGAGAGCGAGGACTTCGCCACGGAAGGCGCCTTCATCGCGATCGGCCACATCCCGAAATCGGAGATCGTCGTCGACCAGGTCGACACCGACGAGGAGGGCTACATCCTCACCCAGGCCGGCTCCACCAGGACCAACCTCGCAGGCGTCTTCGCGGTGGGCGACGTGGTCGATCACACCTATCGCCAGGCGGTGACGGCGGCTGGCACCGGCTGCATGGGCGCCCTCGACGCCGAGTGGTTCCTGCGCGACACGCCGCCCTCGCCGGAGGCGCACTGGCAGCGCGGCGGCGAGCCGACCGAGATCGCGCCGACGCCCGGCTCGTAGTTCTGACACGCGCTGTTTCCTCGCGGTCGACGGCGATGAGGTCGTCGGCTACGCGTCAGGCGAGTCCTCTACTCGTTCGATCGCTCAGACGAGCGACTGAACGACGAAGGTCTTCGCGCCCTTGGGCGTCTCGACCACGACCGGCTTCCCGATCGGGGCGTCGAGGAGCGCCTTGCCGATCGGCGACTCGGCAGACAGCCTGCCCTCGGTCAGGTCAGCCTCCGTCGAGCCGACCAGCGTCCAGGTCTTGACGTCCCCCGACCCCTCGTCGAGCACCTCGGCGGTGCGGCCGAAGGCGAAGCGGTCGCCGCTGTCGCCGGCCTCCACGACGACCGCGTTGTCGAGCCGCCGGCGGAGGCGCTTGATTCTCGTCTCGAGGTGCGCCTGATCCTCTTTGGCGACGTGGTACTCGGCGTTCTCCTTCAGGTCGCCGAGCTCGCGCGCCGTCTTGATGCGGGCCGCCATCTCGTGGCGGCGCGGCCCCTCCAGCTCCTCGATCTCCGCCCGCAGGGCATCGATGCCCTCCTGCGTGATCGGCTCTCCCTGTTCCCTCCCTGCGGCCACGCGGAGAACTCTACGTCAGGCCCGGTGCGGGAACGTAGGCGTCGCCGAGGCGCTCGCGAAGCTCGTCCAGCAGGGCGGCGGCGCGATCGGCGCCGATCATGCCCGTGAACTCGAGCGGCCCGAGCGGCCAGTTGAAGCCGAGGCGCATCGCGGTGTTCATGTCGGCGGGCGAGGCGACCTCGTCCGCGAGCGCGTAGGCGGCCTCGTTGGCGATCTGCGCCGTCAGGCGAAGCATGATCTCGGGGCCGGCGGGGTCGATCCGGCGCAGCTCCTCCGCGCCGAGGGTGGGGCCCTCGATGCCGAGATCCGGATCGCGCTCGCGGTGCCGGCCGGTCCCGTACTCGTAGAACCCTAGGCCGCACTTGCGTCCGAGCCGGCCCTCGGCGACCATCCGTTCCTGGATCGGGCTCGGCCGCCAGCGCTCGGGCCGGCCGCCCTGTTCGTATAGGGAGCGGCCGATCGTCAGGTTCACGTCGAGCCCGATCAGGTCGAGCAGCTCGAACGGGCCCATCCGGAAGCCGCCGCCGATTCGCACGACGCGGTCGATCGTCGGCGCGTCGGCCAGGCCGTCGGCGAGCATGCGCAGCGACTCCAGCGAGAACGGTCGCGCGAGCCGGTTGGCGACGAACCCGGGGGAGTCCTTGGCCCGGATCGGGGTCCGCCCCATTTCCTTTGCCACCTCGGTGGCGGCGACGAGCATCGCCGTGGACGACGCTTCGGTGGCGACCACCTCGACCAGCTGCATCAGCACCGGTGGGTTGAAGAAGTGCATGCCGACGATCGCCTCGGGGTGGGCGGCCCCCGCCGCGATCTCCGCGACGCGCAGCGAGGAGGTGTTGGTCGCGAGGATCGTCTCGGGACCGCAGATCGAGCCGAGATCGGCGAAGAGGCGGCGCTTCAACGCCAGGTCCTCCGGCGCCGCCTCGATCACCAGGTCGCTGCCGGCGAGGTCGGCCAGGCTCTCGGCTGCGCGCAGGCGGCCGCTCGCGGCTTCGGCTTCGTCCGCCGTCCACCGCTTGTCCGCGCCCTCGGCCAGGGCCTCGCCGATCGTCGTCTGGGCGGCGCTGAGGACCGCCTCGTCGGGGTCGTGGATGGAGGTCGCGTAGCGGCCCAGGCACGAGAGCAGCGCGATGCCGGTGCCCATCGTGCCGGCGCCGACGACGCCGATCCGCTCGATGGTCAGCCGGCCAGCGCTCACCGGCCGCGGAAGCGAGGCTCGCGCTTCTCGACGAATGCGCGCATCCCCTCGACCCGGTCCTCGGTCGCCATCGAGAGCTCATAGAGCCGCCGCTCCGCCTCGAGGCCCGCCGAGAGGCCGGTCTCGTCGGCGGTGAGCACCGCCTGCTTGCCGAGACGGGCGGCGATCGGCGGCCGCTCGGCGACGGTGCGCGCCAGCTCGAGCGCCTCCTCCAGCCAGCGCCCTTTCTTCACGACCTTGTTGACGATTCCCATCTCCAGCGCCATCTCGGCGTCGAAGCGGCGTCCGGTCAGGACGTACTCCATCGCCCGCTGCTTGCCGAGGACCCGGGCGAGGCGCTGGCTGCCGCCGCCCCCCGGGATGATCCCCAGCGTGATCTCCGGCTGGCCGAATTGGGCGGTGTCGGAGGCGACGATCATGTCGCAGGCCAGCGCCAGCTCGCAGCCGCCGCCGAGCGCGTAGCCCGAGACGGCGGCGACCAGCGGGGTCTTGACCGCGGCGAGGCGACGCCAGAAGGACGCCGCAGGGTGGCGCAGCGCCTCCTCGAAGCTGCGCTCGCTCATCGCCTTGATGTCCGCGCCGGCGGCGAACACCTTCTCGGAGCCGGCGATGACGATGCAGCGGACCCCGGGGTCCGGGTCGAGCCGCTCCAGCTCGGAGGCGAGCAGCTCCATCACCTCGGGCGAGAGGGCGTTTCGCGCCTCGGGCCGATCGATGCGCAGCAGGGCGACGCCGTGCTCGTCGAGCGAGGTCTCGACGGGTGAGGCCATGCGCTACCCGGTCCCCTCGCTCATTCCGCCTCCCGCGAAGTGTGGGCTTCGTTCACTTCGCGAAGAATCAGATTTGGACGCTCGTTCACTCCGCCTCCAAGGGAAGCATCGCGTTGATGCCCGTCGCCTGGCGGCCGATGATCAATTTCTGGATCTGCGAGGTGCCCTCGTAGAGGGTGGTGACGCGAGCGTCGCGCAGGTAGCGCTCGACCGGGTAGTCGTCGACGTAGCCGGCGCCGCCGTGGACCTGGATCGCCAGATTGGCGCACTCGACCGCGGACTCGGTCGCGTAGAGCTTCGCGACCGAGGTCTCCAGGGTGTTCGGCTTCCCTTCGTCCTTCAGGGCGCCGGCGCGGTAGACGAGCATCCGCGAGGCGTCGCGCTTCAGGATCATGTCGGCGATCATCTCCTGGACGAGCTGGAAGCGGGCCAGCGGCACCCCGAACTGCTTGCGCTCCTTTGAGTAGGCCACCGACGCTTCGACGCAGCCCTCGCAGATGCCGACGCAGCCGGCGGCGACGCTGTAGCGGCCGTTGTCGAGGGCGCTCATCGCGACCTTGAAGCCGTCGCCGATCTCGCCCAGCATGGCGTCGTCGGGGACCTCGACCTCGTCGAGCGAGAGCTCTGCCGTGTCGGAGGAGCGCAGCCCGAGCTTGCCGTGGATCTCCTGCGTGGCGAAGCCGTCGCTTGCCGTCGGGACGAGGAAGCAGGCGAGCCCGCGATGCTTCAGCGCCGGGTCGGTCTGGGCGAAGATCAGCGCCACCTCGGAGACGTTGCCGAGCGAGATCCACATCTTCTGGCCGCTGATCGACCAGCCGGAGTCGGTCTTGGTGGCGCGCGTGCGCAGGTTGGCGGCGTCCGAGCCGGTGTCGGGCTCGGTCAGCCCGAAGCAGCCGAGCGCCTCGCCCGAGCAGAGACGCGGCAGCCACTCGCGCTTCTGCTCCTCGGTGCCCCAGCGCTCGATCGAGCCGGCGACCAGCGAGGTCTGCACCGAGACGACGGTGCGAGCGGAGGAGTCGGCGCGGCCCACCTGTTCGACGATCAGCCCGTAGCCGAGGTAGTCGAGGCCGCGGCCGCCGTACTCCTCGGCGACGGGAGCGCCGAGGTAGCCGACCTCGCCGAGCTTGCTGGCCAGCTCGCGGTCGAAGCGGGCGGCGCGGTCGTTGTCGCGAACGCGCGGGATGATCTCGCGGTCGGCGAACTCGCGGGCCGCTTCGGAGATCAGTCGCTGCTCGTCGCTCAGCTGGAAGTCCATCTCGCTCCTCGGTTCAGTCGGTGGCTCGAAGCTCGCGGCCCAGGGTGGCGGCGAACGCCTCCTGCGCCTCGCGCGTGCGGGCGCCGGGCGCCTCTCCCAGCTCGCTGCCGTCGATCGCGGCGACCGGCTGCACCTCGCGGGTGGTCGAGGCCAGGAAGGCCTCCTGCGCGGCCCGCAGGTCGGCGACCGGCCAGGCGCCCTCTTCGACGTCGAGCGCCTTGACGAGGCGGTCGCGGGTGATCGACTCGAGCACGCCGACGTCGAGGGCGGGGGTCCGCAGCGAGCCCTGCGGCGAGACCCAGAAGACGGCGGAGGTGGGCGGCTCCAGGACCGTGCCGTCGGGCTGGACCAACACCGCCTCGTCGGCGCCCTGCGCTTCGGCGAGGCGGGTCGCCTGCATGTTGGCGGCATAGGAGAGCGACTTGACCCCGTTGAGGATCACGTTCGGCGAGTAGGTCACCGTCGCGAGACGGAGCGTCTCGCCGTGAGGCGGCAGGTGCTCGGTGGCGGCGATGCGGCGCCCGCCGCGCGTGACGATCAGGCGCAGCTGCCCTTCGGCCCGCCCCGCCTCCGCGAGCAGCGCCGCGATCTCGATCTCCAGGGACGCGCGGTCGAACTCGAGCTGGATCGCGGCGGCGGAGCGCTCGAGCCGGTCGAGGTGGTCGCCTAGCGCGAACGGCCGCCCCTCGTAGAGGCGGATCACCTCGAAGGCGCCGTCGCCTCGGTAGAGGCCGTCGTCGCGCAGCGGCACGGTTGCCTCGGCGGTGGGCGTGATCCTGCCGTCGACGCTTGCCAGCTCTTTCACGGTCGGCGCGGCCATGGCGAGCGAGGCTATCGAGTTCCCGCTGACGCCCGGCCGTCGCTATGGCGCCGTTCGTGACCCTAGGCCCCGAGCTGTGCGAGGCGGTCTCTAGACCGCTTCGAACACCGTCGCCAGACCCTGTCCGACGCCGACGCAGAGGGTGGCGATGCCGTAGCGGCCACCGCGGCGGCGCAGCTCGCGGACCAGGGTGCCGGCGAGACGGGCGCCGGAGCACCCGAGCGGGTGGCCGAGGGCGATCGCGCCGCCGTTCACGTTGAGCCGCTCCTCCTCGATGCCGAGCTCGCCGGCGCAGGCGAGCACCTGGGCCGCAAAGGCCTCGTTCAGCTCGATCAGGTCGATCTGGTCGAGGCTGAGGCCGGCGGCATCGAGGGCGCGGGGGACCGCCTCGACCGGGCCGATGCCCATATAGGCGGGGTCGACCCCGGCGACGCCGCTCGCGACGATGCGGGCGAGCGGCTCGGCAGCCAGCGCCTCGACCCCGGCCTCCGAGGCGACGAGGGTGCAGGCTGCGCCGTCGTTGAGCGGCGATGCGTTGCCCGCCGTCACGGTGCCGCCCTCGCGAAAGATGGGCCGCAGCTCCGAGAGCTTCTCGAGCGACGTGTCGGGGCGCGGCCCCTCGTCGACCTCGACCGTGACGGTTTCGCCTCGATGGGCCACGTCGACTGGTGCGATCTCCTCGGCGAAGAGGCTCGCATCCGTCGCGGCGACGGCGCGCTGGTGGCTGCGCAACGCGAACGCGTCCTGCGCCTCGCGATCGACGCCGAAGCGCGCGGCGACATTCTCGGCCGTCTCGCCCATCGACTCGGTCGAGACGCCCAGCTCCGCCATGCGCGGGTTGATCATCCGCCAGCCGAGCGTCGTGTCGTGCATCGTCTGCGGACCGCGCGGCAGGCTGTGCTCCGGCTTCTCGACGACCCACGGGGCGCGGCTCATCGACTCGACGCCGCCAGCGAGGTAGAAGTCGCCCTCGCCGAGCTTGACGGCGCGGGCGGCGCAGTTGACCGCCTCCAGGCCCGAGGCGCAGAGGCGGTTCACGGTTGCGCCGGGCACCCGTTGCGGCAGCCCGGCGAGGAGGGCAGCCATCCGCGCCACGTCCCGGTTGTCCTCGCCTGCCTGGTTGGCCGCGCCGAAGTAGACGTCCACGATGCGCTCGGGGTCGACGCCCGACCGCTCGATCGCGGCGCGGATGACGTGCGCGGCGAGGTCGTCGGGACGCACCCCGGAGAGGGCGCCGCGGTAGCCGCCCATCGGGGTTCGGGCGGTCTCGACGAGATAGGCCTCGGGCATGCGCGGATTAAAACCGAGATTGCGCCGGCATCCGACATTCACCCCGCTCGGGGCGGCCAATCTCTCGACGCGAGCCGCGGCGGGCGTATCCTCGCCCCGTGGACTTGCTCCTGATGACGCTCGGCGTGCTCGCCGTCTTCGTCGGCGTCCTGTTCCTGGTCGGCCACTACTCGCAGACGAGCAGCGCCGAGCTGGTCGACTGGAAGCCGACCCGGTCGCCCGAAGTCGAGGCGCAGAACGAGCTCGACGACGTGCGCCAGATGTTGGAGGCGCAGAACGAGATGCGGCGGCGGCGCGGCGCCCCGGAGATCGACGAGGGCGCGCTGCGGGCGGAGGTCGAAGCCGAGGAGCTCGAGCGACTGCGACGCGGCGACCCGTTCGCGAGCTGAGGGCGCGATGGCGCGGGCGTTGATCGTCGGCTGCGGCTGCCGCGGGCGCGAGCTCGGCGCCGAGCTGCTGGCGACCGGCTGGGCGGTGCGGGGAACGAGCCGTCGACCCGAGGGGCTGGTTGCAATCGAGGCGGCGGGGATCGAGCCGGCGCCGGCCGACCCGGCTCGGCCGGGGACCGTTCTCGACCTGGTCGGTGACGTCACCACGCTCGTCTGGCTGCTCGGTTCGGCGGCGGGAAGCGAGGACGAGCTCGCCTTCCTGCACGGGGCCGGCCTCGAACGGGTGCTGGAGCGATTGGTCGAAACGCCGGTCCGCCGCTTCGTCTACGAGGCCCAGGGGACGGTCGCTTCGACGCTTCTGGAAAAGGGTGGGGCAGTCGCTCGCTCAGCATCGGAGCGCTGGAGAATCCCTGTTGCAGAGCCGAAAAAGGTCACGCTGAGCGATATAGCTAAACTCGGATAGGAATTAAGGAAATAGCTGACGAAGACGCATGTAAAGTCGAGTATTGAGAGGAGCGGTTCGATGGCGCTGAAGATTGGTGACGTAGCCCCCGACTTCGAGGCGGAGACGACTCAGGGCCGGATCAAGTTCCACGACTGGATCGGCGACTCGTGGGCGGTGCTGTTCTCGCACCCCAAGGACTTCACCCCGGTCTGCACCACCGAGCTCGGCTACATGGCGAAGATCCAGCCGGACTTCGAGAGTCGCAACACGAAGATCATCGGGCTGTCCGTCGATCCGCTCGACAAACACGAGGGATGGGCGCAGGACATCGCAGAGACCCAGGGGGCGGCGCCGGAGTACCCGATCATCAGCGACGCCGACTTCAACGTCTCGAAGCTCTACGGGATGCTGCCGGCCGAGACGGCGGGCGACCCGGGCGAGCGTACGCCGGCCGACAACCAGACGGTGCGCAACGTCTTCGTCATCGGCCCCGACAAGAAGATCAAACTGATCCTCGTCTATCCGATGACGACGGGGCGCAACTTCGACGAGGTTCTGCGGGTGATCGACTCGTTGCAGCTGACCGCCGCGCACAAAGTCGCGACGCCCGCCCAGTGGCAGCAGGGCGACGACGTGATCATCTCCGGCTCGGTCAAAGAGGAGGAGGCGAAAGAGCTCTTCCCGGAGGGCTGGGAGCAGCCGAAGCCCTACATACGCATCGTCCCGCAGCCGTCTAAGACGCCGTAGCCGGCGCCTGGCGGCGTCCTCGGTCGGCTGCCGGCGGGTCACGCATCGATGTGCACTCCCCTCGTCAGCCTCTCTGCCTCCTTGCCAGGGCTTGGCTACGCCGCCTTAGAGCTGCGCCAATAGGTCACCGAGGATCCGCGCGGTGGCGCCCCAGATCAGGTGGCCTTCCACCTCGTAGGTGGGGGTGTGGATGGGGATGCCGCGGCGGATCAGGCGGCGCATCTCGAAGCTGTCGCGCAGGAGGTCGAGCGAGAAGGTGAGGACGGTCTCGACCTCGGCGGGATTCGGCCGCAGGTCGAGCTCGCCGGGGTCCGGGATGCGGCCGACGAAAGGGTGGATCAGGTAGCCGGTTACGAAGGTCTTGGTCGGCGGCAGCCGGTCGCCCATCTCGACGCGGGCAGGGTCGAGGCCGATCTCCTCCTCGGCCTCGCGCAGCGCCGTCGCGGCGAGGTCGGCGTCGGCCTCGTCCTGGCGGCCGCCGGGAAAGGAGATCTCGCCGGCGTGCCGCCGCAAATCGGCGCGGCGCTCGGTGAAGACGAGACCGGGCTCCTCGGGCCAGCCGTAGAGGGGCAGGAGCACGGCGGCGTCGACGGTGCCCCTCACGCGCCCACTTTCGTCGCGGCTGGCGGGTTATGCGTCATATAGGTGCATAAAGCGCCAGGTGGTCAGATGATGACCTGGACGGTGCCGCCGTCCACCGACCAGGCGGCGCCGCTGACGTAGGAGGCCCGCTCCGAGCAGAGGAAGACGATCGCGGCCGCGATCTCCTCGACCTCCGCGAGGCGGCCGATCGGCCGCTTGGAGCCGGCGGTGGCCAGCGCCTCCTCGCGGCTATCCGCCCCCGACATCTGCTGCGACTGGTCGAGCAGGCCGCCGGGCTCCATCCACAGCTCCGCCTCGACCGGCCCCGGGCAGATCGCGTTGACGAGCACGCCCTGCTTGGCGTAGCGGTCGGCGAAGAGGCGGGACAGCGACAGCTCGGCGGCCTTTGCGACCGAGTACTCGGGCATCGCCGCGGAGGGGCGCTTGCCCGCGGTCGAGGCGACGTTGACAATCCGGCCCCAGCCTCGCTCCGCCATCCGGGGGGCGGCGGCGCGCATTGCCCGCAGGGGCGCCATCACGTTGAGCTCGTACTGCGCGCGCCAGTCCTCGTCGGGAACCTCCTCCAGGTCGCGCCACTGCGCTGCGCCGGCATTGTTGACGAGAACGTCGAGGGCGCCGAAGCGCGCCTCGGCAGCCGCCAGCATCCGCTCGCCGGAATCGTCTTCGGTCACGTCGAGGACCAGGGCCTCGGCGCGGCCAACGCCACTGGCGCCCCCGGCGAGCGCCTCTTGGGCGGCCGCGCCCGCTTCCTCCGCCGCCTCGCGCAGCCTCTCCTCGCTGCGGGCGACCAGCAGGACGTTCGCGCCCTCGGCGCAGAGCAGCTTCGCGGTCTCGCGCCCGATGCCGCGGCTTGCCCCGGTGACGACGCAGGCGCGTCCCTTCAGGCCGAGGTCCATCAGCCATCGCCTCCCCGAGTCGCGGCGGGGAACTCCTCGCCGAAGCTCACCATGACCGGCTTCTCGTCGGCCAGCGCCTTGTGGACCGGGCACTTGCGGGCGACCGCCAGCAGCCGCTCGCGTTGCTCCTCGGTCAGTCCCGGCGGCAGGAACAGCGAGGCGGCGAAGGAAGCTGGCGCCGGCCCCTCGTACTCGACCGCGACGTCCACTCGCACGTCTCCCAGGTCCCAGTCCTTCCGCCCCGCGTACATCTCCATCGTGATCGCGATGCAGCTCGCCAGCGAGGCGGCGAGCAGCCGGGTGGGGGACGGGCCGGTGTCGGTGCCGCCGGCCGCGGCCGGCTCGTCGACGACGATCGAATGGCCGCCCTCGATCTCCACATCGTGGGCGTAGCCGTCGCGGCGCCGGGCGGAGACCCGCATCTTCAGCCGACCGGGTTGAAGACCAGTCCCGTCAGGACCTTGGGGAAGAAGTAGGTCGACTTCGGCGGCATGTTCTCGTCGCTCTCGCAGATCGCCCGCACCTGATCGACCGGAATCGGCCGCAGGATGAAGGCGACGTCGTAGGTGCCGTCCTCCAGCAGCGCCAGCGAGTCATCGACGCTCTTCGCATAGCCGATGCCGCGCTTGGCGAGGATGTCGTCCTCGCTGAGACCGGCGATCCCCTTCAGCACGAGCGTCTCGAGGATAGCCGCGTCGAGGCGACGGTAGGCCTCCGGCTTGCCGGCGAGCTGGCGGTCCAGCGCGGCTATCGCCTGGTCCCTGAGCCGCAGCCGGAAGGCGCGCTTGTGAAAGGCGTCGTAGAGGCCGAAGACGCCGACGCCGTCGACGCCGCGCGGGTCGAGCTCTTCCGTCCCCACCTCGGTCGCCTCGAACAGCTCGCGGATCCCCTCGCCGAGCCGGCGCTGGCGCTCGGGGTCGTCGGCGAAGCCGGAGAGCAGGCGGTGCGTGGGGAAGACGGTGAGGCCCGGATCCTCGAGTCCGGTCAGTGCCATCAGCGTGAAGCAGTGGTCGCCTTCGCCCCCTATCTCGTCGCGGTACGCGATCGCGGTCTCATAGCGGTGGTGGCCGTCGGCGATCAGCAGCTTCGCGTCGGCGAGCAGCGCGGTCACCTGGTCGAGCACCTCCGCGTCGCCGACGCGCCAGACGCGGGTGACGGTGCCGCCGGCGTCGGTCGCCTCGCCCCATGGCGCGGTTCCCTCGACCGCCGGCGCGACCAGAGGCCAAGGGTCCTTCGTGCTGAGCGAGAAGATCGCCGAGAGGTTGTGGCGGGTCGCCAGCGTCAGGTCGAGCCGGTCTTTCTTGGGCCCCGGCAGCGTCCGCTCGTGCGGCAGCACCTGGCCGGCCTCGAAGTCCTCGACCCGAACGCGGCAGAGGATGCCGTGCCGGGTCCGCGGCTCGCCGTCGGGGCCGGTGTAGTCCTGGGTCATCGCCCAGATCGCCGGCTCGGCATCGGCGACGAGGGCGCCGGCATCGCGCCAGGCCTTCATCGTCGCGGCGGCCCGTTGGTAGGGGTCGCCATCCGTCTCCTGCGGACCGGTCTCGCCGTACGGTTTCGGCAGGTCGATTCCGACCGCGTTGTACTCGGAGCGCGCCAGCAGCTCCTGGCGCTGCTGCGGGTCGATCACGTCGTAAGGCGGCGCCGCGACGTCGTCGAGCGAGCCTACGACCTCGAGGTCGTAGTGGGTCGCGTAGATCGGGCGGACGTCTGCCATCGGGCGCGAAAGCTAACGCGTCGGCCGAGCGACCACCGCCGCGCCGCCCGTTCGGCTCTAGACTCAGCACGACGGGGCGTGGCGCAGCCTGGTAGCGCGCGGCCTTTGGGTGGCCGAGGTCCCCGGTTCGAATCCGGGCGCCCCGATCTCGTCCCCGACCCCGAAAAGGACGCCGCCTTGCCCACCGAATTCGAATTTTCGCTGCGGATCGACTTCTTCCGAGACCTCGCCGGACCCGATCCCAGCCTCGAAGCGGGCTATGAGCGCAGCCTGGTCGGGTCTGTCGAAAGGGAGGGCGCCCGGGCGGCCTGCGTTCCCCGGGTCGGCGAGTACGTGCTGCCGCTGGCGCCGCACATGCCGCATCCCCACTCGCTGATCACCGCTATCGAGCACAACCTCGCCGGGGTGAGGCTCGCCGACGACGGCGAGACCGAACGCTCCGCCTCGGTCGTGGCGGTCATCAGCGCGCCGTGGCCAGGGGACGAGCTCCGCGACGAGGTGGTGCGCGACTTCGAAGGGCGGGGCTGGAGCTGGCGCGAGGCGTGAGCGCCGCGGTTGCGGTCGAGTTCGCTGTTTGTCG
>DATABM010000060.1:0-13639 GCA_036259555.1 Solirubrobacterales bacterium
CGCTGCGCTCGGGCGCCGCGCCCGGTACAGCTTGGTCCGCGAGTCGAAGCCCTTGAGCTGTTTCTCGCCAGCGTAGGAGTACTGGAAGCCCTCCCCCGCACGCTCCTTGGCGGCACGGTCTAGCAGGACGCTGCCGGGGCGCGCCACCGCGGTGAGGCGGCTGGCGAGGTTCACCGGGCGACCGTAGTAGTCGCCGGTCTGCAAATGGACCGAGCCGAAGGCGATGCCGGCCCGCAGCCGCGGGAAGTGGGTGCCCGCCCGCTCGGCCGCTTCGACCATGCGCAGGGCCGCTTCGACCATTGCTTCGGCGTCGCCGGAGACGAGCATCGCCGCGTCGCCGATCAGCTTGACGAGGCGGACCGGCGGCTCGGCGGCCGCCGTCGCCAGCTCCTCCAGCCGGCCGGCGATAAGGCCGATCTCTTCGGTCTCGAGCTGCTCCCCGAGCTTGGTGAAGCCGACCAGGTCAGCGAAGCAGACCGCGACCTCAGTCGTCGCGCCGATCTCTCCGGCGGCCAGGTCGGCGGCGCCGATCACATCGCGGCGCACCTGCTCGAGCAGGTGCGAGCGCAGCGCATGGAGGAGGATCGGCTCGAAGACGGGCAGCATGTGCTCGGCTGCGGCGGCAAAGCGCAGCGCGAGGTCGCGCTCGGTGTCGCCGGGCCGCATCAGGGTCCGGATGATCAGCTCGCGATTTGCCTCGGCGATACGAGCCGTCCCCATGCCGATCGTGCGCGCCACCTGCAGGATCCCTTCCTCGGGCATGCCGGCGTCGTGGAATGCCTTGACGCGGCGCGCGGCTTCGAGGTCGGCCTCGGTGGCAGAGCGTTCGTCGGGGTCCGGAAAGGGAACGCCCAGCGCGGCAGTGGTCCGCTGGAGCAGGTCGAGATCGAGACCAGCGATCTGGGCTACTTCGCGGGGCGTGTAGCGGGGCGTGCCTCGCGCGAGTGCCCGCTCGACGGGGAGCAGCGTCAACCGACCCGCGGCGACCGCTTCGCGCAACTCCTCGAGCGGAACGCCTTCGGCGGTCAGCTTCTCGAGCAATTCCTGGCGCGACTCGCGCGCCTCGCCCTCGAGACCGTCGAGCAGCCCCTCCGCCTCGAAGTCGACCTTCATGCGACCGCAACGCTACCGCCGCGGCGCGGATCGGCGCCGCCGCTGAAAGTCCCGCTGACCGGATCGCGGGCAACCGCCTGCACGCCGCCGAAGAAGAGGTTGATCCGTGGCCTCCGCAGGACCGGGATCCCGCGCGCCTCGAGCCGTGCGAGGGCCGCCTCGTCGATTCCGGGCTCCGCCTGGACGATCCCCTGCTCGAAGTGGAGCCGCGGCGCCCGCACGGCGTCCCCGGCACTCATCTTCTCCTCGATCGCTCGGACGACGGTCTGCAGAATCGCCGAGCGGATCCGGTTCGAGCCGGCGCTGCCCAGGCCGAGCTCGATCTCGCCGTCGCGCAGCACCACGGTCGGCGCCATCATCGAGGGGACCCGGCGGCCTGGCGCGATCGCGTGGAAGCCGAGCGGATTGAGGTCCTCCTCGCCGAGCATGTTGTTGAGAATCACGCCGGTGCCCGGGACCAGGACGCCGGAGCCCGACCCGTTGGAGCAGGTGACGCTGGCGCACATTCCGTCGCCGTCGAGCACGGAGATGTGAGTGGTCGAGCCGAGCAGATCACCGGGCAGCGTGTCGGTGTACAGCGCTTCCGCAAAGGCCTCGTTCCTGACCTCGTTGGCGGCGTCCATCGCTGCGACCAGCTGCTCGGGCCCGCTGCGGTCGACCACCTGCTCGAGCCGACTGAGCGCGTAAGCAATCAGGATGCCGCCCGAGGAGGGCGGTGGGTTGGTCAGGACCTCGGCTCCGCGGAACGGCAGGCGGATCGGCTCTCGCTCGACCGCCTCGTACTCCCCCAGGTCGGTCGGACCGAGGGTGCCGCCGTGCTCGCGGACGAAGCCGCTCAGGGCGACGCCCACCTCGCCCCGGTAGAAGGGCTCGGCGCCTTCGGCCGCGAAGCGCTCCAGCGCCTCGGCCAGTTCGGGGAAGCGGAAGACGTCGCCCTCGCGCAACGGGCGGTCCTGCGGCGCGTAGAGCCTCCTCGTCTCCTCGAGCCGCGCGTGGATCGGCCAGAGGATCTCCAGGATGTACCCCTGCTCGGCATTGATCGGCGCGCCCTCGCGGGCGGTGCGGATCCCCGGCGCCGCAAGCTCGCCCAGCGGCACCGAGCCGAACCGACGCAGGGCCAGCTCGAGGCCGGCGGCGGTGCCGGGCACCCCACAGGAGGCCGGCCCGACGTAAAACGTCTGCGTCGTCTCGGCATCGAAGCGGACGTCGACCGCCGCCAGCTCCACGCCCCGCTCTGCCCCGTCCTTACCGGGGGCCGCGACGAAGAAGTCGATCAGGACCGTCTCCCCATCGCGGTGAACCATCATGAACCCGCCCGCGCCGAAGCCCGTCAGTGGGCTCTCGACCGCAAACGAAGTGAGCACCGCGCAGACCGCGGCATCGACCGCGTTGCCCCCCTCGCGCAGCACCGCGGCGCCGGCCTCGGCGGTTATCGGATGCCCGGCGGCGACGACCCCGTTCATCGGGGCCCGAGGTTAGCCAGGAAGGAACTCGGGAACGTCGAGGCTGCTCAGCTCGCCGGCTTTCTCGTTGCGCGGAGCGCGGCCGGCGTCCTTGGTGCGGCGGATGGTCGGTTCGGCGGCGCGGCGCGGCGGCGCGGCGCGGCCATCGAAGCGGGTGGCGACGACGGTCACCCAGACCTGATCGCCCAGCTCCTCGTCGATGTTGGCGCCGAAGATGATGTTGGCGTCGGGGTGGGCGGCCTCGCCGACCAGCTTGGCGGCCTCCGACACCTCGACCAGCGAGAGGTCGGGCCCACCGGTGATCGAAAGCAGGATCGCCCTGGCTCCCTCCATCGAGGTCTCCAGCAGCGGTGAGGAGATCGCTTTTTCGGCGGCGAGCAGGGCGCGGTTCTCAGGGCCGCTGCCCATGCCGATGCCGAGCAGCGCCCGGCCGGCTTCCGACATGATCGTGCGCACGTCGGCGAAGTCGAGGTTGATGACGGCGGGCAGCGTGACGAGGTCGGAGATTCCCTGCACGCCCTGGCGCAGGACGTCGTCGGCGACCTGGAAGGCCTCGACCATCGAGGTCTGCTGGTCGAGCACCTCGAGCAGGCGGTCGTTGGGGACGACGATCAGGGTGTCGACCTCGGCGGCCAGCTCCTGGATCCCCTTCTCCGCCTGGTTGCTGCGCCGCGAGCCCTCGAAGCTGAACGGCTTGGTGACGATGCCGACCGTGAGCGCGCCGACCTCGCGGGCGAGCCGGGCGATGACCGGAGCGGCGCCGCTGCCCGTGCCGCCACCGGCCCCGACAGCGACGAAGACCATGTCGGACCCCTTGAGCAGGCGCTTGATCTTGTCCTGCTCCTCGAAGGCGGAGCGATGGCCGACCTCGGGATCGGCGCCGGCGCCGAGGCCGCGCGTCTGCTCTTCGCCGATGTGGACAGTGACGTCGGCGACGCAGAGCTGCAACGACTGAAGATCGGTGTTGACGGCCATGAACTCGACGCCCGGCACGTTGGCGTCGACCATGCGGTTGACCGCGTTCACGCCGGCCCCGCCGACGCCAACCACGCGGATCACCGGCTGATGCGGCTGCCCGCTCCCCGGCGGCTCGTACTCCGGTTCCTCGCGCCCGTAGCGCGGCGCTTCGGGAGCCGGCTCATCGCTGCGGATCCGCGGCTCTTCCCGCGGCTGTGGCTCCTCGCTGAAGACGCGCTTCAGCCGCTCGGGGGGCGACTCGGAGCTCTCTCCGGCGGGCGGCTCGGGGTCCGCGGACGGCTGCTCGGCGCGCGGCGCCTCGGGCGGGTCGGCGGGCGCGTCGTCGGCAGTAGAGCGGAACAGATCGGCGAGGGGTCCCTCGCGCATGCTCGCCCGCTTACGCCGACTCATTCGCCAGAACCTCCTTCGCCAGCTCTCGGTAGTAGTTCGCGGCGCTGCTGCCGGAATCGTACTTGAGCACGCTGGCGCCTTTCACGGGCGCCTCCGCGAACTTGATCGCCTTGCGGATCCGCGACTTGAAGACGAGGTCGCCGAAGTTCTCCTCGAGGATCTCGATCGCCTCCTTGGCGTGGACGGTCCGGGCATCGAGCATGGTCGGCAGGATGCCCTCGATTCGCACGTCGGGATTGAGGTTCTCCTGGATCATCCGCAGCGTGTTCTGGAGCTGGACCAGGCCCCGCATCGAGAGATACTCGCACTGGACCGGGACGATGACCTTGCTCGCCGCGGTCAGCGCGTTGATGGTCAGCAGACCGAGACTGGGCGGCGTGTCGATGCATACGAAGTCGTAGTCGCCGGAGACCTCCTTGAGCGCTTTCTCGAGCGAGCGCTCACGGCCGATCTTGGTGCTCATCGCGATCTCGGCGCCAGCCAGGTCGATCGAGGACACAGCGATGTCGATCTCCCGTTTCTGAACGATCTCGGAGATCGGCATGTCGTTGACGAGCACGTCGTAGAGGCTCTTCTCGACCTTGTCCGGGTCGATCCCCTGGCTCATGGTCAGGTTGCCCTGCGGGTCCAGGTCGACGCAGAGCACGCGGTGGCCCGACTCGGCGAAGGCGACGGCCAAGTTCAAGGTGGTGGTGGTCTTGGCGACGCCCCCCTTCTGGTTGGCGAACGCGATCACCTCAGCGTGCTTGACGGGCACCTCCGCGGCGGGCTCTTCCGTCGTGGATTCGTGCCTGGAAGGGGCTATGAGATCGCGCGCCATCAGCCTCGTCGGCTCCTCCGCGTCCGGCCCGGGCGTCGGATCCGGATGAGGCACCGGGCCGGGCTCGGGCTGTGGGACCGGCTGGGGGTCCGGCACCGGCACGGGCGTCGGCGGCGGCTCCGGCGTCTCGGCGACCGGCGGCGCGGGCGTCTCGGGCACCGCCGCCTCGATCTCCTCCAGCTCCTCGACGATCGGCTGCGCCTCGTCTACCACCTCGACCGGCGGCGCAGGGTCAACAGGGCGCGACTTGTTCTTACGACTGAGGAATCCCATTGCGCGGGTATTCGCATGGTCACTCGCTTTTCCTCCCGCCCAGCGAAATTGCTAGGAATCAACCGATCCCCTCGCCAGACCTCCTAGACAAGCGCCTGGTCTTCGTGACCGGCAAGGGCGGCGTCGGCAAGACCACCGTCGCCGTCGCGCTCGGTCTGCGCGCCGCCGCCGAGGGCAAGCGGACGATCGTCTGCGAGGTCGCCTCGCAGGAGAACGCCTCGCGCATCTTCGAGCACGCCCAGGTCGGCTTCCACGAGGTCGAGATGGAGGAGAATCTCTGGTCGATCTCGATCGACCCCGACGAGTCGATGCGTGAGTACGTGCTGCTGCAGCTGAAGGTGCGGGCGATGCGCGACATGCTGTTCCGCAGCCGGATCTTCACCTACCTGGCCGCCGCGACGCCGGGGCTCAAGGAGCTGGTGACGATCGGCAAGATCTGGGAGCTCGCCCAGCACGACCGCAAGGTGAAGGGCGGTCGCGAGTACGACCTCGTGATCGTCGACGCGCCGGCGACGGGGCACGGGATCGGCTTTCTGCAGACGCCGCGCACCTTCGCCAGCATCGCCCGCGTCGGTCCGATCCACTCGCAGGCGCTCGAGCTCGACCGCCTGGTCACCGACCACGCGAACACGGGCACGGCGATCGTCGCCCTGCCCGAGGAGATGCCGGTCAACGAGTCGGCGGCGCTGGAGACGGAGCTGCGCACGGACGTCGGCATCGCCGTCGACCGCGTCTACCTCAACGGCCTCTACCCGGAGCGCTTCTCCAAAGAGGAGGCGGCGCGCCTGAGCGAGCTCGCCGCCGGCGAGAACGGTGCGGTTCGCGCCGCTGCCCGGGCCGCCGTGTCCGAGCACGGCCGCGCCCGCTCCCAGCGGACCCAGCTCGCACGCTTGCGTCGTCGGGTCGAGGCGCCCGTCAAGACGCTCCCTTTCCTCTTCGAGCCGGAGCTCGACGTCGAGGCGGCCCGGACGCTGGCTGCAAAGCTGAGCTGATGCCGGCGATCGACGAAATCCTCGACGGGAAGCAGATCTGCATCTGCGCCGGCTCCGGCGGGGTCGGCAAGACGACGACGTCGGCGGCGATTGCGACCGGCATGGCCGAACGCGGCCTGAAGGTCTGCGTCCTCACGATCGACCCGGCGAAGCGGCTCGCGGACTCGCTGGGCCTGAAGGAGCTCGGCAACGAGGCCAAACGGGTCGATCCGGCGCTCTTCAAACGGCACGGCCTCGAGATGCAGGGCGAGCTGTGGGCGATGATGCTCGACGCCAAGGCGACCTTCGACGAGCTGGTCGCCAGGCAGGCGCCGGACGACGAGTCGCGCGAACGGGTGCTGAACAACCGCATCTACCAGCAGATCTCCAGCGCCCTAGCCGGCTCGCAGGAGTACATGGCGATGGAGAAGCTCTTCGAGCTGCACAGCGAAGGGCGCTTCGACCTCCTCGTCCTCGACACGCCGCCCACCCGGAACGCGCTCGATTTCCTCGACGCGCCGCGGCGCCTCACGCAGTTCATCGAGGGCCGCTCGCTGCGCGTCTTCATGAAACCGACCGGGCTGGCGGCCCGGGTGGCCGGCCGTGGCGCCACGGTCGCGCTGGGGGTCCTGAAGCGAATCGTCGGCTTCGACCTGCTTGCCGACCTCGCCGAGTTCTTCAACGCGTTCAGCGGCATGGTCGACGGCTTCCAGGAGCGGGCCAAGCGCGTCAACGACCTGCTCGCCCATCCGGACACCTCCTTCTTGGTGGTCTGCGGGCCGCAGGGAGAGCCGATCGACGAGGCCGTCTACTTCCACCGCAAGCTGGTCGAGGCGAAGCTGCCCTTCGGCGGCGTGATCGTCAACAAGGTGCACTACCCGGCCGAGGAGACGCGCGGCAACGGCGGCGATTTGGAGGCGACGCTGAGCGAGCGGCTCGACGACGCCGCTCTGGCGGCCCGGGTCGTCTCCAACTTCGCCGACTACCAGGCGCTTGCCGACCGCGACGCTCGCAACATCGAGCGTCTCGCGGCAGAGTTGCGCACCAGGGGCGTCATCCGCGTCCCCTACCTCGACGAGGACATCCACGACCTCGGCGGACTGGCCCAGGTCAACCGGTACCTGTTCGCGAGCGCCGACGAGCGGGTCGCGATCGCTGCCGGCCGCGCTTAGCCGGCGTGGCGCCGGTCGTAGTGGTCGTACCGCAGCTCGCCGACGTCCCAGTCGGCGTCGTCGGGCACCGGGAACAGGTGCCGGACCCGAGGGGTGTCGATCCTCTCGCGGTGGGCGACATCGCCCTCGATCGCGGGGAAGTCGAGCGTGCTCTCCTCCACTTCGACCTCGTCGAGCCAGTTCGTTGCGGTGATCCGTATTTCGTCCTCGGCCGGAACCGGCTCGAGGATGCGGGTGTCTTCCATGCTCTCCTCCTGCCCCCACTCATGGTGCTCTGCTCGGCCCTCATCCGGCCCCGGAAGAGTCAGATCGTGACCGGGTTCGGTTGAGCGCTTGGTCTCATCATTGCCAGGCATGTCCTCCCGCGGAGCGTCAGCGACCGGTGAGCCAGGCTCTGCCTGGCTTCGTCCGGACACGCCGGGGTCGAGGCCCGTCTGCACGGAGACCGCGACCTCGTGGTCTCCCTCTACGAGGCCGGTGGCGATCAGCGTCTCGTCGGCGGCCTCGTTCAGGTCGCCACCCAGCTCGCCGAGCGCCGCGTCGCGAAGGATGCGGCGAACGCCGTCCTCCACCCACGTCGCCATCTCCAGCGCTGCGATCCCGGACGCTCCGGCCATGACGGCGCGCTCGACCTCCATCGCCTCTTCGAGGCGCTCTCGAGCGGTGAGGCGGTCCATGGAGCCGTCGGCAATCAGCGCCGCTGCGCGCATCGGCAGCGAGGCGCCGACCGGTCCCTGTCCGTCGAGAACGGCGCGCAGCGCCAGGAGATGGTCGCTCAGACCCTCCAGCGCGGTCGGGCGCTCGCAACCCAGCTCGAAGCGGCGGACGGCCCAGGCCAGCGGGCCGGATGGATCGGGCTGTGTCTCCAGCTCGGACGCCAGCCGCGCAAGCTCGGCCGTCTCCTCCTTGCTCAGGCGGTAGCCGCAGTCGCGTGGAGCGGCGGCGCCCGTTACCAGCCGCCGCCAATGCCCCTCGCCCGTGGGGGCGAACGCGTAGGGGCCGAGTGCGACCCCACCCCGCTTGAAGAGGCGCATGACGCTGATCAGCTCATGCAGTTGCTGCAGCGCCGCGCCGGCGCTCTCGGGCCCGTCGCCCTGCTCGGCGACGGCCAGGAACTGCGGCTCCCAGGCGGCGCGGTTCATCCCCTCGCTGCGCATCGCCTCGACCGGGGCGTCGATGCTGTCGGCACGAACGATCTGGACTCCGCGTGCGACCTCCAGTCGCCCGACCGGCATCCGCAAGCCGACGATCGGCGCGACGATCACGTCAGCCTCGTCGACGTCGCCGATCTCGGCGTCGAGAACCGCAAGGGCGTTGTCGAGCCGGTCGCGATCGAGGGCGAACTCGGCGCAGCCGTCCCAAAGGGAGGCGAGGAAGACGGTCAGCATGCGGGCCGCGCGCTCCGCCGGCCGGGGCGGAACGGTCTCACCGCGCTGCTCGAGGTAGGGCGCCGCGATGCCGGCGAGGTCGACGGCTTCGCGGGCCGGCTCGAAGGCCGGCAGCGTCCGCAGCTCGTCCTCGTGCGCGCGCACGAAACGGGCGGTGAGCGGCACGTAGCTATGGAAGAGGGAATCCGGGCCTTCGGTCTCGGCGACGTCGAAGGGGATCTGCTCGCCGCTGGCGACCAGGGTCGTGAAGCGGGTCGCGGCCTCAGCCGCCAGTCGCTTCAGAGCCTCGTTGAGGAGCGGATCGCGCACGGCCCTGCCTTCCGCTCCGGGCACGGCGCTCCTGCGCCTGCACGACGGCTTGCAGGACCCGCCGTAAGTTATGCACCCATAGGGTGCTCAACTACCGGCGGGTCTGGCTAAACGGTGGCCGGGGTGCGCTTGGAGCGAGGCGCCGTCCGCTCCGCGTCGTCTTCGCAACACTCCTCGTCGCCGTCCATCAGCCAACGACGACCGTAGCGGCGCATGTCTTCGATCAACGGCACCAGCGCCTTTCCCTTCTCCGTCAGCGCGTACTCGACCCGCGGCGGCACCTCGGGAAAGGTGCGACGGGCGACGATGCCCTCGTCTTCGAGCGCCCGCAGGCGCAGCGAGAGAGTCCGCGGGCTGATCCCCTCGAGCGAGCGCTCGAGCTCGCAGAAGCGGCTGCGTCCCTCCGCCAGGTCGCGGATGACCAGAAGCGTCCACTTGCCGCAGACCACCTCGGCGGTCCTGCAGACGGGACATCGGGAATTGCTCTCAGCGCTCATCGCGGTCGCGGCGAGGGCGGTACCTTGAATCCCTCGCTTCAGCGAGTGTAGCGCTATGGCTTCACTTACTGAAGTTTTGGGAAAGTCCGGCAGTGGGTCAGTTTCAAAACAGGCCCAATCGCCCCTGATCCGGCGGTAGCTTCCTCTCCCACATAGACCGTAAAGCGCCCCCCGCGCAGCGCTAACTGCCGGGGGGCTGGCACCAGGAGGTGGAAGCTCCCGATGCAGCCAGATCGTAAGCGTGGCGAGTCGCGCAGGCACTTCGCAGTCCAGCGCGCGATTCTCGCCTTGGTCCTGGCGGGCGATCCAGTGGCGCGCACGCGCCCGGAACTCGCTCGCGAACTCGGAGACTCAAAGGCGGTGAAGCGGGCAGTTGCATCCCTTGAGAAAAGCGGCCTGCTCGAGATAAGAGGCGGCAAGTCGCAGTCTTTGCGGCCGACCAACGCGGCCCGTCAGGCCCACCGGCTGGAGGCATGGTGAGCGTCGCGGAGCGCTTTGGCGCGAACCTGAAGCGCTGTCGCAAGCAGGCCGGTCTCTCCCAGGAAGAGATCGCCTGGCGCGCCGCGCTCCATAGAACCCAGATCGGGGCGCTGGAGCGAGGCGGCCACATGCCCGGGATCGACACGGTGGCGAAGCTGGCCGGCGCCCTCGGCGCCTCGCCATGCGATCTACTCGACGGGATCGTCTGGAAGCCCGCTCGAACCGAGTCCGGCCGCTTCCTCGACGGGTAGCCTGTGGTCATGGCTAAGCGGTCCAAGAAGCCAGCGGACCTCAACCGCCTCGCCGCCGCCATCGTTGACGAGGCGGTCGATGAGACGCCGCAGGAGCCGGAGAGCCAGCAGGTTCAGGCTGGTCGGAAGGGCGGCGCGAGGGGCGGTAAGGCGCGGGCCGAAAAGCTCTCACCGAAGCGGCGAAAGGAAATCGCCTCAGCGGCAGCACAGGCCCGTTGGCAGAGGCTTGATTAGGCCAAGAGCAAAGCTATTCCGAGCCTGCTGAATCGCGCCTCGGAAAGAGGTATCGCGTGACTACGGTCACCACTCCCACCAGCTCGACCAGCGTCGTCGCTAGCCAGACGTAAATCACGCCCTCTGGCAAATCCCAATGGACCCCCACGATGAAGTAGAGGGCGAAGACGATATCCGCGACGATTAGCTGGCCGGTGACCAGCCAGAGCAGCCATTTGCCGTAGCGCTCCTTGAGTTCAAGGTCTTGTTGAAGATGGGCGCGCTCCAATTCCTCCTTGGTGGGCGGAAGCGAGTGAACGCGCTCCGCGTAGCCAGCAACGAGCGCCTCGCGGATTTCTTCACGCGCGCGCTCGTTGCGTTCGCGTCCGCCGCCGGAAGGATGCCCCCCGCCTTCGGTTGATCCCTCGCCCTCTCCGACCATTGGTCCTAGGCGAGTTCGAGGGCTTTAAGTCGGTAGATCATGGCTTCTCGTGAGACGCCGAACCGAGCAGCCATTTCAATGTCTTTGAGCCCCTCCTTCTTCATCTGCTTGATGCGGTCCTTCGGCATCAGGAGAGCAGCAGCAAAGGCATTGGCATAGCGCTCCTCTGGATCGACTCCAGAAGAAGACGAGAAGCTGTCGCGGAAGTCGTAGTACTCGTAGTCGTTATCCGCATCGGCCCTTTTTACGAAGTGGCCGATCTCGTGGGCGCAGGTAAAACGCTTGCGGTTGGGGTTGTCTGCCCCATTGAGGAAAATCCGGGGATCTCTACCCGGCTCCTTGACCAGCGCGCCCGCGAGTTGTGGGCCAAGCTGAGCAGCGAGAACCTCTACGCCTAGCGCTTCCGCAACCTGAGCAGGATCAACCGGGACGGAATCCCCCCAAAACTCTCTGCGGACGCGCTCGGCAGCCTCTTCAGCGTCGGTGTAGGCAGCAAGCGTACTCATGGCAAAGTCCAGCATAGACCGGGCTCCTGATGCCAAAGGTTGCCATTCCGTGAAAGCAAGCCGGTTCCGGGAATAGGCCGGTTTTCCGTCCGACCGCTCAAGCATTATAGTCATTATGAACCGCCTGAGCACCGAGAAGCGCGCCCAGATCATCGGCTGCTTGGTCGAGGGCAACAGCATCCGTGCCACCGTCCGGATGACGGGCGCGGCCAAGAACACGATCACGAAGCTCCTGGTCGACCTCGGCGAAGCCTGCGCCGAGTACCAGGATGGCGCCTTCCAAGACCTCCCCTGCTCAGCCATCGAGGCCGACGAGATATGGAGCTTTTGCTACGCCAAGCAAAAGAACGTGCCGGAGCAGTTCAAGGGGACGCCGGGCTATGGGGACGTCTGGACGTTCACGGCGATCTGCGCCGATACGAAGCTGATCCCCTCCTGGCTCGTAGGGGAGCGGACGATGGACGACGCCGAAGTCTTTCTAACCGACCTCGCCAGTCGGATGAGCGGGCGAATCCAGCTCAGCACCGATGGCCACCGAATCTACGAAGGAACCGTGGGGCCGTCCTTTGCCAACAACGTCGATTGGGCGCAGATTCAAAAGACCTTCGCCGGTGCCGAAGCGGGCAAATACAGCCCGCCGGTCTGCACGGGGACGAAGCGCCGGACGATGAGGGGCGACCCCGACCCCGACCGAATCTCAACCAGCTACGTCGAGCGACAGAACTTGACCATGAGGATGGGCATGCGGCGCTTTACGAGGTTGACTAACGGATTCAGCCGGAAGGTTGAGCATCTTTCCCACGCGGTCTCCCTGCACTTCATGCACTACAACTTCGCGCGGCCCCATACGGCCTTGAGGGAGCGCTATCCCCGGACGCCGGCTATGGCAGCGGGGGTTGCGGATCACATCTGGACGCTTGAGGAAATTGCGGGGTTGCTGGACTGATACCCGCCGGTGCGCCTGCTTCGATACCTGACGCCGCCCGGCGACGGGTAGCCGTCGTCAATCTGGCGGCGGAAAGGGGGTGATTGGCTTGGCCAAGAATCCTCCGGCCGGTCCGGGACGCCGGGGCGCTGTGAAGCAGCGTTCCCAGTTCCAAGGGCCGAATGGCAACTGGATCAAGCGCGACACGGACACGGGTCGCATCTTGGACCAGAAGGCCGACGATGCGCCTTTCAAGGGCGTTCGTAGAGAGAAGTAGGCCCTAACCGGCCCGTGCGGGGCGAGAGTTCACCGCTCTCGTCCCGTTTTATTTGCTTACCCGGTGGGACTTCCTCTACGCCCTCGCTCAAACTGACCCACTGCCGAAAGTCCAGGTACCTCGGGAGCTCCCACCGACGAGGAGCCGGCCGGCTTCGGCCGCTCGACGGGGACGAAGTCGATCGAGTCGACGGCGAGCCGGAAGGTCCGCCCGACGCTTTCGGTCAACAGGGTGACTGCTTCGCCAGGCCGGATGAACAGCAGCCCGCAGGACTGGCGGCCACCGATGCATTTGCCCTCGCCCTTGACGAGGATGACCTCGGAGGAGACGTCGAAGACGACGCGATCGCCGCCTTCGGTGGCGCCGATGAAGAAGAGGACGGGATCCTCTTTGGGCAAGAGGCTTGCGATTGGCAGATCGGCGTACGTCTTCAGACCGCCTGAGCCGGCGACGCCGAAGCGCAGGTCGGGCCGGTAGGCGTAGAACTGGCCGCCGTCCGGGTCGGGTCGGCCGCCCGGCAGCTGTCCTGGAGAGCCTCCGGAGCCGGCGCCCGGTGCCCCGCCGGGCGCGGCGCCGTCTTCGTCGACTTCGACCGTGACGGTGCTGCCTTCGTCGGTGACCGAGACCTCGCTCGAGTCTCCCGTGGTGCTCGTCGTGGAGCTCTCGACCGTGCTCTGCAACTTCGCATCCGGTGGCAGGCTCGTGTATTTCTGCTTGAACGGGTCGTTCGGGGTGCGGCCGCGCAACCGCTTGCGGTAGTCGCGCAGGCCGGGCTTCGCCTGGACGACGGTGAGCGTCGGCTTGCCGGTCACTTCGAGGCCGGCGACACCTTCTGCCCCGCCTCCTGCCGTCGGCGGCGGTGCCGTCTCTTCGGCGTTGCCGAGCAGAAACGGCACGGCGACGATCGCCACCACTACGAGGGCGACCAGCGGCAAGAGGCGGCGGTCGCGCAGATCCGCGTACACGTCCTGGACGAACTGGGGCGCTTTCGCGCCGGAGCCGCGCAGCTTCGGCATCTTGATCTCGGGCCCGATCCGCTTCATGGCGCTCCTCCGGTCGTCGTCGCGGCGGGCGTGGCGGTCGCCGGAGCCCCAGGTTCGGTCGGCGTCGCCCCGCCGGCGACGCCTTCACCAGGCGGGGTCAGATAGGTGGTCAGGGAGAAGTTGGCCTG
>DATABM010000061.1:0-30455 GCA_036259555.1 Solirubrobacterales bacterium
CGCCTGGTCGGCGCTCTCGAAGACCAGGCCGTTGTCGGTGAGCCCGGTGATCGAGAGGACGCGGAGCACCTGACCGGAGGCGCCGTAGAGGGCGAACCGGGTCCCGGTCCCGTCGCCCCCCGCCTTGGCGTGAGCCTCGACCAAGAACGCGATGCCGGTGGAGTCGATGAAATCGCAGCGGCGCAGATCGATCAGGACGCGCTCGTGCTCGCGCATGGCGCGTGCCAGCGCCGCCCTGAGCTCCTGCGCGACGGTAATCTCCAGCTCGCCCTCGACCGCGATCTCGCAACAGTTCGGCTCGACGATCCTCTCGACGAGCCGGAAGCTCCTCACTGGGGGTCCCTCACTTGGTGCCTTCCGGGGGTGTTGGCGTCAGCCCGAACCTGGCTCCCTGACCAAGTCGCGTTCTCACATGGGGACGCAACGCTCCAGCCTCACCGTCCGCAGCGTCGACCAAGCACCTTAGCTGCTGATCTGGACTCTGGCAAGCGGCTCTCCGCCGGTCGCTACGATCAAAGGGCATTTCCGCTCGTCCGGCTTTGACTTCCCCCTGGCCATGCGCGCGGCGTCTCTTTCGGGGGAGCGACATTTGGGGTCTTTTATGCACGACGAGCAAGGCAGGGATGCGAGCGAGGCCGTGGATCCGGGCGCCTCGGCATTGGCGGAGGTTTCCAGGGAGATGGTCCGCCTCTACAAAGAGCAATTCGGCCGCGGGCCGACCAAAGCGCGAAGCGACTTCGCTGGACCGGACACGCTGATCTGCACCCTCGAGGACACGTTCACGCCGGCCGAGCGCAAGCTGGTCGAAATGGGGGAGCACCAGCGGATGCGCGATACCCGCCTCTACTTCCAGCACGCCACGGAGGGAGACTTCCGGGGTGCCGTCGAACGTGTCCTCAACCGCAGGGTCCGCGCCTTCACCAGCGGCTTGGACGCCCAGGAGGACGTCTCGGCCGAGGTGTTCTATTTGGAGCCCAGTTGAGCTGGATGGCTCCGGAGGGCTTTCGCGCTAATCGGGAGCTCGGCCCCAGCTGCGCGCCGCCCGAGCGTCGCTGAGGTTTGCGTCAGGGCCGGCCGGGCATCTGGCAGGCGTGGCGGAGGAGCGTGCTCACAGCTCGACGGCTTCCGGGGACCTGCACTCGGGCAGCGGCTGGTTTTCCACGTTGAAGCGCACCGCGACCGAGTTCCGCGACGACAACCTGTCCGACTGGGCCGCGGCGCTGACCTACTACGGCCTGCTCTCGCTCTTCCCGGCGCTGCTGGCGATGGTTTCGCTCGTCGGCCTCTTCGGCGACCCGCAGGAGACGACCGACGCGGTCACCGAAATCGTCACCTCGCTCGGGCCGAGCTCCGCCGCCGACACGTTCGCGGGTCCGATCGAATCGATCACCTCGAATCGGAGCGCCGCCGGGCTCACCCTGATCATCGGGCTTGCCACCGCGCTCTGGTCGGCCTCGGCCTACGTCGGCGCCTTCATGCGCGCCTCCAACGTGATCTACGAGACGCCCGAGGGACGCCCCTTTTGGAAGCTGCGTCCGCTGCAACTGCTGGTGACGCTGGTGATGATCGTGCTGACCGCCCTGGTCGCGCTCGGGCTCGTCCTAACCGGCCCCGTCGTCGAAGCGGTCGCCGATCCGATCGGCCTCTCCGGCACGGCCGTCGACGTCTGGAACATCGCCAAGTGGCCGGTGCTCGCCGCGCTCTTCATAACCGTGATCGCGGTCCTCTATTACGCCTCGCCGAACGCGAAGCTGCGCGGCTTCAAGTGGGTGACGCCCGGCAGCATCGTCGCGATCGTCGTCTGGATCGTCGCCTCCGCGCTCTTCGCCTTCTACGTCGCCAACTTCGGCTCCTACGACAAGACCTACGGCACGCTCGGCGGCCTGATCGCGCTGCTCGTCTGGTTCTGGATCACCAACCTGGCGATCCTCTTCGGCCACCAACTGAACGCCGAGCGGGAGCGCAGCATCGAGATCGAAGAGGGCCGGCCAGGTGCCGCCGAGGATCTGCAGCTGGAGCCGCGCTCGGCGCCGGACGAGCCGCGGACCAGGGGAGGCCAGCCGTGAGATTCGTCTTTGCCCCGATCGGGATCGTGGTCGGCTTGATTGCCGGCACGATCGGCAAGAAGGTCTTCGAACAGGTATGGGGTTTGATCGACGAAGAGGAGCCGCCGCAGCCCAAGCATCGTGAGATCCGGTGGCCGAAGATGATCGCGGCGCTGATCTTGGAGGGGGCGATCTTCCGTCTCGTCAAAGGCGTGACCGACCACCAGCTGCGGCGTTCGTTCGCGGGCGTGACGGGTAACTGGCCGGGCAAGGAAGCTCCCGAGCCCGAGTAGCGGACCCAAGGAGGAAGCCGATGGCGGATTTGAACGAGCGCGACGCGAAGCTCGTGCAGTACCTCAACGAGGCCCACGGCAAGGAGCGCGAACTGGAGACCGCGCTGCAAGCCCACATCGCGATGACGACCAGGGCGCCGTACAAGAAACGGCTGCAGCAGCACCTGCGCGAGACCAAGGCGCACGCCAAAGCGGTGGAGAGGCGTATCAAGAAGCTGGGCGGCGACGGAACCAGCAAGGTGGGCACCGCTGTCGGCAAGGCGATGGCCGCCGCCAAGGGCCCGCTGCACGCCGCTCGCGGCACCGGCGAGCAGGAGAAAATGCTCAAGAACGCCAAGACCGAGTACTGGAACGAGCACGAGGAGATCGCCACGTACACGGCGATCGAGACGCTCGCCGAAAAGGTCGGCGACAGGGAGACGGCCAAACTGGCCCGTGGCATTCGCCGCGAGGAGGAACGGATGGCGAAGTTCCTCGAGGGCCAGATCAAGTCTCTGACCGGGGCCGTCGTCCAAGAAGAAGTGCCGCGCAGTCAGCGTTCCGCGAACAACTCGACCGGCCGCAAACCGAGGCGAGCGGCGACCGCCAAGAAAGCTTCCGCACGCGCGACCGCGAAAAAAGCGTCGTCCCGGGGGGCGACCAAAAAAACGTCGAGTCGACGGCGCCCCGCCGCCGCTGGCCGCGGCGGCGGGAGCCGTCGAAAAACGCGCTAGCCGATAACTAGCTCGGGTTGATGTAAGCGAGCGCGATGATCATCGCGTCGTCGATCGCGTGGTGGCCTTCCGGCACGTTGTAGGTGCCGTGCAGGCGCAGCGTGTCGCCTTTTTTGATCGTCCCGAGCGGGTTGCCCGTGCAGACGCTCATCGAGGAGATGTGATTACGGCCGTCCGTGTGGGTTTTGTAGCCCGTGCCACCGTAGCCAGCGGTCGAGGTGCACAGCATCGCTTCGCTGGCGGATTTGTTGGTCACTTCGACTTTTTCGCCGTGGTCGTGGATGTGGCCGGCGGCGGCGATCATTTTGCCGCCGAAGGTCGCGTTCCAGTCCCAATGGGTGTCGCTGATGCCGAACGGGACCGAGATCAACGAGTCCATGCTGCAGCCATCGGCGTCAAGCCAGACCGGACGCAGCGCGGCCCGGTTGGTGTGGTCGGTGCCGGTCGCGTACTTCCAGGTGACCTTGATTTTGACTTTTTTGCTGGTCGTTTCCCAGTTCATCAGGTCGTAGATCATGTTCCAGGTCTCTGAGCTGTTGACCTTGTAGCCGTAGTTGAGCGGCTGGAGGTCGATCGCGGTGCGCTCGTTGCCGGTGGCGAAGAAGCGCTCGCCGAGCTGCCCGGGCCCGCTGTTACCGCAGGTCGCATCGACCTTGCCGCTCGACTGCGCGAGGAACACTGCGTGATGGAGCATCGGACCGTCTGTGATGTTGGCTTTGGTGCCGTTTTCATAGACCAGGTCCGGCGTCGCGCCGATCAGGGTGCAGCCGGTGCACGGCTTGGAGATGTTGAACGCGATCTGGTTTTCGATCGCCCCCATCGTTTCGTGATTGTGCGGATCGCCGCCGCCGGCGGGAATCGTGTAGGGGCCATATTCTTTGGTGACGCTCGTGATTGCGGCGTTGGCGGTCGCGGGCAGCACGAAGACTGCAGCGGCGCAGACCAGCATCGCCAGGCGTTTTACAGCTGGCATGAAGCCTCCCTTGTAACTGGATGTAGAGACCCCGGCCCTCCCAGCCCGGGATACGAATAGTCGAGGACCCTAGACCAGTCGGCAGAAGTTGTCAATTGGCACTAATGGATCTGTCCTTCGGTACGGACAGATCCGGCAAGGCCCGTGTCGAGGAGCGTGGCCCAGCGATGGAGGCCGAACTGCTGGCGGCTCAGCGGCGGGGTCCGGCCTCGCACGACTGGGACTTGCCCCAGCCTGGCCCGCCGTCGCAGTGGTCGCGGCCGCCCCCTCCGTAGAGGCGGTCGCTGCTCGACCCGCCGTAGAGCCAGTCGTTGCCTGCCCCGCCATGACAGCCGTCGTGCCCGGGACCCATCCGGCAGACGTCGCGCCCAGGGCCGCCCCAGCAGCCGTCGCTGCCGGTTCCGTGCTCGCAGTAGTCGTTACCGCGCCCGCCAACGCAGTCGCTGTTGCGCGGGCCGGTTATGCAGACGTCGTCGCCGCCGCGGCCGATGCAGCGGTTGCGGCGGTGACCGCCCGGATAGCAGAAGTCGCGCTCGCCGTTGCCTATGAACTTGTCGGAGCCGCCCCCGAGGTAGACGGCCAGGGGGACCGTCAGGCGGTCGGCGACCCTCACCATGTCGCCGGACGGGCCCATGTCGACCCGGATCGAGGCGACCCGGTCGAGGCGGCAGACCGCCTTGAGGCGGGAGCGGCGGAGATGACATCCGACCGGTTGCTCGCGCGACATCAGACCGCGGACGACCAAGCGCTCCCCTCGCACACTCAGCTTCAGGTTGCTGCCTCCGTGCGCGCCATGCAAAACGATCGAGTTCGGGGAGGCGGCCGTTACGCCGCCGCCGGGCAGGGCCAGCGAGAGGACGGCGGACAGCAGCAGCGCGGCGGAATAAGATCGCCTCATGACGGCGCGCGGCAGGTTAGCGACGATGGCGGCGGCATTGGCGTTGCTGGTCGGGGGAGCGGTGAGCTGCGGCGACGACTCAGGTTCGCCTCCTCCCGCCGACGGCGGCGCGCAGGCTAACGGAATCTCCTCGCCGGAGTCGGCGCCAAGCCGAGGAGGGGGCGCCGCGACGGACGAGCAGGGGGAGCGCGAATCGGCCACCGGGGAGGGAGCCGGCAGGGGTCAGCGCGACTCCGGCGGCGGTTCCGAAGAGTTCGTGACGCCGGGCGGCGACAACAGCGTCCAGGAATTTGGCTCTGAAGCCGCCGAGGCCGACGTCGAGGACGCCGCCGCGGTCCTTCACGCCTTCCTCGAGGCGCGGGCGGCGGGCAACTGGGCAAAGGCCTGCAAGCAGCTGGCGGCCGACGTCCTCGAATCGTTCCAGCAGTTCACGGAGCGCTCGCCCCAGCTCCGCGGCAAGGAGTGCCCTGAGGTCCTCGGCGGCCTCTCGGGGCCGGGGACTAAGGAAGCGCGGCGCGAGGCGGCGATCGCCGACGTGGGAGCGCTTCGCGTCGAAGGCGATCAGGGCTTCGTCCTCTACCACGGCGCCCAAGACACGCCGTACGCGATCCCGATGCGGCTAGAAGACGGCCGGTGGAAAGTCGCCGCCCTAGCTGGCGTGCCGCTCTCCTGACCAAAGCGCGCTGCCAGAGCCGACGCCCGGACTTGAACCGGGGACCCCTTCATTACGAATGAAGTGCTCTACCAACTGAGCTACGCCGGCCTGCCCCGCCATTTTACGAGGCGCTGCCTGCCAAGTGGTGCACCGCGGCGATCAGAGGGATTTTCGGTCAGCCCTGGGTCGTCTGCTCCGAGGCGCGGGAGCGCTCGTGAGGAGGCAGATCTCCACAGACGGGGCAGTCCGGCTCGGCGACCACCGGCTCCCGCTCGACCTTCATCGTGCGCAGGTCGTAGATGTGGCCCACGCCCTGCGTCGACGGCTCTGCGAGCCCGGTCAAGAAGTGCATCACGTCGAGGCCGACCTGACCGCCGATCAGGGCGCAGGCGGGGCCGAGGGTGGCCGCGGGCGACGGTTTGGCCCGGCGCTGCTCGACGGCAACGTCGAAGAGCGGATAGGCGCGTCGGTAGGCGGCGACCTGGCAGGCGAAGCAGCCGGTCTCACCGGGGACGTAGAGCGGCCCGACGCGGGCGATCGGCGGGAAGTGGCTCATCGTGATGTACGGGATGCGAGCGTCGAAGCAGGCGGAGTTCACCCATTGCTCGATCTCGTGGGCGGGCCAGTCGGCTGCGTCGATGACCAGGTCGTAGCCGTCGATGAGGTCGGCAATCGCCTTTTCGCCCTCGACGCGCCGGTCGACCGTTTCGACGCGCATCGCCGAGTTGAAAGCCGATAGGCGCTCCCCTGCAGCCTCGACCTTGGGCCGTCCGACGTCGGCCTCGGTGTAGAGGATCTGCCGGTTGAGGTTGCTGTCCTCCACGGCGTCGCCGTCGATCAGCAGCATCTCCCCGATCCCGCAGCAGGCGAGCGAGAGCGCCGACCAGCCCCCGAGGCCGCCGACACCCAGCACGACGATCCGGGCGCTTTCGAGCCGCGCTTGGCACTCCGACGGGGTGGGGCCGGTGGTGACGTCGCTGAAATAGCGGAGCTGGCGGTCGAAGCGCTCCATGACCCGGTCTGCGACCAGGTCGTCGTCCGCGCCGTCCTCGACCAGGCCGAGCTCCTCCAGTTGGGCTAGCAGGTCGCGGACCGGCTCGTCGCCGAAGCGGCGCTCGAGCTCCTCCCGCTCGCGCGTTCCATCGAGAGCCTCTAAGAGGGCTCGCCCCTCCGGGTCGGGCTTCTCGATGTGCACGTCCGTGCCGCCGCTGGGGCGAAGCAGATAGAGGTCGCCCTCGGGCGTCTCCATCCACTCGGTCGTGCGCTTGATCCTGGGCCGGGCCATCGGCATCTGCGGGCTAGAGACCAGGCCAGCGATTAAATCCGTTTCGGCAATAGACGATAAGGAAGAAATCAGGATTTCTACTTGTACTGAGCGGCAATAGGCATCAAATTAGGTCCCATACCGGTCTTGGATTGAAACTATGGGCACATGGGACCCCAGGGGACGGAGGAGGAGACATGGCAAGGACCGCACGCAAGAAGGAGGCGGAGGCTCTCGACGGCAAGCTGCGACAGGTGATCGACCCCGCGATCGCGCAGGCGCTCTCGCACCCTCTACGCAGCCACATTCTCGTCACCCTGGGCGATCGCGTCGCCAGCCCGAACGAAATCGCCAGGGAACTCGGGCTCGCCGCCCGCGATCTCGACTACCACGTCAAGGTCCTCGTCGAGTTCGGGATGATCCGTCTCGCCGGCACAAAGAAGCGACGCGGCGTCAAGGAGCACTTCTACGAGCTAGCCCGCCCTCTGCTGTACTTCGACGACAGGAGATGGCAGGCCATCCCTTCCGAGGTTCGAACCCACCTCAGCGGCAGCCTCCTGCGGCTGAGCATTGAGGACGCTTTGGCGGCGCTCAGAGCGGGAACCTTCAACGCCAGGGACAGCCACCAGAGCCGTACTCCGATGATCTTGGACGAGCAGGGCTGGAACCAGGTGACAGAAGTGATGAGGAAGGCGCTCGATGAGGTGCTCGGGGTGCGACGCGAATGCCAACGCCGGCGGCAGGCCGGGAATGGCGAAGGCATCGCTGTCGAGGTCGTGATGATGGGATTCGAAACGGCCCCTAGCGAGAGCCGCGTAGCCGCCTAATCTGCCGTCAGCTGGCGCGAGCGCCTGAAGACGTCGTCGAGCATCGGCTCGGTGAGGCGACCGGTGAAGGTGTTCTGCTGGCTGGGGTGGTAGCAACCGAGCAGCGTCCAGCGCCCCAGGCCGGCCTCGGCGCCGTGGCCGAAGCGGGGACGCGGTCGCGGCAGGTCGATGCCCAAGCTGGTCGCCGCGCGCAGGACGCCGTCCCAGCCGAAGCCCCCCAGGGCGACCAGCACCCGTGAGCGCCTCAGCAGTGTCAGCTCGCGCACCAGGAAAGGCAGGCACGCGTCTCGCTCGGTGGGAGTCGGGCGGTTGGCGGGCGGAGCGCAACGGACCGTCGCGGTCACGTACGCGTCATGCAGCGCCAAACCGTCGCCGGCGTCGACCGAGGTGGGCCGGTTCGCGTAGCCGGCGCGGTGCAACGCGGCGTAGAGCCAGTCACCGGAGCGATCGCCGGTGAACATCCGGCCGGTGCGGTTGGCGCCGTGCGCTGCGGGGGCAAGCCCGACCAGGACGACGCGGGCAGCCGGATCGCCGAAACCGCTCACCGGCCGCGCCCAATAGCGCTGGCCCCGGAAGCGACGGGGCGGCTCGGCTGCCTGCGCCCCACGCCAGGCGACCAGACGGTCGCAGCGTCGGCACGAGTGCACCTGCTCGGAGAGCTCCGCGAGGGTGCCGGCCGGCGAGGAGCCGTCGCCCGGTCCGAAAGTCGCCATGCGGAGGACGCTACAGATGCCGTGGCATCCGGCGGGGAGCCCGTTCCGGCGGACGGAACGGGCTCCCCATGGGTCGACTAGCCGACCTTGTGAATGGAAACCGTCGGGACGACGGCATCGGCAGCACCGATCTTCATCAAGCTCACCCCCCATTGATTCGACTGGCTTCTCCCTGCCGCGCCTAGCGCGCGAGCGGTATAGAGACCCATCGATTGGTGGAAAAGTTTCCACTAATAAGGGAGGCGGAGCATTTTGTCGGAACTCTCGCTAGAAATCGCTGTTGTAGATCAATAGGATGGAGTGGTTCGAGCGCCCCAATTGAATCCGAAGGAGTCGTTTTGGCCGCAAAAAGCAAGAGCGCGAATAAGAAGGGCCCGCCCAAGAGAAAGAGCAAGGGCTCCAGCCAGCGCGGGGTCAACCAAAACCTCGTCAAGGCGCTGGCCCACGAACTGCGGGTCGAGATACTCGCGATCCTCAACGAACGGATGGCGAGCCCCAACGAACTCGCCAAGGAGCTGAACGAAGGTCTCAGCCAGGTCAGTTATCACGTCAAAGTCCTTAGGGACTACAACTGCATCGAGCTCGTCAAAACGGAGCCCAGGCGCGGCGCCGTGGAGCATTACTACCGAGCCACGTCGCGCGCCTTCCTGACGGATCGCGACTGGCACCAGCTGCCCGACTCGGTCCGGACCGGCATGAGCGCCGACCTGTTCCAGATGGTCATTGACGACGTCGTTGCCTCGCTCGAAGACGGGACCTTCGACGAGCGCAAAGATCGGCATATGAGTTGGACGCCGATGTTCGTCGACGAGAAGGGATGGGACGACGTCCGCGGCATCCTCGAGAAGGCGTTGAAAGACGTGATGGCCGTCCAGGCGGAGTGCGTCAAGCGGACCGCCAAGTCCGGCGCGGAGGGGTTCAACGTCTCGGTGGCGATGCTCGGCTACGAGGTGCCCGAGGCCGCGGCCAAGAAACCGCTCAAGAAAAAAGCCCGGAACAGCGGCTCGAAGAGCAAGGCCAAGGCGAAGAGCAAAGCCTAGATCGAGCACGGCGCAGGTCGTGCCCGGCCCATAGGCTTCGGCGCCTGTGGGCGAGCACCGATTCAATTGGGGCAGAGCAGGACGGCGCGGCGGCAGCCGCGCCGTCTTTTTGCTCCTGACCCTGGCCCTGATCGCCGCAGGCGGCTGCGGGCCGAGCGGCGAGGGGGCGAAGACCGATCCCGAAAAGGGTTCGGACGCCGAGCATTTGAACGTGGCGCTGGAGCAGGAGCTGGAACTGCTTCACGGCTACACGCGGGTGGTGCCTCGGCTCAACGGTGAGAGCCAGGCGGTGGCGCGTCGCTTCCGGGGCCATCAACAGGAATACGTCGACGCGATCACCAAGGCGCTGCGCGGGCTTGGTGCGGAAGTCGAAGCCGAGCCGACCCTCGCCACCTGGACCGGCGACGAAGCGCAACCCGATCTCCTCGCTCGCCTCTACCGGCTGGAGGGTGCCCTGCTGATCGCACACGTCGACGCCGTGCCGGGCCTCCACACCGCCGCGCCGCGCACCCTCGCCGCGTCGCTGGCCGCCGCCCATGCCGCCCACCGCGTGGTTCTGCGCCGCCTGCTCGCCGTTCCAGCCGTCGACCTGGCCCCCGAGGCTTTCGACTCGGGAGAGGAGCCGCTGCCCCGGGCTGGAAGATGACGCCATGACCGCCCCGTTGTACGCGCTGGGCCGTCTCTGCTCGCGTCACCACTGGGCGACGATCGGCGCCTGGCTTCTGCTCGCGGTTGGCCTGGTCGTGGCCGGCCAGTCGCAGGCGAGCCGCACCAACGACAACCTGACCCTGCCGGGCACGGACTCGACCGCGGCCACCGAGCTGCTCGAAGACAACCTGCCCGGGCAGGCGTTCGGCAGCAACCCGCTCGTGATCGAGTCGAGCGGGCCGCTGCTGACCGCTCCGAAGCAGGCCGAAGCGGTGGGGGCGACCGTGAAGCGGCTGCAGGCCCTGCCCGACGTCAACTCGGCGGTCAGCCCGCTCAGCCGCCAGGGCGCCGCCTTTCTCAGCAAGGATCGCCGCGTCGCCTACGTGCCTGTCTACCTGGACATCGGGCCCGGTGAACTGACGGAGGACGAGGCCCAGGCTGTGCTCGACGCCGGCCAGCCGGCGGAAGCGGCCGGTCTCGAAGTCTCGGCCGGGGGCTACGTCGGACAGCAGCTCTCCAAACCCTCGACCGAGACGAGCGACGCGATCGGGCTCGCCGCCGCGGTGGTCATCCTCCTCTTCGCCTTCGGCACCGCGACCGCGATGGCGCTGCCGATCGCCTCGGCCGTCGTTGGTCTTGCCTGCGCCCTCTCGGCGATCCGCCTGCTCGAGGGTGTCGTGCAGGTCCCCAGCGTCGCCACGACGCTGGCGACGATGATCGGGCTCGGCGTCGGCATCGACTACGCGCTCTTCATCGTCACCAGGCACAAACTGCAGCTCCGCGAAGGAATGGAGATGCGCGAGTCGATCGCGCGTGCCACCGCGACGGCGGGCGGCGCCGTCGTCTTCGCCGGCTTCACGGTCGTCATCGCCCTCTGCTCGCTCGGCTTCGCCGGCATTCCGTTGGTCACGACGCTCGGCTTCACCGCGGCGATAGCGGTCGTGATCGCGGTCCTGGCGGCCAGCACGCTGCTGCCAGCCCTGCTCGGCGCCCTGGGTCCGCGCATCGACTCCCTCCGGGTCCACGTCGGCAAGACGCATCCCGACGACGCCGAGCCGCACGGCTGGCGGCGCTGGGCGCGTGCTGTCGCCGAGCGGCCATGGCGCGCGACCGTTGCCGCGCTCGTCGTCCTCGTCGTCCTCGCGATTCCGCTGCTCGATCTCGAGCTCGGCCAGAACGACACGAGCTCGCTGCCCAAGGACACGACGGCCCGGCAGTCGTTCGAGGGCCTCGAGCGAGGCTTCGGGCCGGGCTACAGCGGACCGCTCCTGATCGCCTCCAAATTCCAGACGCCGGCGGAGGCGAAAGCGGCGCTGCCGGGACTGCAGCGTGCGGTCGGCGCGGCCGGCGACGTCGTCGCGGTCTCGCCGCCGAGCTTCGACCGGCAGGGGACGGTCGCGGTCTTCACCGTGGTCTCAAGATCCGCGCCCTGGAAGGACGAGACCGTCACCCTGGTCGACGGGCTGCGCGAGCGGATCGTTCCGAAGGCGATGGAGGGAACCGGCGGCACGGCTTACGTCGGGGGCCAGACCGCCGGCTACATCGACCTCGCCACGCAGATCTCCGACAAGCTGCCGCTGATGATCGCGATCGTCGTCGGCCTCAGCTTCGTCGTCCTGCTGCTCGCCTTCCGCTCGGTCCTGGTGCCGATCAAGGCGGCGGCGATGAATTTGATCTCGGTCGCGGCGGCGTACGGCGTCGTCACCGCCGTCTTCCAGTGGGGCTGGGCGTCGTCGCTGATCGGACTCGACCACGCGATCCCGATCGTCAGCTTCGTGCCGTTGTTGATGTTCGCGATCCTCTTCGGCCTCTCGATGGACTACGAGGTCTTCCTCCTGACCCAGATCCGCGAGCACTACAAAGCCCACGGCGACCCGAGCCGCGCCACCGTCGAAGGGCTCGCCAACACGGGGCGCGTGATCACCTCGGCGGCGGCGATCATGGTCTGCGTCTTCACCAGCTTCGTGCTCAGCGGCAACCCGATCGTCAAGGAGTTCGGGGTGGGGCTCGCGGTGGCGATCGCGATCGACGCGACCCTCGTCCGCTGCCTGCTCGTGCCGGCGGTGATGGTGCTGCTCGGCCGGAGCGCATGGTGGCTGCCCGGTCCGCTCGATCGGCTGGTGCCCCACATCAGCGTCGAGGGCGAGGACTTCTTCGCACGGCGCGACGCCGGGGCTTCGAAGGCGTCCGCGGGTAGGTAGGGCCCGTGTTCCCACTCAACCTGCCGAACTTCCTCACCCTGCTGCGCATCCTCGCCGTCCCCGTCGTCGTCGTCGCCCTGCTCGGCGAGACGCCGAACGGCGACGCGCTCGCCGCTGCCGTCTTCGCCCTCGCGGCGCTGACCGACGGGCTCGACGGCTATTTCGCCCGTTCGCGCGATTCGGTGACGACCTTCGGCAAGCTGATGGACCCGCTCGCCGACAAGCTGCTGATCACCGCGGCGCTCCTCTCTTTGGTCTCGCTCGACCGGCTGCAGGCCTGGGTTGCGATGGTGATCATCGCCCGCGAGCTGGCCGTGACCGGCCTGCGCGGGATCGCCGCAGAGCGCGGCGTGGTCATCGCCGCCAGCTGGCTCGGCAAGGTGAAGACGGTCCTGCAGATCGCCGCGGTATTCGCGCTGATCGCGGCCAACCCATCGCCGGGCTGGGTCGACGGACTCGTCTACGCGGCGGTCGGTGCGACCGTCATCAGCGGCGCCGACTACTTCTTCGGCCTGCGCAAGCGACTCAAGTCGCTGGAGCCTCGAGCCACTCCCTGACCGTCACATGGCGGCGCTGGTGCTCGCCGCTTTCGAGCTCCGCTCGCAGGTCGTCGAGCTTGCCGTAGCGCTCGGCGATCACGTTGTGGCGGTGGATCGTCTCGAGGTTTTCCTGGCGGGCCAGCACGAACGCCTCGCCGGGCAGGTCCGGGTAGTCCTCGACCACGCGGCGCAGCATCTCGCGCACGCAGTCCTCGACGAAGCGCGGCTGGGCGTGGGCCTTGGCGACCACCGCGAGCTCGTCGGGGCGCTTCATCAGCTCGTAGATCTCAGAGCTCATCGACCCCTCGACGATCCGCAGCAGCTCGGGTGCGTCGATCCAAGCGGGGCCGCCCTCCGGGCAGCCGATGTGGAGGCTGCCGATGCCGCGCTGGTTGTGGGTGGCGATCGGCACCGACTCGATCGCCCGCTCGATCTGCTCGGCATCGAAGCCCTGCTCGGCGAGCCGTTCGCGCGCGAGGCCGCCGACCATCTCCTGCGCGCAAGGGCAGGCCGTCATGCCCTGCGCCTGGACGCCGGTCAGCGTCCGCGTGCCGCGGAGCGAGTCGACCGCGGTGCCGAAGAGAACGTAGATCTCCTGCGTGCGCTGCCCGCTGGCCGGCGTCGTCACCGTCTCCGGGTAGCGCGCCGTCACCTTGACCTCGGCACGCAGGCCGCCCTGGCGCTCGCGCACCCGCTGGGCGATGTGAGCGGCGAGCACCTCGGCGCGGAACGCCTCGCCGAGCACGACCTCGTCGATCGCCTCGCCGACGATTTCCTCGAAGCGCGACATGTGGACGCCGGCCTGGCGCGGGTTGAGGTCGACCAGGCACTCGAACTCGGCGTGGTAGAGGTTCTCCTCGCCATCGGCCTTGACCCGGATCACCTTCTCGACGCCGGTGACGCCGACGCGCGAAAGGCTCACCCGGGTGACCGGAGCCGACGACTGCACGTCGGTCGCGCTGGGCGAGAGGGTGGTCGAGTCGATCGCCATGTTCCTTATCGATGGTAAGCGACAGAGAAGATCGTCGTCTTACCCGTGGGCCGTCGATCCCCGCTCGGCGGCCTATACTTCGCTGCCTGGCCGGAGCTTTGGGGCCGGCCGGGAGGGGGAAACGGGTTGCACTGGAGGCAGTGAGATCGAGTCGTTGGAGACGATCCCGCAGGGTCTGAGTCAGGATTCGAACGATCGGGCGCTTGCCGAGCCGGAGGAGCTCCAGGGGCTGATCGCACTCGGCCGCGAGCGCGGTCACCTCACCTTCGAGGAGATCGCCTCGACATTGGAGGAGGTCGAGGTGACCAAGGAGCAGGTCGCCAGCCTGCACGCGCGGCTCGTCGAGCACGGCGTCGAAGTGCTCGCCGAGGACGGCGTCAGCGCCTACAAGGAGCAGCGCGCCGAATCCGCCAACGGCCAGCCGAAGAAGCCGGAGCTCGACCTGACGGTCGAACCGAGCCTCGACTCGCTGCGCCTCTACCTGCGCTCGATCGGCAAGGTGGACCTGCTCACGGCCGAGCAGGAGATTTCGCTGGCCAAGCGGATCGAGCGCGGCGACATGGTCGCCAAGCGGCAGATGGTCGAGGCCAACCTGCGCCTCGTCGTCTCGATCGCGAAAGGCTATCTGGGCCGCGGCCTCAGCTTCCTCGACCTGATCCAGGAGGGATCGCTGGGCTTGATCCGCGCCGTGGAGAAGTTCGACTACCGGCGCGGCTACAAGTTCTCCACCTACGCGACCTGGTGGATCCGACAGGCGGTGACGCGGGCGATCGCCGACAAGGCGCGCACGATTCGCATTCCCGTCCACATGGTCGAGAAGCTGAACCGCGTCGCCCACGTCGAGCGCCAGCTCGTGCAGCGGCTCGGCCGCGAGCCGGAGCCGGCCGAGATCGCCGCGGAGCTGCGCTGGCCGCTCAACGAAGTGAGGGAGATCCTGCGCGTCGCCCAGCTGCCGGTCTCGCTGGAGAAACCGATCGGCGACGAGGACGAATCGGAGCTCGGCGACTTCGTTGCCGACGACGCCGCCGCCGAGCCCTTCGAGGAGGCGAGCGAACACCTGCAGCGCGAGGGCGTCCGCAGGGCGCTCGAGGCGCTGCCCGAACGCGAGCGCCAGGTGATCCAGCTGCGCTACGGGCTTTCCGGCATGGAGCCGCTGACGCTGGAGGAGGTCGGCCAGACCTTCGGCGTCACCCGGGAGCGGATTCGGCAGATCGAGAACAACACGCTGAAGAAATTGCAGCGCCTTCCAGAGGCGCAGATGCTCCGCGAAGCGAGCTGAGCGGCCAGGGGCGGACCGATGTCGCTGCTGGGGGACAGGTTCTACTCGCGCGCCTCGCAGCTGATGGGCGCGGCGGGTCTGCGGGTGACGGGGAAACTCAATGTGCCGCTCTATCGGCTGAGCGGCGGCCGGGTCGGCGGGCGAATCGCCGACGCCCCAGTGCTGCTGCTGACGACGACGGGGCGCAAGTCGGGCGAACCGCGCACGGTGCCGGTCGTCTACCTGCGCGACGGCGAGCGGATCTCGGTGATCGGCTCCAACGCCGGTCATGGCCGGACCCCGGCCTGGTCGCTCAACCTGCGCGCGAACCCCGATGCGGAGATCGAGATCGGCCGACGGCGGCGGAAGGTGCGAGCGCGTGTAGCCGAGGGCGAGGAGCGCGCTGAACTTTGGCGCAAGCACAACGAGCAGTACTCCGGCTTCGACGAATACGAGGCGCGCACCAACCGCGACATCGCCCTCTTCGTCCTCGAGCCGCGTTGACCAGACCCGCCGTACCTTAGACACCCTATGGGTGCTTAACGTAGGGCGGGTCTCGCTAGACTCGCTGCGCCCCTGGGGGAGTGCCCGAGTGGTTAAAGGGGACTGGCTGTAAACCAGTTGGCTCTGCCTACGCAGGTTCGAATCCTGCCTCCCCCATGACCGAATCGCGACTGCCCATATGAGCAGCAGCCTCGAAGGACGCGTCGTCGCGATCGCCGGCGTCGGTGGCGGTCTCGGTCCCGTCGTCGCGGAGCGGATGGCCGCCACGGGGGCGACGATCTGCGGTTGCGACCGCGACCTCGAGGCCGCGGAAGCGGCGGTTGCGCCACTCGGCCTGCCGGAGGAGCGGCGCGACGCCCGCTCCGTCGACCTGCTCGACGAGGAGGCCACCCGCGCATGGTGCGATGCGCTGACGGAGCGGTTCGGCGGCGTCGACTGCCTGCTGCACCTCGTCGGCGGCTGGCGCGGTGGGCAGCCGCTGCACGAGGCGCCGCTCGCCGATTGGGAGCTGCTGGAGAAGCTCCTTGTGCGTACGGTCCAGCACACGAGCCGGGCCTTTCACGACGCGCTGCTGGCCAGCGAGCACGGCCGTTTCGTCCTCGTCTCGGCCAAACAGGCGCAGTCGCCGAGCAACTCGAACGCCGCCTACGCCTCGGCCAAGGCGGCAGCCGAGGCATGGACGCTGGCTCTCGCCGACGGCTTCACGGGAACCCGGGCGACGGCCAACATCCTCGTCGTCGAGGCGATCCTGACTCCGGCCATGCGCGAGGAGGCAAACGACGGCGACCGCTCCGCATTCACTCCTGCCGAGCACCTCGCCGAGGCGATCGCCTTTGTCTGCGCGGACGCGGCCGAGAAGATGAACGGCCAGCGCCTTCGGCTTACCATCAGCTAGATGAGTTCCAAGCCCGCTGAGGGCGAGATGACGATCCGCGAGCTTGCCGAGCGCACCGGGATGACCGTGCGCAACATCCGCGCGCACCAGACCCGGGGGCTGCTGCCGCCGCCGGTGGTCCGGGGCCGCACCGGCTATTACAACGATGAGCACGTCGCCCGCATCGAGCTCACCAAGGAGATGCAGGCCGACGGCCTCAACCTGGAGGCGATCCGGCGCGTCCTCGACAGCGGCGACGGCTCGGCCGCGGCGATCTTCGACTTCACGCGGGCCCTGCGAGCGCCGTTCGAAGACGAGGCACCGGAGATCTTCGAGGCGGAGGAGCTGGCGGCGATCTGGGGACGCGAAGTCGACGCCGACTCGATTCGCCGCGTCGAAGAGCTGGGCGTCTTCCGCTCTCTGCCCGGTGGACGGATCGAGGCGATCAGCCCGAGCCTGCTGCGGGCCGCGGCGGAGCTTGCAAAGCTGGGGATCGGGCCCGAGGGCGCCATCGCCACGGCGGAGAAGCTGCGCAAGCACGCCGATGGCGCCGCTCGCGCCTTCGTCGAGCTCTTCGTTCGCGAGATCTGGGAGCCGTTCGACCGCGCCGGCCGGCCCGAGCGGGACTGGCCGCGGATGAGCGAGGCGCTGGAACGAATGCGCCCGCTCGCCGCCGGCGCCTTGCTCGCCACCTTCCAGCTCGCGATGGGGGAAGCGATCGAGAAGCAGAGCGAGCGAACCCTGCGGCTCGCCGCGGAGAGCGACTCAGGTGAGGGCGGCGCCGCCTAGCTCTTCGGCGGCGGCCTCCCTGCCTTCGTAGGGCAGCACCGCGAAGTACATGAGGGAGGGGAGCAGCGACTCGAGCTCTTCCGTCTCCCCTTTCTGCAGGCGCGCGTAGAGGACAGATTCGATCCCACCGACGACCCCCGCCGCGGCGATCGCCGTGGGCGGTTTGTCGAGGCTCGCCCTCGCCTCGGTGTCGATGCAGGTGGCGAAGCCGTCGAGCAGCTCGTCGCGACGGCGCAGTCCGGCCGGGCTCGAGGCGCGAGCCTCGACGATCAGCGTCCGCGCCGCGTCCGGATCCTCTGCGACGAAGTGCAGCAGCGCACGGAGACCCTCGCGCAGGCGGTCGCGCCAAGCGCTCTCGACCTCTGCGAGCGCGTCGTCGAGGTGCTTTCGCATCCTGGCCGAGGCCGCGTCGAAGGCCGCGAGGAAGCAGTCCTCCTTGTCCTCGAACTGTTCGTAGAAGGTCGGGCGGGATACCCCGGCCCGGCTCAGAACGTCCTGCACGGTCAGGGTCCGGTAGCCGAGCTCGTTGACCGTGACGAGCATCGCGGCAAGCATGCGCTCTCGCTGAATCGCTCGCACGAGGTCGGGGGGGAGCGTCCTGACGCCGGCCGGGAAGCGCCCGCCGGCTTTGCTGAGCAGGTCGATCGCATCCCGCAGTTCCGCGTCGCTCCAGCGGTCTCCCACCGCGATGGCCAGCATGTCGTGGGTGAGGACGATCCGCTTCGGGGCCATAGAAACCTAGACGTTTCTACCGAAAATCGAACAGCCCTCACACGGTACCAGAGGGGTCTTTGCCGTGCGAGGCGGTCGTGCCTGGCGCGGCTATTCTTCGCGCCTATGCGTCCGAGCCTCCCGCCGGAGTTCATCGCGCTCCACAAGCGCAATCGGATCGTCGCCGCGCTGGCCGAGCTGACAGCCGAGAAGGGCTACGAGGCGACAAAGATCTCCGACATCGTCAAGCGCGCCGCGGTGGCGCGGAAAACCCTCTACGACAACTTCTCCGGCAAGGAGGAGGTTTTCCTGGACGCCTTCGATGCTGCCGTCGAGCAGATCGCCACCCGAATCGAAGAAGCCTGCGGAGCCGCGGAGAAGGACTGGGAAGCCGCTGTGGGCGCCGGCGTCGAGGCGCTGCTGACCTACGTCGCCGAAGAGCCGGCCATGGCACGGCTCTGCCTGATCGAGGCGCAGTCCGCGACACCGTCTGCCACCGAGCGCCACGAGGCGGCGATGCAGCGCTTCATAGAGCTCGTCCGAGAGCGCCTTCCGCGCGCGGCTCTGCTTCCGGAGACGGTCGACGAGGCCGTGGTCGGCGGCGTCTCCCACATCGTCAGCCAGGAATTGCGCCACGGCAGGGCGGCGAAGGCGCCCGAGCTGCTGCCCGAGCTGCACGAGTTCGTCGTAGGGCAGTATCGGACCCCCGCGAAGGAAGGTGTGGGCAAGCGGCGCTGACCACTGGCAGACTTTCGTCTGAGATGAAATCGCTGCCACGCGGCCGTCACGGCCTCTCTCGGGAGTTCGTGACAGAAAACCAGCTCGAGCGCCTCCTGACGTCCATTGCGGAGTCGCTGCACGAGTACGGCTACGACAAGACGACCGTCTCGGTCGTAACTGCGCAGGCTCGCGTGTCCAAGAGCGACTTCTATCGACATTTCCAGAGTAAGGACGAGTGCTTCCTCGCCGCATACGACGACGCCGTCGACCGTTTGCGCGGGGAGGTGCTGGACGCCTGCGCGGCGGAGGACGAGTGGGCCGCGGCCGTCGCCGCAGGGCTGCAGGCGATGCTCGGGTTCCTGGCACGCGACCCGGCGCGCGCCGACCTGCTCCTCGTCGAGGGACTGCGCGCCGGCCCGGACGTTTACGCGCGCTTTCAGAAAGCGGTCCAGAGCTTCGTGTCCTCGATCGGCGATAGGGCACCGCGGTCCCCCGCGGGCCGGCCCGGCGACGGCGTCGCCGAGGCGGTGGTCGGCGGGATCGCCTCGTTGCTCAGTCGCTGGGTCCTCGCTGGGAAGACCGCTGAACTGGAGGGAAGGTTCTCCGAAATCGCGGAGTTTGCGCTGACGCCCTACCTTGGCATCGAGCGGGCACGGCGCATAGGGTCCCCGCGATGAGTGCGGAGCGAGCAAGCGTGCATTTCTGGCTCTCGACGCCGTGCGCGAGGAGCGAACCTGTCTCATGAGCGAGGTGGCGACGGCGACGAGCATGGGCGTGCTGCCCTCACAGGCCCTGAGCGAGGCGATCGAGGCGGAATGGATCAGCTCCGGCGACTACCGGATCCGTCCCGAGGCGGTGCAGCCGGCGAGCGTCGACCTGCGCCTCGGGGACCACGCCTGGGCGCTGCGCTGCAGCTTCCTGCCCGACGTCGACTCGACGGTCGAGGAGAAGGTCGACGGGCTCGCCTTCCAGAAAATTGATCTGCGCGACGGTGCCGTCCTCGAGCGGGACCGGCCTTACCTCGTGCCGCTGCTCGAGGAGCTGGCGCTTCCCGACGACGTGCGCGCCAAGGCCAACCCGAAGAGCTCGACCGGTCGCCTCGACGTCTTCACGCGGGTGCTAACCGACCGCCACCACCGCTTCGACGAGATTCGCCCTGGCTACCGGGGTCAGCTCTACCTGGAGGTCGTGCCGCGCTCCTTCGCGATCCAGGTGAGGACCGGGCTCTCGCTCAACCAGTTGCGCCTGGCTCGCGGCGAGGTGCGGCTCGGCGACGACGAGATCCGCCAGCTGCAGTCGGAGTTCCCGTTGCTCTACCTCGATTCGCACGCGCTGCGCGAGTCGGAGCTGGCGCTTGCCGAGGGGCTCTTCCTCAGCGTCGACCTGTCGGGCCCGAGCGACCGCATCGTCGGCTACCGGGCGAAGAAGAACAGCCTGCCGATCGACCTCTCGCGGATTCGCGCCTACCGCTGGACCGACTACTGGGATCCTGTCTTCCCGGAGGCGGGCGGCCGGATCGTGCTCGAGCCGGAGATCTTCTACCTGCTGCTCTCGGCCGAGGGAGTCTGCATCCCGCCCCAGGTGGCGGCGGAGATGATGGCCTACGATCCGACGGCGGGCGAGCTGCGCACCCATTACGCCGGCTTCTTCGACCCCGGCTTCGGCTACGACCCGGCGGGCGGCCGCCACGGCAGTCGCGCCGCCCTCGAGGTGCGAGCCCGCGACGTCTCCTTCATGGTCGAGCACCGCCAGCCGGTCTGCAAGCTGGCGCTGGAGTGGACGAGCGCCCCGGCGGAGCGGCTCTACGGCGAGCAGCTCGGGTCCAACTACCAGGGCCAGGTCACGATGCTGAGCAAGCACTTCGAGGAGGCGGGCATTTGAACGGACAAGGCACCTTCTTGTCGCTATGCGTCAATAACCCGACTCGGAGCGATGGCTGAGCGCGCTTGGCGGGTTTACCTGGCGGGTGAGATCCACTCGGACTGGCGGGAGCGGATCGAGGCCGGCACGGCGGAGGCCGGCCTGCCGGTTGAGTTCACCGGGCCTGTCACCGACCACGCCGCCTCCGACGATGCCGGGGTCGGGACGTTGGGGGACGAGGCGAGCCCGTTCTGGCGCGACCACATGGGGGCGGGCGTCAACGCCATCCGCACGCAGACGCTGATCCGCGACGCCGACGTGGTCGTCGTCCGCTTCGGCGACAGGTACCGACAGTGGAACGCAGCCTTCGACGCCGGTTTCGCCGTCGCCCTCGGCAAGCCGATCGTCACCCTCCACGAGACCGACCTGGACCACGCGCTGAAGGAGCTCGACCGCGCCGCCCAGGCGACGGCGCGAACGGCGGAGCAGGTCGTCGCCGTCCTCCGCTACGTGATCCGCGGCGAACTGACCTAGCCCACGGGGCGCCGTTCTTGGCGCCTATAGCCGCCAAAAAGCTCCGTTCGAGCAGAGCCGACCGGTGTGCGAACATGTGTTCGTGCGGTGGGACGAGCAGAAGGTGGAGAACGATTTGCGTCTTCCGGGCGTGGGGGACGGAACGGTGGTACGGACGTTCGACGCGCCCGAGGCGATGGGCATTCGCTTCCACGAGGTGCGCGCCAAGTCTGCGCTGAACCGCGTGCCGGGCAGCCGCTACGGCTTCAGCTGGACGATCAACTCGTATCGGGGGTGCACGCACGCATGCAGCTACTGCTTCGCTCGCCGCACTCACGTCTACCTCGACATGAACGCGGGGCGGGACTTCGAGCGAGAGATCGTCGTCAAGGTCAACGTTCCCGAGCTGCTGCGGGTCGAGCTGGCGCGCCCGAGCTGGGAGCGGGAGCTCGTCGCGCTCGGGACGAACACGGACCCCTACCAGTGGGTCGAGAGCCGCTACCGGATGATGCCCGAGATCCTCGCCGCCCTCGAGGAGGCGGAGACCCCGGTTTCCGTTCTCACCAAGTCGCCGCTGCTGCTGCGCGACATCGACATGTACGAGCGGATGGCAAGGAAGCTGCCGGTCTCCGTCAATCTCTCCATCCCGACCCTCGACGAGAAGGTCTGGCGGGAGACCGAGCCGCACACTCCGAGCCCCGCGGCCCGGCTCGACGCGGTCGCCGAGCTGCGCCGTCGCGGCATCGACTCCGGCGTCTTGATCGCCCCGCTGATGCCCGGCATCAACGATCGCCCCGACCAAGTCCAGCCGATCGTCGATCGCGCCCGCGAGGCTGGCGCCACCTTCCTCGGCGGCGTCGCTCTCCACCTCCGCGACGAGGTCCGCGACGTCTTCTTCGCCTGGCTGGAGACCAAGCGACCCGACCTGATTCCTCGCTACGAACAGCTCTACAAGGGCGGCCGCGCCTACCTCCCCTCGAAGCAGCGCGGCGAGGTGACGAAGGTAGTCCGCGGCTGGGGCCGCTCGGGCGCGGCGAGGAGGAGGGTGGGCCGGGCAAACGCCCCGCGGGAGGGGGGAAAGGCGGTGAAGCGTCAAACGGCTCCACCGGCGAAAGCCGCCGGACCGCCGGCTCAGGACTCGTTGTTCTGAACGGCTCCTCCAGCGGGTGCGTCCCAGGGGGGACCGCCCCTGAGGAAGCTTTAGCTACCGGAAGGGGCGGTGGGTCCCCTGCGGCGACAGGACCCGCTGGGCAGGACGTTGTTCGGGCTGCTCTCAGCCTTCATCGAGATCGGAGAACAAGCACTCGCTGGGAGCCTTGTCGTCCCGGAACCGATGAAACCTCGCTCCGTGCCTGATCCGCCCGCCCGCAGCGTGGTCGTAGCCGACCTCGATCACCAACTCAGGCCTCAGCGACACCCACTCCAGGTCCCGGTCCGCCGCCCAGCGGCTCGGCTCGGCACTGCCCCGCTCCCCCGTCTCGAGCGGTGCGAGCAGCCGTCGCAGATCGCGTTTCATCTGCGCGTTGAAGCCGGAGATGTGACCAACCGGCCGCAGATCGTCGCCGTCGTAGAGCCCCAGGATCAAGGATCCGACCGTGCCCTCCTCTTTGCCGGGCCGCCAGCCGAGGACCACGCACTCGATCGTCCGCTCCCGCTTCACCTTGGCCATCCCACGGCGTTTCCCCGGTTGATACGGCGCGTCGAGCTGCTTGGCCATCGATCCCTCCGTCGTGCGCAGCCAGTGCTCGGCGCGGTCGGGGTCGCGGCTCAGCTCGGTCAGCGTGAGCTCGAGGTCCACCCCGATTCGCTCCAGCCTCTCCCGTCGTTCGCCGAACGGAGCGTCGAGCAGCGCCGCGTCCCCCTCGGCGAGCAGGTCGAAGACGCGGTACTCGGCTGGGATCTCGCGCGAGAGCAGCTGGATCCGCGACTCCGCAGGGTGGAGCCGGCTCTGCAGCGCCTCGAACTCGACGTTGCCGTCGGCGTCGCGGATCACCAGCTCACCGTCGATCACGTAGCGGCCCGGCGCGAAGCTCAGCTCGGGGAAGTAGCGGCTGAGCGGTTTGCCGCCCCGCGACTGGATGTAGGAGGACTCCCCGTCGACGAAGACGATCGCGCGGAAGCCGTCGAGCTTCTGCTCATAGGCCCACTCGTCGCCCAGCGGCAGCGCTTTCCGCGTAAGCGCCAGCTGTGGCATGAGCGGCGGCGAGAGGGGGAGGTTCACGCCGACAGTTTTGCGCGCCGCGCCCGCGCCTCGCGCGGATCCGGCACCGGAACGGCCGCGAGCAGCTCGCGCGTGTAGGTCTCGCGGGGCTGGTCGCAGATCCGGTTGGCCGCACCCTCCTCGACGATCTTGCCGCGGTGCATCACCGCGATCCGGTCGGCGACGTGACGGATCACGCCGATGTCGTGGGCCACGAAGAGGTAGCTGAGCCCCAGCTCCTCCTGCAGTTCCGCGAGCAGGTCGAGGATCTGTGCGCGAACCGACACGTCGAGGGCGGACACCGGCTCGTCGGCGACGATCAGCTTCGGCCGCATCGCGATCGCGCGCGCTATGCCCACCCGCTGACGCTGGCCGCCGGAGAGCTCGTGGGGGTAACGGTCGTGGTGCTCCGGCGCGAGCCCTACCCGGTCCAGGAGGTCCTGCGCCCGTCGGCGTCGCTCGCCGCCTCGGGGTACGCCCTGCATCCGCAGCGCCTCGCCGACGATCTCGCCGATCCGCCGGCGTGGGTTGAGCGAGGCATACGGGTCCTGAAAGACGATCTGCATCTCGCGCCGCAGCGGTTCCATGCGTCGTCTCGTCAGCCCGGCGATCTCGCGGCCCTCGAAGCGGACCGAGCCGGCGCTTGGCTCGACCAGCTGCAGGATCGCGCGGCAGAGGGTTGACTTGCCGCTTCCAGACTCGCCGACGAGTCCGAGCGTTTCGCCGCGGTCGAGGCGAAGGCTGACCCGGTCCACCGCACGGAAGCGCTCGGCCCCACGGCGGCCGAGGAGCCCCCGTCGTCGCGGGAAGTCCTTGACCAGATCGGTCACTTCCAGCAGCGGGACCTGCTCGGCCCTTGGCCGCGCCGCCGGCGCCTGGTCGAGCCTCAGCATCGCTCCGAGAAGGCGGCGGGTGTAGGGGTCCTGGGGGGAGTAGAAGACCTCGTCGAGACTGCCGCGCTCGACGATCCGGCCGCGGTGCATCACCAGGACCCGATCGGCGATGTCGGCGACGACGCCGAGGTCGTGGGTGATCAGCAGCGTGGCTAGGTTGCGATCGCGGTTCAGCCGCCGCAGCAGCTCGAGGATCTGCGCCTGCACCGTGACGTCGAGCGCGGTCGTCGGCTCGTCGGCGATCAGGAGCTCGGGGTCCAGCGCGAGCGCCATCGCGATCATCGCCCGCTGCCGCATGCCGCCCGACAGCTCGTGTGGGTATGAGTCGACGCGCCGCTGTGCTTCGGGGATCTCGACCGCCTCGAGCATTTCGATCGCCAGCCGGCGCGCCTCGTCGTCGCCGATCCCGCGCCGGTGCGCCCGGATCGCCTCGACGATCTGCCGGCCGACTCGGTAGATCGGGTTGAAGGACGTCATCGGGTCCTGGAAGACCATCGCAACGCGGGCGCCCCTGATCCGCTGCAGCTCCTCCTCGTCCGCCGCGATCAGCTCGGTCCCCTCCAGCCTCGCCGAGCCCTCGATCCGCGCGTTCGGCGTGCGGGTGAGGCCGATGATCGTCTGCGCGGTGACGCTCTTGCCGGATCCCGACTCGCCGACGATCGCCAACACCTCGCCGGCGGCGAGCTCGAAGGAGACACCGTCGACCGCCCGGACCGGCCCGGCTTCCGTGGCGAAACGGACGCGCAGGTCGCGCACCGAGAGCAACGGCTCGCTCGTCCCCGTCTCCTTCACCGGGCCGACTCTCCCAGCCGGATACGCGGGTCCAGGTAGGCGTAGGCGAGGTCGACCAGCGTGTTGAAGAGGACGACGAAGAAGGCGCCGAGCAGAGTGACGCCCATGATCGGAGGCAGGTCGAGATTGGCGATCGAGTCGGCCGCGTACTGACCGACGCCCTGCAGGTTGAAGACGGATTCGGTGACGATCGCCGCGCCCGCCAGGGCCGCGGCGAAGTCGAGCCCGAAGAGGGTGACGATCGGGATCAGCGAGTTGCGAAGGACGTGCCGGGTCACGACTTGCCGCTCGGTCAAACCCTTCGCCCGCGCCGTCCGGACATGGTCCTCCTCCATCGCCTCGAGCATGTTGGAGCGGAGCACCCGGCTGTAGAAACCGGCGAACAGGATTGCCAGGCTCGTCCAGGGAAGTACCAGGTGGTAGGCCCATTCCAGCGGATCCTCGCTCAGGGGGACGTAGCCGCCGGTCGGAAAGAGGTCGGTCTGGATCGCAAGGAAGTAGAGGCAGGCGGGCGCGAGGAGGACCACTGGCATCGAGATCCCGATCACGGCCAGAACCGTCAGCACGCGGTCGGCGGGGCGGCCGGCGTGGACGGCGGCGATGTAGCCGAGCAGCAGCCCGAGGAGCAGCCAGATGACGGCCGCGCCGATGCAGAGGGAGAAGGTCGCCGGCAGGCCTTCCCAGATCTGTTCGGTGACGTTCGCCTCGCTCGAGTACGAGACCAGCTCGCCGCTGAATGCCAGCTTCATCATGGTCAGGTACTGGACCGGCAGCGGCTCGTCGAACCCCCAGGTCTCTTCGACGTTGGCGACCAGCTGGGGATTGCTGTTCTTACCGGCGATCGCCTCAGCGGGGTCATAGCTCGGGATGACGACGAAGATCGCGAAGACGATCAGCGAGATCGCGAAGAGGACGAGGACCATGCCGGCCAGCCGCCTCAGGATGAAGCGGGCCATCAAACCGCTCTCCGGTCGGGCTCGTAGCTGCCCGTGTGCGACTCGAGGTGGACCTTGGAGCGGGGGTCCGTGGCGTCTCGCAGCGCGTCGCCGAAGACGTTCACGGCGAGGACCGTCAGGAGGATCATCAGGCCAGGCAGGATCGTCAGCAGCGGCGTCGTGGCGAGGACTTCCACGCCCTCGGCGACCATCGAGCCCCAGGAGCTGTCGGGTTCCTGCACGCCGGCGCCGAGGAAGGAGAGCCCTGCCTCCAGCAGCATCGCGTTGACGACGTTGAGGGTCGCGAGGACGATTGCGGTCGGAAGCAGGTTCGGGAGCAGCTCGTTCAGCATCACCCGCAACGGGCCCGATCCCTGGGCCTCGGCGGCCTCGACGAACTCGCGCTCGCGCAGCGCCAGCGCCTCTCCGCGCAGAGGCCGCGCCATGTAGGGGACCAGGACGAAGCCGATGATCAGCAGCGGCAGCCAGGTCGAGCCCCCAGAGATCGTCAGCGGACCGATGTCGATGCCTGAGATCGCCAACGCAGTGCCGAGAGCGATCCCGAGCAGCATCACCGGGAAGGCCCAGACGACGTCGAGAACGCGCGAGATCGCCGTGTCGACCCAGCCGCGGTAGTAGCCGGCCAGCAGTGCCAGCGCGAGCGCGAGCAGGGTCGTGATCACCGTCGCGCCGACCCCGATCGCCAGCGAGGTCCTGCCGCCGTACATCAGGCGCACCATCTCGTCGCGCCCCAGCCTGCCGTCGGCGCCCAGGAAGAAGCGGCCGCCGGCGTCGAGCCAGACCGGTCCGATCGGCGTGCCGTCCGAGTTCACGACTTCGCGCTTCTCGCCGCCGACCTCGATCTTTTCAGTCGTGTGGGTCTCGTTCGGGCCGGTATGAGCGACCCAATCGGCCCACAGCGGTGCCGCCAGCACGAAGGCGCCGATCGCAAGGAAGAGCGCCAGCGCGGCGAGCGCGAAGCGGTTGGACCGTAGCCGCCGGTACGTGAGATACCAGGGGCCGCGGCCCTCCACTACTCGAACTGGAAGCTGGTCATGTCGGCCCAGAAGGTCGGGTGCCAGATGACCTCGTCCATGTCGACGTCGCTGGAGACGAACAGCGACATCTCCCGGGATCCGAGCGGCGCCCACGGCGCCTGTTCCATGAATTCGCGGTCGAGCTGCGCGTATTCGTCTTCGGCTTTCGGGGTCAGCTGCTGGAGCCGGAGGCGGTCGATCTTCGCGTTCAGCTCAGGGTCGTCGATCTGCGCGAAGTTTCCGTTGCTGGTCGGGGCGATGCTCTCCCCGTGCAGCAGCGGCTCGAAGAAGCTGTTCGGGTGCGGGTAGTCCAGAAGCCAATTGGCCCAACCGATGTCGAGCTCGGAGGTCGAGGTGTTGCCGATCACCGAGAAATAGGGAGCTCCAAGCAGCTTCAGCTTCGCGTCGAAGCCGATCTTCTCGAGCTGGTCCTGCATGTAGGCGCCGATTTCCTTGTTCGGCGGAAGGTTGTCGCTCCAGACGGTGACCGAGCGATCGCTGGGGTCGGCCTCCTCCATCAGCGCTTTCGCTTTCTCGAGGTCGTACGGATACAGCTCGTACTCCTCGTAGCCCGGCATGCCCGGCGGCAGTATCTGCTGACCGCTGTCCATCGTGCCGGCATGGATCCTTTCCACCGCCGCCGGCTCGATCGCGTGGTTGACGGCCTGCCGCACTTTGAGGTCGTCGAAGGGGGCCCGCGTCGTGTTCATCCAGAAGAAATACGTATTGATCGACGGCTGCGGCTCGAACTGGGTGCCTTCGTACTGCTGCCTGACCGAGGCCACGCGGTCCGGCGGCACCGGGTCGAACATCCAGTGGGTTTTGCCTGATTCGACGTCGTCGACCTGGATCGCCGGGTTGCTCACGACCTCGGCCTCGATTCGGTCGACATGGCCGTCGGGGAGGTCAGGCAGCAGCTCGGCGTTGTTGCGCTCCCACTGGGGGTTCCGCGCGTAAGCCCAGTTTCGTTCCGGGTTGGACTCGACGATCTCGTAGGGCCCCGTCGCCGGCGGCGGGTTGCCGCTGAGGTTCGTCGCCGGGGTGTCGGCGGGCAGCGGCGCCGTGTACATCATCGCCAGCTCCCGGACGAACGTCCCGCGCGGTTCGGTCAGCCGGATCGTGATCTCCCCGGTCCGGTCGTTCGTCTCGATGCCCCGGATCTCGCCTTTCTTGGTCTCGGCGAACTCTTCGGCGCCGACGATGCCGGTGAAGAAGGTCGACCCGCCCGAGTCGAGCTCGAACAGTCGTTCCACGCTTGCCTTGAAGTCGGACGCCCTGACCGGCGTCCCATCGGAGTACTTGAGGCCTTTGCGCAGGGTCAGCTCGTAGGTCTTGCCGTCCTCGCTGATCTCGGGCAGGTCCTCTGCCAGGCCCGGAACCACCTCGCTGCCGCCCTCGTTCTCCGCGTGGGCGTAGGTGAGCAGCGGGATGTACGTGTTGTACATCGACGCCCATCCTTCGACCGTCTGCGAGAGCTGCGGGTCGAGGTAGTCCGGGAAGTAGGCGAAGTTGACTTTCAGCGTGCCGCCCTCGTTCCCGCTCGAGCTCTCCGAATCGCCGCAAGAGGCGAACGCGAAGGTTGCGACCAGTCCGATCGATGCCAGCACCGCGCCTAGCTTTCTCAACCCTTGACCTCCGCTTCGGCCGGCTCCGAGCTGTTGCCCGCTTGGCCGGTAGACGACTGGATGAGGCTTTCGCTCCCTTGCCCCGATCTCCCCTGTGGAATCAACTCCACCATAATCTCCAGGCCGGCGTCAACGCCGTGTGGACGCTCGTCCGGGGCTGAAATCTCCCTGCTTTCCGGCCATTTTCGACCGAGAAGCGGGGCGGCAACGACGGTGATCGCGACGACGCCGACTCCGGCGACGAGAAAGGTCGCGCGCGGTTCGAAGGCGGAGGCGATCAGGCCGCCGAGGACGTAACCGACCCCGGGCGTCGCCGCCGACAGCGATTCCAGCACGCCGATCACCCTCGCCTGCATGGTTTGGGTCGTCAGCTCCTGCACGGAGCTCATCACCGCGACCCACTGCACGCCGTTGCCGGCGCCGCCGAGCGTCGCAGCCGCGCAGGCGACAGCGAGCGTTCCCGCCGCGGCCATGCCGAGGTAGCCGGCCCCGATCGCCAGGGTGCTGAAGAAGAGCAGCAGCGGCAGCGGCGCTCGCCGCAAGGTCGCGAAGATGACGCTGCCGAGCACCATGCCGCCACCCCAGCTGCCCAGCATCAGGCCATAACCGGTATCGCCGACACCCAGGGTCTCCTTGGCGTAGATCACCTCGATCGGAATCACGGCGGAGAAGAAGACGAGGGCGGTGGACTGGGCGACGAGCAGCCGCCGCAGCGTCACTTGGCCGCGGATGTAGGTGAGTCCGGCCTGCACCTGTTCGCGCAGCTGGCCCGGTTCGGGCTCGGCGTGGGGGAGGTGCCTGGCGCCGAGCAGGATCCAGGCGATCGCGTAGAACGAGACTGCGTCGAGCAGGAGCGCAGTCTGGGCGCCGAAGGCGGCGACGACGAGGCCGGCCACCGCAGGGCCGACCGCGGCGCCTCCAGTGAACGCGACGTTGAGGACCGCGTTGCCGGCGCGCAGCTCCCCGGCCGGCTCGAGCATCGAGGCGCTGACGGCGCGGGTCAGGGCGCGGGCGGTCAACGCGAGCGCTCCGTCGATGGTCGCGACGACGACCACCGCGGCCAGGGAGAAGTGCCCTGCCAGAAGTGCCAGCGCGCCGAAGGCCGCTGCCTCGCCGGCGTAGATCGCCGGTAGCACGAAGCGCGGGGGAGGCCGCTCCAGCCGAGCCACGACGACGGGCGTCAGCAGCGCCGGCAGGAACCCGGTCCCGAGGAAGAGCAAAGCGGTGGCGAGAGCGCTGTCGGTCTGGTCGAAGACGAGGACCGAGAGGGCGACGATCCCAAGCCAGTCGCCGAGCTCGTTCACCGCGTAGGAGAGGGCGAGGCGACGAAACGCCGGTCGCCGCAGGGGGTCGCGCAGGCGTGGGCTACTCATTCTTCGGGTCCGAGCCCTACTTCATTTGTGCACAAGTTTTCTTTCAGTTGCACAGGTTTCCGCCCAGTTGTGCTACAAAGGCTGCACCGATTAAGACGTTTCTCGCGCAGAACTTGTGCGAGAGGGCAAAACCGGGCTTCGACCGAAGGGGAAAGAGAACATGGGCTACAAGCGCTAAATCTTCCGGAACGACAACGCTACTGCGTTTGTTCTCGATCGAGGGGCGCCATTGGGCGCCTTTCGTCGTTCTGCCCCCGATATTCCGGTTTTCGCGATTTGCAAGGTATTGGCCAGTCGGCCAGTGCCTCTTGCCGCGCCTGCTACGAGGCTCTACCTTGAGGCGCGCCAGTAGCGTTGTCGCGGGCGATCGCCGCAGGGAACGAGCGCATTGCGCGGAATTCCTTCGGCGGGAGGCTCCGCGGTTAGACGAACTCTGCGCGACCGATGCAGACCGATCGCCCCACACGCCGCAGCTACGTCCTCATCTGGGCCGGCCTGGTCCTCGTGGCGGCGGCGGTCCTCTGGCGGGCGTCGAAGTCGGATTGGGACCTCGCCCTGTTCGCGATCCTGC
>DATABM010000062.1:0-23596 GCA_036259555.1 Solirubrobacterales bacterium
CGACGAGTTCGGCGGCTGGGAGAGGGTCACCGACGAGTTCTTCGACGAGGAAAGCGGCAAGGTGGCCGAGATCAACGAGGACCTCGGGGTCCCGACGGAGTAACGCGTGGAGGCTCGCACCGCAACGATTCCGCGCCCGAGGCCGGGCGTCCACCTGCCCTCGGCGGGCGCCGGCCTCGGCCGTGGCCTGGTCGGGCTCTATCTGAGCCTGATGGTGCTGCTGCCGCTGGCGGCCGTGGTCGACAACTCGTTGGCGCTCGGCGCCGGCACCTTCTGGGACGCGGTGGCGGGGCCGCAAGCGGTCGCGGCGCTGAAGCTGACCGTGATCTGCTCGCTGATCGTCGTGGTCATCAATGCGATCTTCGGCACGATTATCGCCTGGGTCCTCGTCCGCGACGAATTTCGCGGCAAGGCGGCGCTGAACGCGGTCATCGACCTTCCCTTCGCCCTGCCGACGATCGTCGCCGGCCTCACCCTGCTCACCCTCTATGGCAGCGACAGCCCCTTCGGCATCAACGTCGCCTTCACCCGGGTTGCCGTGGTGATGGCGCTGCTCTTCGTGACGCTGCCCTTCGTCGTGCGGGCGGTGCAGCCGCTGCTGATCGAGCTCGACCGCGAGATGGAGGAGGCGGCGACCTCTCTCGGCGCCGGCGGCTGGACCGTGTTCCGCCGCATCGTCTTCCCCAACCTGCTGCCCGGCCTCACCGCCGGCATCGCGCTCGCCTTCGCGCGGGCGCTCGGCGAGTTCGGGTCGCTGGTCTTGATCTCCGGCAGCATCCCGTTCGACACCGAGGTCGCCTCGGTCTTCATCCGCGGCCAGATCGAAAACGGCAACCTCGAGGGCGCCTCGGCGGTCTCCGTCCTGCTGCTCGTCGTCTCGCTGCTGCTGCTCGCCAGCGTCTCCTTCGCCGAGCGCTGGGGCAAGAGGCACGAGCCCGACGAGCGCGAGAAGAAGAGCTGGGCCAATCGCCTGCTGGCCCGCACCGGTTGGGGCCCCGGAGGGCACGTCTGATGGCCGGGGTCGGCTGCAAGAGTCGCTGGTCGCTGCGCGCTCTGGCGCTCGGCTACCTGCTGGCGCTCCTCCTCGCCCCCGTCGCGATGATCTTCTACAAGACCTTCGAGGACGGGCTGGCGGCGCCGTTCGAAGCGATCGCCTCCCCCGAGGGGCTGCACGCGCTGCAGCTGACCCTCTTGATGGTCGCCGTCGCCGTGCCGCTCAACGCCGTCTTCGGCGTCGGCTGCGCGCTGCTGCTGGTCCGCCACCGCTGGTGGGGGAACCGCTTCGTCGACGCGATCATCAACCTGCCCTTCGCGGTCTCCCCCGTCGTCATCGGCCTCGCCCTCTTCCTGCTCTACGGCACCGACGGCTGGTTCGGACCCTTCCTCGCCGAAAACGGCTTCGAGGTCCTCTTCTCGCTGCCGGGGATGATCCTGGCCAGCATCTTCGTCTCGCTCCCCTTCGTCGTGCGCGAGACCGTGCCGGTCCTGCAGGAGATCGGCACCGAGCAGGAGCAGGCCGCCTCGACCCTCGGCGCCAGCGGCTGGCAGACCTTCTGGCGGGTGACGCTGCCGGCGATCCGCTGGGGCGTCGGCTACGGCGTCGTGCTGACCACCGCGCGCGTTCTCGGTGAGTTCGGCGCCGTCTCGGTCGTCTCCGGCGAGATCTCCGGCGAGACGGAAACGCTGCCGCTCTTCGTCTCCCAGCAGTTCGAGCAGTTCAACTTCGCCGGCGCCTACGGCGCCTCGATCCTGCTCGCCCTGCTCGCCCTCTCAACGCTCCTGGTCATGAACCTGCTCAAGAGAAAGGAGGGCGCCTGATGGCTATCTCGGTCGAGGGAGCGTGCAAGCGCTTCGGTGACTTTCAGGCTCTCGAGGACGTTTCGATAGAGGTGCCCGACGGCTCGTTGACCGCCCTGCTCGGGCCGAGCGGCAGCTGCAAGTCGACGCTGCTGCGGGCGATCGCCGGACTGGAGACACTGGATGCCGGCGACGTGCGGATTCACGGCGAGGACGCAACCGCGAAGCCGCCGCAGCAGCGCGGCGTCGGCTTCGTCTTCCAGCACTACGCCGCCTTCAAGCACATGACCGTGTTCGGCAACGTCGGTTTCGGCCTGCGCATCCGCAAGTGGAAGAAGCCCGAGATCGAGGCGCGCGTCCACGAGCTGCTGCAGCTGGTGCAGCTGGACGGGCTCGCCGACCGCTACCCCTCGCAGCTCTCCGGCGGGCAGCGGCAGCGGATGGCGCTGGCCCGGGCGCTGGCGGTCGAGCCCAAGGTGCTGCTGCTCGACGAGCCGTTCGGCGCTCTCGACGCCAAGGTCCGCAAGGACCTGCGCAGCTGGCTGCGCCGGCTCCACGACGAGATGCACGTGACGACGATCTTCGTCACCCACGACCAGGAGGAGGCGATGGACGTCGCCGAGCAGCTGGTCGTGATGAACCAGGGCAGGGTCGAGCAGTCGGGTTCGGCCGACGACCTCTACGACCACCCGGCGAACGAGTTCGTGATGAGCTTCGTCGGCGAGGTCAACCGGCTCGGCGAGCACTTCGTGCGCCCGCACGACATGGAGATCGTCCTCGATGCCGGCGACCGGACCGAGGAGGCGCTGGTCCAGCGGATCGTCGCGCTCGGCTTCGAGATCCGCGTCGAGCTGCTGCTCGGCGACGGGACGCAGGTCTGGGCGCAGCTGACGCGCAACGAGCTGCAGCGGCTCGAGCTGCGCGAGGGCCAGATCGTCTACTTGAAGCCGGGCAACGGCAAGAGCTTCAGCGGCGATTCGTCGTCGTCCGACGACCCGGGGGCCTCGACTCCCCCAGGCTCCCAGGACGGCAGCGACGCGGAGGTCTCCGCAGCCGCCTGAAGGGCGAGCAAAGGGGCGGGGCGCGCTTTGCCGGGTGGCGCCCCCCCCCCGCTTCGCCACCCGCGACCCGGGCACCAGCGCGCCAAACCTGGATTGGCCCCCATATGTGTGGTGAAAGCAGGCGCGGGCTAGCGAACCGCCTCGATCGCCCGCTCGATTTCGGCGAGCGTGGGCGTTTCCTGCAGGGTCCGGCTGCCGCCGGGCCCGTTGACGATCGCGGCCGGCTCCGCGCGGATGCCGAGGCCGGTGCCGAGCTCCTCGTAGCCCTCGAGGCGGGCGCGTATCTCGCCGTCCTCCCCGCTCTCTCGCTCGAGGTAGCTTCGCCATTCGTCGACGTCCATTTCGCCGATCGAGGCGGCGATCGATTCGAGCAGCTCGTCGTCGACGCCGAAGCGCTCCGCCTCGTCCTGGTTGCGGAAGAAGAGGTAGGTGTACTGCCAGCCGTAGTTCTGCTCGGCAGCGGCCTCCGCCGCGAAGAAGCCGAGCTGCAGCTCGTTGCGGGCGAAGGAGTAGTGGCGCATCAGCAGCTTGACGTCGCCCGGGCGCGCGTAGCGCTCGACGAGTGAGGGCACCGTGCGGACGAAGGCATCGGCGCAGCTCCCGCACTGCAGGTCGTTGAAGATCTGGACGGAGACGGGGGCGTCGGCGGAGCCGACGCGGTCCCCTTCCTGCGGGATGCCGGCGAAGGCCCGCTGCGCGTCGGAGATGCCCTTGACGCGGACGACCTCGCGCCCGGCCTCCTTCGTCGAAATCTCGACCAGCGCATAGCCCAGGCCGAAGACCGCCAGCCCCAGTGCGAGCGCGACCCAGAGGCGCCCGCGGCGGGGGATGGGAGTGGCGGCCGCCTCGGACACGGCGGGCATTATCTCCGCGTGGCGCGTTTGTCGCGCATAGGGGGACAAATACGTCGCAATCCTGCTTGACACGTCCGCCCTCGAGGGTAAATATCGAACTACCTGATTTCGACTACCGGGAGGTCCGCCGTGGCCAATCACCTCACTCCGTCTGAGCTTGCCGAGGAACTCCACATGAAGCAGCAGGAGGTGATCGGCAAGTGCGTTGAGATGGGCGTGCCGATCTTCCACGGGCGTATCGACAAGTCGCTGTTCCGCACCTCGCTGCGGCAGCTGACGGCGCGCGAAGAGCAGCAGCGCACCCGAGCCGCCTAGCGGGCACTCGCCAGGCAGGGCGCTTTAACTAGACTCCGCCCCGTGGAGGAGCGGGGCACGAAATCGGCCACCCTGGCGGACCTGCTGCCGCGCGCCGCGGAGATGTACGGCAGCGCGCCGGCAATCCGCTACAAGCAGGACGGCGCCTGGGTCTCGCGCAGCTTCGACGAGGTCCGCGACACGGTTCGCTCGCTCGCCCTCGGCCTAATCGATCTTGGCGTCGCCAAAGGCGACAAGGTCTCGATCCTGGGCAACACGCGCCCCGAGTGGACTTACTTCGACTTCGCGGCCCTGTCGATCGGCGCAATCGTGGTGCCGATCTACCAGACCAACTCGCCGGAGGAGTGCCAGTACGTGCTGGAGAACTCCGACGCGAAGGTCGTCGTCGTCGAGGACGACGAGCAGATGGAGAAGATCCGCAAGGTCCGCGACCGGCTGCCGCTGCTCGAGCACGTCGTCCGCATGACGGGCGCCGGCGACGACGCGATTTCCTTCGACGACCTCGTCGGGCGGGGAGCGGGCCACGACGCCTCCGAGTGGGACGAGCGCTGGCGGTCCGTCACCAAGGACGACGTCTGCACCTTCATCTACACGTCTGGCACGACCGGCCCGCCGAAGGGCTGCGTGATCTCGCACGGCAACTACCGCGCGATGCTCGACATGGTCAACGAGACCAGCGTCATCGAGAAAGAAGACGTCAGCTACCTCTACCTGCCGCTCGCCCACTCCTTCGCCCTCCTGATCCAGCTGGGCAGCTTCGACCTCGGCGCGACCCTGGCCTACTGGGAGCGCGACCCGCTGAAGATCGTCCCCAACCTGGCCGAGCTGAAACCGACCTACTTCCCGTCGGTGCCGCGCATCTTCGAGAAGATCTACACCACCGCGACCAGCGCGATGGAGAAAGAGGGCGGCCTCAAAAAAGCGATCTTCGACTGGGCGATAAAGACCGGCCAGAAGATGCGTGAGACCGAACGCTCCGGCAAGCAGCCGGGGTTCCTGCTCCGCAAGCAGTACGAGTTCGCCGACAAGAAAGTGCTCTCGAAAATCCGAGGGCTGTTCGGCGGCAACCTGCGGCTCGCGGTCTCCGGGGCGGCGCCGATCAACCCCGACATCCTGCGCTTCTTCGACGCCGCCGGCGTGCTCGTCCTCGAGGGCTGGGGAATGACCGAGACCTCGACCGCGGCGACGATCTCGACGCCCGACGACTTCAAGATCGGCACGATCGGCAAACCGTTCCCGGGCTGCGAGGTGAAGATCGCCGACGACGGCGAGATCCTCGTCAAGGGCCCCAACGTCTTCCAGGGCTACTACAAGAACGAGGAGGCGACCCGCGAGACGATCGTCGACGGGTGGCTCCATACCGGCGACCTCGGCGAGATCGACTCCGACGGCTTCATCAAGATCACCGGCCGCAAGAAGGACATCATCATCACGGCGGGGGGCAAGAACATCACCCCTGCCAACCTCGAGGCCGAGATCAAGCAGCACCCGCTCGTCTCCCAGTGCGTCGTGGTCGGCGACCGCCGCCCCTACCTCGTCGCCCTGGTCACGCTCGACCCCGAAGAAGCCGCCGCCTACGCGAAGGAGAACGGGCTGCCGGAGGACCCCGAGCAGCTCGCCTCCCACCCGCAGGTCCGCGAGTCGGTCGAGGCCCACCTGACGAAGGTCAACGAGAAGTTCGCCCGCGTCGAGCAGGTCAAGAAGATCGCGATCCTGCGCCGCGACCTCTCCCAGGAGAATGGCGAGCTGACCCCGACCCTGAAGGTCAAGCGCAACGTCGTCGCCGAGCGTCACGCGCCGGAGATCGAGCAGCTCTACGCGGCCTGAGCGCGGCCGCGGCCGACGCGCCCGCTGAGCCCTAAGACGCCTCGCCGCTTTGGCGCAGCAGCGCCGAGGTGGTCTGCTCGAGGACGCGGCGCCAGGTCGAGTTGTGGCCCTCCTCCTCTTCGGCGGCCCGCTGCACGGCGCGCCGCACGCGGCGGGCCGAGATCTCAAGACCGTGGCGTTCGGCGATCTCCTTGTAGCGGTCGTAGTCCTTCGCCAGGGTTGCCGTGACCGACTCGAAGCCGTGGCGGCCGATCTGCAGCCGCCGCGAGTAGTCCATGATCGGCGTGCCGAACATCAGCTCGTCGTTCGGCTCCGGCTCGATCAGGATGATGTCGACGCCGGGGTATTTCTCCTGCCATTGCTCGACCGCCTGGTGGAGGCGAGCATGGGCGATCAGCCGGAAGACCTGGTTGGCGATGGCCGGCATCCCCATGTCGGCGACGCGACGTACCCGGGTGCCGAACACGGTGGGGATCGTCTTCTCGAAGTCGTTGACGTACGGAACGAGCGGGTTGACGACGATGATGAACCTGGCGCCCTTCTCGACCGCGATGTCGACGTTCGTCGTCGACCGGATCCCGCCGTCGACCAGCTGGCGGCCTTTCAGCTCGACCGGCTTGTAGACGAGGGGGAGCGTCGTCGAGCACTGCACGGCCTTCGAGATCGGCACGTCGTCCCAGCCCGGATCGCCGAAGACGAGCCGCTCGCAGGTGTCGAGGTCGGTGGCAGTCAAATAGAGCTCTTTGTCGAGGCGGCGGAAGTCGTTGGGCCGCCCTGTTTCGCGCAGCGTGCGCTCGATGTAGTCGGCGATGCCGTCGCCTGAGTAGAAGCCGGTCGGCAGGTTCTCGGCGAGGCCGACGCCGACGTCCATCGCGGAGAAGTCGCCCATTCGCGTCAGCCGCAGCAGCAGTTCGGCGGAGCGAAGCGGCAGCAGGGCCGCCCGCTGCAGGAAGCCCAGGTAGTTGGGCCGCAGCACGGTGTCGAGGTCGAGGTCCTCGAGGTCCGAGGTCACGCGCTCGTTGATCACCTGCATCATTTCCTCGGGCGTGACGCCGTTGGCGAGCATCGTCGCGACGAACGAGCCGGAACTCGTGCCGACGTAGATGTCGAAGTTGTTGACCGTGCTGTTGACGGCGAGCAGGTCGAGGGCGCGCAGGGCGCCGATCTCGTAGACGCCGCCGGTGAAGCCGCCGCCGCCGAGCACGAGGGCGGTCTTCGACGGGCGTTTCCGGGGTTTGGCGCGTTTGCGCCTGGATTTCGCCTCGAGGTCGACGACTTTGCCCATGGAACACGAGTATTCCAGGTGCGGCGGTTGCGGCGATGGCGGGAGCGCCGCTACCTTGAGCAGGTTGCGTGTTCCTACGGAACGTATGAGGCGGGCTGCTTTCCTTCTTGCCGCGCTTGTGGTGATTGCCGCGTGGGCGGCGCCGGCGGGTGCGGCGAGCCCGAAATGCGAGGCGATGCGCGACTGGCTCGTGCGTGGGGGTGGGCCGGCCAGCGGACTGGTCGTGGTCGACGAAGAGCGAGGCACGATCTGCACGCGGGCGCCGAACCGGCTGCGGTCGCTGGCGTCCAACATGAAGCTGTTCACCACCGCGGCCGCGCTGGCCCGTCTCGGGCCTGAGCATCGGATTCCAACCCGCCTCTATACCGACGGCTGGGTCAGCCTCGACGGCGTCGTCCACGGCAGCCTCTACCTGCGTGGCGGCGGCGATCCGGCCCTTGGCTCCCCCGCTTTCTACGGGCGCTTCCTCGGCGGGCTCGGGACCAACCTCTTCGCACTCAAGGCGCAGGTCCGCGCGGCCGGCATCGAGCGCGTGACCGGCAGGCTCTACGCCGACGACACGATCTTCGATCGTCTCCGCGGCGTCGCCGACTCGGGCTACGGCACGAGCCCCTACATCGGCCCGCTCTCCGGGCTCGCCTTCAACTCGGGCTACCGCGACGCGCGCGCCAGCGGATTTGCGTCAGACCCGGCCAGGACCGCAGCCGCCGCGCTGGCTCGCTCGCTGCGCGGTGCGGGGATCGTCCTGCGCGCCGGCGTCTCCCTGCGCGCCACCCCGCCGGACTCGCAGCTCGTCGCCGAGGTGCGCTCGCCGAGCGTCGAGCGGCTCGCGGAGGCGACGAACGTCCCTTCGAACAACTTCTACGCCGAGACGCTGATCAAGCTCCTCGGCGCCCGCTTCGGCGGCGCGGGAACGACGGCGGCCGGAACCGCGGTCGTCGAGCGCTTCGCCCGCAGCGTCGGGACCAGCGTGCAGGCGGCGGACGGGTCCGGCCTCACCCGCGGCAACCGCGCCCGCCCCTGGGACGTCGTCCGCCTGCTCAGCTCGATGCACGTCGACGACGCGGCCGACGAGTTCATCCAGGGGCTGCCGCTGACCAGCGTCGAGGGAACGGTCGACGGGCGCATGGAGGGCAGCGCGGCGGCCGGTCGCTGCCGGACCAAGACCGGCACCCTGACCGGCGTCAGCGCCCTCTCGGGCTACTGCTTCAACCGCAGCGGCCGGGTGATGATCTTCTCGATCCTGATGGCCAGCGTCCGCGACCTCGGCCTCGCCCACCGCGAACAGGACCGAATCGCGGCGCTGGTGGCCTCTTACTGAGGCTCTTTTTCAGAAGAGAGGAGCTTGCGCAAACCCGCTTCGTCGATGACCTCGACGCCGAGCTTCTCGGCCTTGGCCAGCTTCGAGCCGGGGCTCTCGCCGGCCACGACGTAGTCGGTCTTCCTGGAGACCGAGTTGGTGACCTTGCCGCCGGCCGACTTGATCAGCGCAGCCGCCTCGTCGCGGGTCAGCTCGGGCAACGTCCCGGTCAGCACCAGGGTCTTGCCCTCCAGCGGACCGCCCGCGGCGCGGCGTTCGGAGGCGTCCTGCTCCAACTGCAGGCCCTTCTCGCGCAGCTTCTCGATCAGCGCCCAGGTCCGCTCGTCGGCCAGCGACTCGGCGATCTGCACCGCCATGATCGGACCGACCCCCTCGACCTCCTCGATCCGCTCGGGGTCGGCGGTCCGCAGCTCGTCGATCGAGCCGAAGTGATCGGCCAGCGCCTCGGCCGTCACATAGCCGACGCCCGGCAGCCCGAGCGCGTAGAGGACGCGTTTGAAGGGACGCGAACGCGACGCCTCGATTGCCGCAACGAGGTTGCGGGCCGAGATCTCGCCGAAGCCCTCGAGCCCGGCCAGCCGCTCCTGCGAGAGGTCGTAGATGTCGCCGACGTCGCCGATCAGGCGCTCCTGGAGGAAGCGCATCGCCTGCTTCTCGCCGAAGCCGTCGATGTCCATCGCTCCCTTGCTGACGAAGTGTTTGACGTGCTGGAACGCCTGCCCCGGGCAGCCCGCCCGATTGGGGCACATCGTGAAGACCGAATCCTCCGGCTTGACGGTCGGCGTCCCGCAGGCCGGGCACTCCTTCGGCGGCTTGACCCGGCGCGTGCCCTTCGGGCGACGCTGCGTCAGCGGTGAGACGACCTGCGGGATGACGTCCCCGGCCCGCATCACCACCACCTCGTCGCCCTCGCGCACGTCCTTGCGCGCCAGGTCCTCCTCGTTGTGAAGGGTCGCCGTGGACACGGTGACCCCGCCGACGTGGACGGGCTCGAGCATCGCGAACGGCACCAGGTGACCGACCCGGCCGACGTTCCAGACGACCTTGCGCAGCTTCGTCGTCGCGGTGGTCGGCGCGAACTTCCAGGCGATCGCCCAGCGCGGCTCGCGGCCGACGACGCCAAGCTCCCGCCAGAACGCCCGCTCGTCGACCTTGACGACGACACCGTCGATCTCGTAGTCCAGCTCCTCGCGCCGCTCCTCCCACCAGCGGCAGCGCTTCACCGTCGACTCGATCCCCTCGTGGTGGCCCGTGTCGGGGTTGACCTTGAAGCCGCGCTCGGCCAGCCACGCGATCTCCTCGCTGTGAGTGGCAAGGTCGAGGCTCGGGGCCGCACCCAGCGCGTAGCACCAGATCGAGAGCGGTCGCTGCGCGGTCACCGCCGGGTCGAGCTGGCGCAGCGAGCCGGCCGCGGAGTTGCGCGGGTTGGCGAAGGTGCTTTCACCCGCCTCGGCGCGGCGCTCGTTCAGCGCTTTGAACTCGGCGATCGGCAGGTAGATCTCGCCGCGCACTTCGACCAGGCCCGGCGCGTCCTCGATCCGCAGCGGGATCGCCTTGATCGTGCGCAGGTTGCGCGTCACGTCCTCGCCGATCCGGCCGTCGCCGCGCGTGGCCCCGCGCACCAGCACGCCGTCCTCGTAGGTGAGCGTTATCGCCAGGCCGTCGATCTTCGGCTCGGTCGTGTAGCTGAACTCCGAGGCGCTGATGTCGAGCCGCTTCAGGTGGTTGCGGATGCGCTTCTCCCAGCCCCGCAGCTCCTCCTCGTTGCGCGCATTGGCGAGCGAGAGCATCGGCTCCGCGTGCTCGACCTGCTCGAAGCGGTCGAGCGGCGGCGCTCCCACGCGCTGGGTCGGGGAGTCGGCGGTGCGCAGCTCGGGGTGCTCTGCCTCGATCGCCCGCAGCTCGTCGAGCAGCGCGTCGTAGCGGTCGTCGCCGATCTCGGGGTCGTCGAGGACGTAGTAGCGGTGGTTGTGGTGCTCGATCTCGCGGCGCAGCTCCGCCGCCCGTCGCTCGAAGTCGGTCGCGCTCACACCGACGATGGGGCGCAGGCGGCCAGCATCTCCTCGAAGCCCCACTCCCTCAGCCGCTCGAGCCCGCCACGGTCGGTGAGGTCGAAGTGGATCGGCGTCACGGAGACCCGCCCCTGGGCCACGGCTGAGAGGTCGGTCCCCTCCTCGTCCTCGAAGGAGGGCTCGAAACCGTAGATCTCGTAGCGCCGCCGGCCGCTCTTGGCATCCTCGTCGACCAGCTTCAGCTCGTCGTTGTAGAGGCGTTTGCCGAGCTTCGTCACCTCGATGCCGGTCGGCTCGCCCGCCGGCAGGTTGACGTTGACCAGCGTCTCGGGCGGCATCGGCTCGTCGATCAGCCGCCGCACGAGCTGCGCGGTCAGAGGGGCCGCCAGGCCGAAGTCGAAGCGGCCGCTGACATACCCCATGCCGCCGCCGGAGGATTGCTGCGAGACGGCGATCGCGGGGATGCCGAGGATGATCCCCTCGAAGGCAGCTGCGACCGTGCCGGAGTAGGTGATGTCGTCGCCGAGATTGGATCCATGATTGATGCCGGAGACGATCAGATCCGGCCGGCCGCCGAGCAGTCCGAGGTCGGCGAAGCGCACGCAGTCGACCGGCGTGCCGTCCGTCGCGAAGCCACGGTCGCCGTCCTCGAAGCCCACTTCCTCGACGGCCAGCGGCGAGCGGGTCGTGATGCTGCGGGCGGTGGCGCTGCGGTTCGAATCGGGGGCGATGACGCCTACTTCGATGCCGTCGAGCTGGCGCAGGGCGCGGCGGGCGGCCTGCAGGCCGGGGGCGGCGATGCCGTCGTCGTTGGTGAGGAGGACGAGCATGAGGGTCGATTCTAGGGTGGGTGGCCTCGGGTCCGACGGTCGACCACGCGTGTGGCGCGGCGGGTCCTGTTAGCGATCATGCGTGCCGGCCGGCGGGTCTGTCGCCGCAGGGGACCCACCGCCCCTTCCGGTAGCTAAAGCTTCCTCAGGGGAGGGTCCCCCCTACGACGCCACCCGCCGGAGATACGGATTAGGTTGACGCGATGAGCGTCTCCGTGGTGATTCCGACGAAGAATCGGGCTGAGAAGTTGAGGAGCTGCCTTGCCTCCCTTCGGGGCCAGGGAACGGAGCTGGTCGTTGTCGATGACGGGTCGGCTGACCGGGAGCTGGTCGCTCAGGTCGTGCGTGACGCCGGGGCGAAGCTGGTGCGGTTGGAGGGACGGGGGCCGGCGGGGGCGCGGAATGCGGGGGTGGCCGCGGCGGGCGGCGAGGTGGTGTGCTTCATCGACGACGACTGCGAGGCGGAGCCGGACTGGGTGGAGGCGGTGGCGGGACCATTGGTTCGGGGCGAGGTCGAGTGCGCGGCGGGACGGACGGTCGTGGCGGACGAGGCGAGCGCCGCCGACCGGGCCTGGCAGGCGGTCGCGAATTACCTGCAGCGCGTCGCCGCCGAACCAGGATCCTCGTCGCCCGGCTTCGCCGCCACCTGCAACCTCGCCTGCTCCCGCCGGCTCCTCCTCGAGCTGCCTTTCGACGAGTCGTTCCCGGCCGCGGCCGGCGAGGACCGCGACTGGGCGGCCAGAGCGGCGGCTCGCGGATCGGCGCCCCGCTTCACTCCCGACGCGGTCGTCACCCACCGCCCCGACCTCACCGCCGCCTCCTTCCTCCGCCAGCAGTACCGCTACGGCAAGGGCGCAGCCCAGTTCCGCTCCACCGACCCGTCGCGCGGCTTGGGCTCCCCGGGCTTCTACGCAAAGCTCCTTGGGGCGGGCTTTCGCGACGGCATCGCCCCTGGCCTTCTCGTCTTGACGGCCCAGTTGGCTATCGCGGCAGGAGCCCTGAAGGAGCGGGCATGGGGCGCCCCTCGAACGGGCGGATACTCAAAACGCCGGCCTCATTAGGCCGGCGTTTGTCCGGGCGAGGGGTGCCCCATCCCCGCATCCCTACCGTTCGAGCAACGGCTCGCCGACAAGACCGGTCGAATCGGCCCCGGACAGTGCCGCCACCGTCGCTGCTATGTCGGTCACCCGCGCCGGCCGGTCGGGGTCGCGCAACCGCGACGCCCCCGGCGCGACGATCGCCCAGGCGTCGCCGTCGGTGTGGTTGCCGGTGCGACCGCTGCCGTAGCCATGCCGTCGCACCATGCCGAAGCGGTCCGAGTGAAGCGCCTCGATCGAGACCGCGGAGGTGGGGCGCCAACGGACGACGAGATCGGGCAGGCGGTCGGCCGCGCTTCCCTCCCACTCGCCGCCGACGCGGTCGACCGCCGCGACCGCCGGCTCGCCGTCGGGGTCGCGGAAGCCTTCGAGGCCAGCGGCGATTCGATCGATCAGCTCGTCCGCCTCGCCCGGATCGACCACGCCTTCGCGCTCGCGCCCCTTCAGGTTCAGTCGGACGTAGCCCTGGTTGTCGGCCGGCTGGGCGAAGGCACGCGTCGCTGACCAGTCGACGCCGCGCAGCTCCATCCGCGCGGTCAGCTCCAGCGCCATGCGGTCTGGCATCGCCGCGGCGACGGCGCCGCGCACGCGTCCCGATAGCGCCGCCCGCAGCTGCCACATCGCGCCGGAGTCGGAGTCGGCGCCTCCGTTGCGGCGATCGTCCCCCAGCACTGCCGCCAGCATCCCCGGCAGCAGGTCGGCGCGACTGGTGTTGACGTCCATCCCGAGCACGGAGCAGACGATCACGTCGGCATCTTCGGGAAGCGCCTCGAGCACGCGGCCGAGCTGCCTGTCCACCTCTGCGTATACATCCGCGAGCGCCGGGGACCCCCAGAGGCGGTGGCCGCCGAGGTGGGGCGCGGCGAAGGTCAGCCAGACGAGATCGAACCGCCGCTCCCGCAGCTGCTCGATCGCGAGGTCGGCGACGCGGGCCGGTGCGCCAAGGAGCCGCTCCGCGAGGCTCTCGACCTCGGCGCCCGGCCGGCCGCCGAAGATCTCGGTGACGTTGGGCGGGCGGCCGTGACGGCGGCGCAGGGCGCGGTCGGCGCCGGCAGGCACCGACCACCGTTCGAGGACGACCCGCTCGCGCATCCCCCAGCCGCAGACCAGCAGGCCCTCCGCGGCACGGGGCGCGTGGCACTCGTAGGGATCGATCGCGAGCGTCGTCCGGCCCTTCTCGGCCAGCCGCTCCCAGATCGGCGGCGCCGCCGGGAACTCGGCGGCAAGCCGGATCGCCTGCTTCTCCGAAGACCACTGGAAGGGGTAATAGAGCCCGTGCTCGCCAACCTCGACGCCGCGGTAGAGGCACTGGTAGGCGCTCGCCGGGAAGTGGGCGGCTGCAGTGTCGAGCTCGACGCGACGGCCGCGCCGGCGCAGCGCCGCCAGGTTCGGCAGGCCGCCTTCCGCGCCGAGCCGATCCAGGAGCGAGGCGCTCGCGGCGTCGAACTGCACGACGGCGATCACGCGACGCCCTCCGGGACCGCCACCGTCACCTCAGCGCCGTTCAAAGCCGCGGAGCGACGCGCCGCTTCGACCACGGCCATCGTCGCGACGCCCGCCAAGGGACCCGCGAGCTCCTCCGCCTGCTCGCCTCGCAGCCGCGCCGCGAACCGCTCGACCTGATCCTGCAAGGAGCCGACCAAAGGGTCCTCCCCGCCCCGCAGGCGCCGCGCACGGGCGCGCAGCCGATCGGCGCGGCTGGCGCCGAGGAGGCGACCGGCCCGGTCGCGGATCTCGACCCGCTCCGCATAGGGCCGGTCGGTGGCGCAGCGCAGGCGGGCGCGCCCGCGCCCCAGCTCCAGCTCCAGGCTCGCCCGCTCCGGCGCCACGGCGGCGTCGCGGACGGCGATCGGCTCCGAGCCGGCGAGGAAGACCGCCAGGTCGATCAGGTGGGTGCCGGCGTCGAGCAGCGCGTCGTCGCGGCTCACATGGGCGCCCCAGCCGACGCGGCGGAAGCGCAGCTCCAGCTCCAGCTCCAGCCAGCCGGCCGCTGGGACGAGCGGCCGCAGCTCCCGACCCTGGACGAAGCGCCGGTTGAATGCGAGCGACGGCGCCGGCTCGAGCGCGGCCAAGGCGAGCGCCTCCCCGAGGTCGGCCGCCGGCGGCTTCTCGACCAGGCTCGGCAGGCCGGCCGAGGCGGCTTCGGTCGCCACCTCGAGATGGCGCTCGACAGGCGTCGCGACCACGACCGCGTCGACCCCGCCGCCCGCGATCATCCCGGCCGCCGACTCGTGGACGGCCGCGCCACCGAGTGCCGCGAGCCGGCGCGCGCGGTCCAGGTCGGGATCCGCGAGGGCGGCCAGAGCGACCCCGCGCGCCTCGCGCAATGCCGGTAGGTAGCCCCGCTCGACGATGCGCCCGCAGCCGACGATGCCGACTCGCAAGGGAGCCTGTGGCGACCTACCGCTCATATCCACCGGTAAACCGTCACGACCGCTCATCGGGGCCCCGCTCGCGCAGATGCAGCACGACCGCGACCGGCACCGAGGCGACCGCGGTCAGCAGATGGAGTGCGTGGAGCGCGACGCCGCCGACCAGCAGCCGCGGCCCGCCGCGGCGGGCGAGCAGCGAGTAAAAGTCGCGGTTGAGGCTCGCCATCGCGAGCAGCGCCGCCAGGGCGATTCGCGGCCGCCGGGCGATTAGGCCAAACGCAAGGGCGACCGCGGCGACCGCGCTCGCGCGATGCCTCGCGCCGAGGTTGAGCGCTCCGCTGCGGCGGTTCCCGGCGAGCAGCAGCCGCGCCCAAGGCACGCCACGGCGCGAGAAGTCGGTGCGGACCATGGAGAGCGGCGTCCAGGCCTTCAGGTGCCGTCCGCGGATCGCGGGATCGAGCAGCAGGCGGGCGCCCCCCTCGCGCAGCCGCATGCCCAGCTCGATGTCCTCGACGCTCGGCTCGCGGAAGCGTGCCGCGTCGAAGCCGCCCACCGCCTCGAAGGCGTCCCGGCGCACCGCGCCGAGGCCGGCCCAGAAGGTCTCCGCCTCGCCCGGCGAGGAGACGTGGACGTGATGGTGGAGGAGGTTGCGGAAGCGGGACGCCAGGCCGGGAGCCGCCGGCTCGTCGTCGTAGGCGCCGAACACCCCCGACAGCCCCGGGTCCTCGAGCAGGCGCCGCTCGATCCTCGCCAGGGCGTCGGGATGCACCTCGACGTCGGAATCCACGAAGACGAGCACGTCGGCGCCGCTGCCGGTAGCCGCGGCGTTGCGCGCGGCAGCCGGCCCGCCTCCAGCCGGCTCGCGCTGGACGATCAACTCGTCCGGCGCGCGTTCGCCGGCCCGCAGGGCGGCGGTGCAGAGCGGCAGCGACGGAGGGTCGTCGGAGGCCGGAACGATGGCGGCAAGACGCATATTAGGGTTACCTAATACCATCCCGCACCGCATGGAGTCGTCTCCCTATCGCCACAACTCGTGCCCGGTCGCCATCCTCGGCGCTGGCCCGGCCGGCCTCACGGCCGCGTACCTGCTGGCACGGCGCGGCGTGCCGACCGTCGTCTTCGAGGCCGACGAGACCGTTGGCGGGATCGCGAGGACCGCGGTTGCCGACGGCTACCGGTTCGACCTGGGCGGGCACCGCTTCTTCACCAAGAGCGGCGAGGTCGAGGCGCTCTGGAACGAGATCCTCGGCCCCGAGATGCTCGTCCGCCCCCGTCTATCGCGCATCTACTGGCGCGGGCGCTTCGTCCAGTACCCGTTGCAGGCCGGCGACGTGATCGCCCGCGTCGGCCCGGTTGAGCTGCTCCGTTGCGCGGCCTCCTACGCCGCGGCCCGGCTGCGCCGCCGCGGCCCGGCGGAGAGCTTCGAGGACTGGGTGACCGCCCGCTTCGGCCAACGCCTCTTCGACCTCTTCTTCAAGACATACACCGAAAAGGTCTGGGGGGTCGCCACCGACGAGCTGCGGGCCGAGTGGGCGGCGCAGCGAATTGCCGACCTCTCGCTGTGGCGCGCCGCCCGTGAGGCGCTGCCGGGGCGGCGCGGGGAGAAGCCGAAGAGCCTGATCGAGGAGTTCCGCTACCCGCGCCTGGGGCCCGGCCAGATGTGGGAGGAGATGGCCCGGCGAATCGAGGCCGCCGGGGGTGAGGTACGGCTCGGCGCTCCGATCGAACGGCTGGAGTTCGAGGCCGACCGGCTCGCCGCCGTCGTCGCGGCCGGCGAGCGGATCGAGGTCGCCGCCGCGATCTCCTCGTTGCCGCTGCGCGCGGCGGTCGGGATGGCCGGCGACGCGGCTCCTCTCGAGGCTGGGCAGGCCGCCCGCGGCCTGCGCTACCGCGACTTCCTGACCGTGGCGCTGGTGGTCGACGGCGAGCCGCCCTTCCCCGACAACTGGGTGTACGTCCACGATCCCGGCGCGCGGGTCGGTCGCATCCAGAACTTCCGCGCTTGGAGCCCCTGGATGACCCCCGACCCGCGCCGCTCCTGCGTCGGCCTGGAGTACTTCTGCTTCGAGGGGGACGACCTCTGGAGCGCAGACGACGCGGCTCTGGTCGCGCTTGCCCGCGAGGAGATCGACCGGCTCGGCCTCGTGCCAGCCGAGCGCGTCGCCGACGGCCACGTCGTCCGCGTTCCGAAGGCCTACCCGATCTACGACGCCGCCTATTCGGAGCGACTGGGGACGATCCGCGCCTGGCTCGACGGGCTCTCCAACTTCCAGCAGGTCGGCCGCAACGGCCTGCACAGGTACAACAACTCCGACCACTCGATGCTGACCGCGATGCGCGCGGTCGAGAACCTCTGCGATGGCACGACCCACGACATCTGGGCGGTCAACGCGGACAGCGTCTACCACGAGCGCGACGAGCAGCCAGAGCAGCCCTACCGCGTCGTTCCGGAGACGCCGGCCATGGCGCAACCGCTCTAGGCGGCGGGGCTAGCAGCCCAGATCGGTCGCCCGCCAGCGCCCGATCTGGGCGATTCGCTCGCCCGGCAGATACCGGGTGGAGAGGGCGACGCCGTATTCGGGATGTGCGACCGTCCGCACCGAGGCGAGCGGGCGATCGAGCTTCCAGGCGAGGGCGGTCGGCGGCGTCAGGAGGTTGGCGAGTCGGATTCGGTCGCCGCAATAGAACAGCCGCTCGCTCGGGACCCAGGTGGCCAACTCGAACATGCCGTCGACCAGCATCGCCTGGCGGTCGACGTCGCGCAGGTCGGCGGGAACTTCGGCGGAGCGGACACCCAGCTGCACGGCGGCCGCGGCCAGCGCAAGGCTCGTTGCGACCGCGACGAACCGGTGTCTCCCGGCCCCGAGGGCAACGCCCGCCCTAGCGACGCCGACGCCGCCGACGACGGCGATCGCCGCGGTGGCCGGCGCGAGGAAGCGCGGCAGGCCGGCGAAGCCGGCTACCGCCATCGCCGCGACCAGGGCGATCCAGGCGGCCGCCCCCACGAGAATCAGCATGAGGGCGCGGTCGGCGCGCGACCGCCCGCGCCGAAAGAGGAACAGCGCGACGCCGATCCAGGCGGCGGCGAGCGGCGCCGCCAGCGCCCGGCCCAGCACGGGGAACGCGTCGAGCGGCTCGATCGGCCCGCCGCGCGCCGTCCGCGAGCCGGCGAGCGGATCGCCCGCCCCGAGCAGGTCGGGGACGAACCAGGCAAGCGGGACGAGCAGCGCAACCGCTAGCGCATGCGGGCGCAGGTGCGGTTCCCTGCGGCTCGCCCAGACCGCCCCGATCGCGAGAAAGGGCCAACACTCCGGTCGCAGCAGCGCAGCTCCGAAGCCCAGCCAGAGCCCCAACCGCGAGCGGCCAGCGAGCGCGGCCGCCACGCCGCCCAGGACCAGGGCGACGAGCAACGGCTCCGAGAGCCCGCCGCTGAACTGGCGCGTCGCGGGGGTGAAGGCGTCGGCAGTCAGGGCGACGGAGCCGGCTGCCAGTCCTGCCGCGACGAACCGCCAACGGCCGATCTCCTCGCCGGCGAGCCGCACCGCCAGCCAGGCGGCCAGCAGCGGCGCCAACAGCCATCCGGTCCGCGCCAAGAACAGCCAGCCCAGCGGGGCCGCGCTGCCCAGGAGCGAGAGAGGTGCGTCGACGAGGACGGGCAGAGGCTTCCAGGACATGCCCTGGGCGGTCGCCAGGTCGAGCCGGGTCAGCTCCCGCCCCCAGACCAGCCAGCCCCACGGGTCGTAGACCGGCTGATAGGGCAGCAGCAGCGAGAGCGCCGCCAGCGCCGGCGCAGCGCCGGCCCCGATCCACAGCGATCGCGGCACTGTCCTCAGGGGACGGCGGCGCCGCGCTCGCTGAGCAGAAAGACCGGGATCGCGGCCACGGCGAGCAGCAGCAGGGCCGGGATCGCGCTCGCCTCGTAGAAGCCGAAGCTCGTCTGGGTCCAGATGTCGGTCGCGAGCGTTTCGAAGCCGAGCGGTGCAAGGATCAGCGTCGCCGGCAGCTCCTTCATCGCGTGGAGGAAGACCAGCGCCGCCCCGGCGAGGACGCCGCCCCGCGCGAGCGGCGCGGTCACCGTGCGGAAGACGTCAGCCCGGCTCCGACCCAAGCCACGCGCCGCCTCCTCGATCCGCGGCGACACCTGCAGCAGCGCCGCGGCGATCGGCCCGATCGCCAAGGGGAGGTAGTGGATCGTCAGCCCGATGACCAGCAGCGACGTCGTCTGGTAGAGCGGCGGAGCCAGGCGGGTCGCGAAGAAGACCAGGGCCAGCGCGACGAGGATCCCCGGCAGTGCGTAGCCGGCGTGCGAGGCGCGCTCGACAAGCCCGCTGAGGCGGCTCGGATGGCGCACGGCGAGCGCCGCCACCGCCAGAGCGGCCACCGCTCCCAGTGCCGCCGCGCCGGCGGATACGAGGAACGAGTTGCCGCCCAGGGCCGCCGCCCGCGAAAGGCTCGTCGAGCCGGTCGAGATCCCCTCGCTCGCCCAGTAGAGGAGCACGGCGACCGGCAAAAGGAAGGCGACTGAGACGACGACCGCGCAGAAGGCGAGTGCCGGCCAGCGCCAGCGCCCCAGCCGGTAGGGACGTGCTGGCCGCAGGGCCCCCGGCCCGAGCCGGTGCACGACCTTCGCCGACCGCAGCCGCGAGCTGAGCAGCAGCAGCCCGAACATGACGAGGACGAGGACGGCACCGAGGCTCGCCGCCGCGGTGCGGTCGAAGCTCGACTTGTAGGCGACGTAGATCTCGCGCGTGAAGGAGTCGAACCGCAGCAGCGAGACGGCGCCGAAGTCGCTCACCACGTAGAGCGCAACCAGCAGCCCGCCGGCCGCGAGCACGGGCCACAGCTGCGGCATCACCACCGTGCGGAAGACCGCCAGCGGCCCGCGGCCCATCGCCCGCGCCGCGTCCTCGAGCTGTGGGTCGATGCGGCGCAGGGCGCCCCGCAGCGGCAGCAGCACGAGCGGATAGGTGAAGAGGCTGAGCACGAGCCAGGCGCCACCGAAGCCGTAGATCGACGGCAACCGCTCGACCCCGAGCGCGTCCTGCAGCATGCCGTTCGGGCCGAGCGCGGCGACGAAGAGGTATGCGCCGACGTAGCTCGGGATGACCAGCGGCAGCGTGCAGAGCACCGCCCAGACCCGGCGACCGGGCAGGTCGGTGCGCACGGTCAGCCAACCGACCGGCAACGCGATCGCCACCGCCGTCGCGGTCACCGCCGCCGCCAGGCCGAGGGTGCGAGCCAGGATCCCGGCGGTGCGCGAGGTGAGCGCGTCGGCGAGCGCGTCGCCGAGATCGCCGGCGACGACGAAGAACAGGTAGGCGGCGGGCAGGACGGCGGCGGCGGCCACCAACAGTCCGGCCGCGGTCAGCCAGGGGGGCGCCGGCCTGGTCGCAGTCACGGCGCGTCGTCCACTAGAGCGCTCCGGCTTCCTGCATCAGCTCGATCGTCGCCTGCAGCTGCTCGAGCTCGACCAGCTCGCCGCTGACGTTCGGGATCTCCGCCAGCGGCACCCGCAGCGAGGGGTCCGGCTCGGCGCCGCGGGCGAGTGGGTACTCCTTCGAGCTCGTCGTGAAGAACTCCTGGCTCGGCGCTTCCAGCAGCGAGCGCACGAACTCGAGCGCTTCGGCCTTGCGCTCGCTGGAGTCGAGCACCCCGACGCTGGTCAGCAGCATCAGCGAGCCGAGCCCCTCCGGCGCGAAGTAGACCTCGACCGGGTAGTCCTCGCCCTCGGCGGCGATCGCCTGGGCGACGTAATAGTGGTTGATCAGGCCAGCATCGATCTCGCCGCGTGCGATCGCGTCGCGGATCGCGACGTTGTCGGGGAAATCGACGGCGTCGTTGGCGATCATCGCTTCGAGCCACTCGCGCGTCCGCTCGTCGCCGTAACGACCGCGGAGCGCGGTCACGTACTCCTGCATGCTGTCGCTGGCCGGGGCCCAGCCCACCCGGCCACGCCACTCCGGCGCGGTGAGACCGAACGGCGAGGGGGGTAGCTCGGCGCGCCGCACCGCCTCGCGGTTGTAGGCGATGACGCGGGCGCGACCCGTCACCCCGACCCAGCGGCCCCGGGGATCGCGGTAACGCGCCGGCACCATCGCCAGGATGTCCGCGGAGAGCCGCGTCAGCAGTCCCGCGTCGGCGACCGCTCCGATCGCGCCGGGCTCCTGGGCGAAGAAGGCGTCGGCGGGCGAGGCGTCGCCCTCCTCGACCAGCGTTGCCGCCAGATCGGCCGTATCCGCGTAGCGGACCGAGACGTCGCGGTCCGCAGCCGCCTCGTAGCGGTCGACCGCGCCGCCGATCGCGGCCGGAATCCGGCCCGAGTACAGGGTGATGCCGTCGGTCCCGGGCTCGCCGGGGCCGCCGCCGGAGCTTTCGGTGTCGAAGCCGCAGCCGCTGAGCGCGAGCGCGGCGGTGAGCGTGGCGACCGCAAGGGGATGCCGCCGCTGGCGTAGGAGTTCCTTCATCTGCCTGCCTTCTGGGGAGAGCGAGTTAGGTTGCCCTAATCTTAGGTTCTCCGCTTGTGGATCGAGGTTCTGACATAGCCGACGGTGGCCGGGGCGCCGCTCTGCGCCTCCGTGACCTGCGCAAGTCCTATGGCGACGTCGTCGCGGTCGACGGCATCGAGCTCGAGATCGAGCCGGGCGCGACGTGCGCCCTGCTCGGCCCCAGCGGCTGCGGCAAGACGACGACGCTGCGCCTGATCGCCGGCCTCGAGACGCCTGACGACGGCAGCGTGGAGATCGGCGCGGAGACGGTCTCGACCCCGCGCCGCTCGCTGCCCCCCGAGCGGCGCCGCATCGGAATGGTCTTCCAGGACTACGCCCTCTTCCCCCACCTCGACGTCGCAGGCAACGTCGGCTATGGCCTGGGCCGCCGCCCGGACGGAGCGCGGGTCGAGGCGATGCTGGAGACGGTCGGCCTCGGCGGGTTGGGGGAGCGGCACCCGCACGAGCTCTCGGGCGGCCAGCAGCAGCGGGTGGCGCTGGCGCGGGCCCTGATCGCCGAGCCGCGCGCGGTCCTGCTCGACGAGCCGTTCTCGAACCTCGACGCCGGCCTGCGCGAGAAGGTCCGCCGCGAGGCGCGCGAGATCCTCGACGCCCAGGGCGTGACCTCGGTCTTCGTCACCCACGACCAGGAGGAGGCGCTCAGCGTCGCCGACGTCGTCGCGGTGATGAACGAGGGCCGGATCAAACAGGTGGGCACGCCGGAGGAGGTCTACTCCCGCCCCGCCTCGCGCTGGGTGGCCGGCTTCCTCGGCGAGGTCGAGGTCCTGCCGGGCACGGCGGAGAACGGATCGGTCAGCTGCGAGCTGGGCCGCCTGCCCAACCGCAACCGGCTGCACGGCGACGTCGACGTCCTGATCCGCCCGGAGTCGGTGGCCGTCGGTACGGCCGAGCCTCCTGACCGCCGCAGCCAGAACGCTACGGTCGTCTCGCGCAACTTCTACGGCCACGATCAGCTGATCGAGCTGCGCCTCCCCTCCGGCCGCATCGTCCGCGCCCGTCGGCTCGGCTTCCCCGCCTGGCACCCAGGTGACCACGTGCGGATCTGGATCGAGGGCCCCGCCGACGTGCTCGCGCGGGACGCCTACTAGAGAAGGTCGCTCAGCGCCTCGTCGAGCTGCGGGTACTTGAACTCGTATCCGAGCTCGCGGGTGCGCTTCGGGATCACCCGCTGGCCACCGCGCAGGACTCGGCCGAACTCCCGGCCGTATTTGAGGTCGAGGACGAGCCCCGGCACCGGCATCACCGCGGGGCGGTTGAGGGCGCGGCCCAGCGCCTTCGAGAAGTCCTTGTTGGTGGCGGGATAGGGCGCGGTGGCGTTGATGGTCCCCCTCACTCCATCGTTGTCGAGGGCCCAGAGCAGGATCCCGATCTCGTCGTCGATGTGGATCCAGGAGAGGTACTGGTCACCGCCGGCGAGCGGGCCGCCGACGCCGAGCTTGAACGGCGTCAGCATCTCCTTCAGCATCCCGCCCTCCGGCGTCAGCACCTGGCCGCTGCGGACGATCACCAGGCGCACGTCGGTGGGGTCGAGCTCGTGCGCGGCGCCCTCCCAGACCTTCACGACCTCGGAGTCGAAGCTGGAGCCGGGGCCGTCGCGCTCGTCGACTTCGTCGGAGCCGCGGTCGCCGTAGTACCCGACCGCCGACTGGCTGACCACCACCTTCGGCGGGTTGGGCAGCGCCTCGATCGCCTGCACCAGGTTGTGGGTCCCCTGGCGCCGGCTCTCCATGATCCGCTGCTTCGACTCGACGGTCCATTTCTGGTCGATCCGCTCGCCGAGCAGGTGGACGACCCCTTCGACCCCCTCGAAGGCCGCCGGGTCGGGCCGTTCCAGCGTCGGCTCCCACTTTTGCCAGGTCACCCGCGGGTTGGCGGCGCGGGCGCGCGAGGGGTCGCGGGTGAGGCCGACGACGTCGTCGCCGCGGGCGAAGAGCGCGTCACAGAGCGCCGAGCCGATCAGGCCGCTGGCGCCGGTGACGAGGACTCGCACCGGCTAGCTCGCCTCGACCGTGGCGAAGGTCCCGGTCTCGTCGTTGAGCCAGGCGATTCCGTCGCGCTTGGCCTCTTCGACCACCGCGTCGGCGACCTTGGGTGCGACTTCGCGGTTGAAGACGCTGGGGATGATGTAGTCCTCGGCGAGGTCGTCCTCGGTGACGACTTCGGCGATCCCCTTGGCGGCGGCCAGCTTCATCTCGTCGGTGATCGCCGCCAAGGGGATCGCGATAGCGGTCTCCGAGGCCGACCTCGCCGAGGACTACATCATCCCCAGCGTCTTCAACCGTGAAGTCGCCCCCAAAGTCGCCGAAGCGGTGGTCGACG
>DATABM010000063.1:0-5635 GCA_036259555.1 Solirubrobacterales bacterium
CCACCAGCTCGGCGCCGAGGCGCGACAGGTGAACCCCGAGCTGGGCCGCGAAGTGCAGGTAGTCGACCAGGGCGTCGCGGCTCCCGACGGCGTCGAGGCTGTTCGGCGTGGGCCGGCGAAAGCCGAGCTCCTTCGCCACCATCGCGCGGTCGACCGGGAAGCCCACGCCGGCGAGCGCACCCGAGCCGAGCGGCATCACCGAGGCGCTGTCGAGCGCGAACTGGAAGCGCAGCACGTCGCGGGCCAGCATCCAGAAGTAAGCGAGCAGGTGGTGGCCGAGGTAGACGGGCTGGGCCCGCTGGAGGTGGGTGTAGCCGGGCATCGGCCAGTCGCGGTGGCGTTCGGCCAGCTCCAGCAGCCGGGCCATAGCCGCTCCGGAGAGCTCGATCGCCCGCAGCGAGTGCGCTTGAACCACCATCGCCACGTCGGTGGCGACCTGGTCGTTGCGGGAGCGCCCCGTGTGCAGCTTGCCGGCCAGCGGTCCGATCTCCTCGCCGAGCAGCCGCTCGATCGCCATGTGGATGTCCTCGTCGGAGTCCTCGAACGCGAAGCCGTGGGCACCGATCCGCTCGCGCACCCGATCCAGGCCGTCGCAGATCTGCTCCAGCTCCTCGTCGCTCAGCACTCCGATCCCGCAGAGGCCGCGGGCGTGAGCCTTCGACTGATCGATGTCGTAGGGCGCCAGCTGCCAGTCGAAGGGCAGCGAGCGGTTGAGCCGCCAGAAGCGAGGGTCGGGGTCTTTGCGGAAACGCGACATCAGCGGAGCGATTCGGCGAGAGCCTCGCACACCCGCGCCACCTGCGACTCAGTCATCGTCGTGAAGAAGGGCAGCGCCAGCGACCGCGCGGAGGCGGCTTCTGCGACCGGGAACTGACCCTCGCGGTAGCCAAGCTCGCGCAGGTGCGGAAAGAGGTGGATGCAGGGCAGGTACGCCTTGCTGGCGACCCCGCGTGCGCCGAGGCGCTCGATCGTCGCGTCGCGATCCGCGCCCTCCGGCAGTTGGACCACGTAGACGAACCAGCTGCGTCGCTCGTGGCCGCGACCGGCACCGGGGATCCGCAGCCCGTCGATTCCGGCGAGGCCGACGGCGTACAGAGAGGCAAGCGACTCGCGGCGCGCCAGCATCGTGTCGAGCTTCTCCAGCTGGGCGACGCCGAGCGCGGCGGCCACGTCCGAGAGGCGGTAGTTGAAGCCGAGCCCGCCGTGGTCGAGCCAGCCCATGTCAGGGGCGCGGCCTTGGTTGCGCTCGGAGCGCAGCCGGGAGGCGATCTCGCCGTCGGTGGGGATGATCATCCCCCCCTCCCCGGTCGTCAGCTGCTTGTTGGCGTAGAAGGCGAAGGTCGCGAGATTGCCGCGCGTGCCTACCTTGCGGCCGTCGGCGTCGACCGCGCCCAGCCCCTCGCAGGCGTCCTCGAGGACTCCGAGTGCGCGCCGGGCGGCGATCGCCTCCAGCTCGTGCATGGCGGCGGGGTAGCCGAAGATGTGGACCGGCAGGATCCCGGCGCTGCGCTCGCCGAGCGCCGCCTCGACCGCGGCCGGATCGAGGTCGAGCGTCTCGGGGTCGACGTCGCAGAAGACCGGCTTGGCGCCCTCGTAGAGCAGGCAGTTGGCAGAGGCGACGAAGCTGAAGGGGCTGGTCAGGACCTCGTCGCCGACCCCCCAGCCGAGTGCTCGCACACCCAGGTGAAGCGCGGTCGTGCCGCTCGAGACGGCGACCGCGTCCTCGACCCCGAGCCATGCCGCGAACTCGCGCTCGAAGCGCTCGCCCACCGGACCAAGCGAGAGCCGGCCGGAGCGCAGCACCTCCAGCGTCAGCTCCTCCTCGCGCGCGCCGATCTCCGGACGCGCGAGCGGAATCGGTTCGGTCACCCGCGGCAGCCTACTTGCGAGGTTGGAAGGCGTACTCCAGAGAGTCGACGAGCGCCTCCCAGGACGCCTCGATGATGTTCTCCGAGACGCCGATCGTCCCCCACTCGCGCTCGTGGTCGGTCGAGTCGAGCAGGACCCGCGTGACGGCGCCCGTGCCGTGGCTCTCGTCGAGGATGCGGACCTTGTAGTTGGTCAGCTCGACGTCGGAGAGCTCTGGGTAGTGCCCGGCGAGCGCTTTGCGCAGCGCTCTGTCGAGCGCGTTGACCGGCCCGTTCCCGACCGCCCAGCAGACCTGCCGCTCGCCGTTGACGTGGACGCGGATCGTCGCCTCGGTCTCAGCTTCGCCTTCCTCCTTCTTCGAGGTGATGACGCGATAGCTCTCGAGCTCGAACAGCGGTCGGTAGCTGCCTGCCTCACGGCGCAGGAGCAGCTCGAAGGAGGCGGGCGCGGCCTCGTAGTGGTAGCCCCGGTGCTCTCGCTCCTTGAGCCGCTCGACGGCCCGCGCCGCGGTCTCGTCGTCGAGCTGGAACCCGACCTGCTCGGCCTGCGTGCGCACGGTCGCCTTTCCGGCCAGCTCGGAAGCGAGGATCTGGCGCTGGTTGCCGACGGTCGCCGGGTCGAGGTGCTCGAAGGTGGTGGCGTCGGCCGCTACGCCGGCCGCGTGCATCCCCGCCTTGTGGGCGAACGCGTTGCGACCGACATAGGGTCGGTCGGGGTACGGGGTCATGTTGCATAGCTCGTCGAGGTAGTGGCTCGTCGGGGTCAGCGAGGCGAGCCGCTCGGGCGAGGCCACCTCGAAGCCCATCTTCAGCTGCAGGGCCGGCAGGATCGAGGCGAGGTTGGCGTTGCCACAGCGCTCGCCGTACCCGTTGACGGTGCCCTGCACGAGCCTGGCGCCGGCTTCCACCGCCGCGAGGCTGTTGGCCACCGCGCACTCGGCGTCGTTGTGGGTGTGGATGCCGACCTCGACGCCGTCGCCCAGCGCATCGACCACGGCGGCGGTCGTCTCGGCGACGAAGCCCGGCAGGCTGCCGCCGTTGGTGTCGCAGAGGGTGACGTTCTCGGCGCCGGCGTCGGCTGCGGCCCGCACGCATTCGAGCGCGAAGCCGGGGTCGTCCCGGTAGCCGTCGAAGAAGTGCTCGGCGTCGAAGAAAGGTCGCTTGCCGCTGTCCCGGCAAAAGGAGATCGACTCGCCGATCATCGCCAGGTTCTCCTCCTCGGAAACCTTGATCACCTTCTCGAGGTGCAGCCGCCAGCTCTTGCCGACCAGGCAGACGACCGGGGCGAAGGAGCCGACCAGCACCGCGAGCGCCTCATCGTCCTCGGCGCGGCGGTCTCGACGGCGGGTCATCCCAAAGGCGCAGATCGTCGCCTGCTCCAGCTCCAACTCGGAGAGTCGATCGAAGAGCTCGGCTTCCTTCGGGTTCGAGCTCGGGAAGCCGGCCTCGACGAACTGCACGCCGAGCTCGTCGAGGACGTGGACGACTTTGAGCTTCTCTCCGACCGAAAGCGACATGCCCGGTCCGCCCATCCCGTCCCGCAGGGTCGTGTCGTAGAGCTTTACCTGTTCCATTGATGCTGCCTTTCTAGCCAAGGGTCGAGGGGAGCCTGCGCAGGGGCGCGCCAGCCGCTAGGCGGCAGGGGTAATTCGCCCAGCTCCGGCCTCGACGAAGTCGAGCCACTCCAGGTACTCATCGGCCCGGCCGTGCAGCGCGTCGAAGAACTTCGACTGCAGGTGACGGGTGACCTCGCCCGGCTCGCCGAGCGGGTGGTCGTCGATCTCGCGGACCGGGACCAGCTCGGCGGCGGTGCCGGTCAGGAAGACCTCCTCGGCCAGGTACAGCTCGGCCCTGGCGACGTCGCGCTCGACCACCGTGTAGCCGAGGTCGCGGGCGATCTGGATCACCGATCTGCGGTTGATCCCGTCGAGGATCGAGGCCACGTGCGGCGGCGTGACTATCTCGCCGTCGCGAACCAGGAAGATGTTCTCGCCAGAGCCCTCGCAGACGAAGCCGCGCTCGTCGAGCAGCAGCGCCTCTTCGTAGCCGGCCTTCTGCGACTCGGTCTTGGCGAGGATCGAGTTGAGGTAGGAGCCGGAGGCCTTGGCGTGCGGGATCGAGCCGCCGGGGCTGATCCGCCGCCAGCTCGAGACCTTGGCGCGGATTCCGTGCTTCTGGCCCTCCTCGCCGAGGTAGGCGCCCCACGGGAAGGCGGCGACGATCACGTCGATCGGGGCATCGGTCGCGTAGAGGCCCAGGTTGCCGTAACCGCGGAAGGCAAGCGGGCGGATATAGCAGGAACGCAGCCCGCAGCGGCCGATCAACTCCTTGGTCGCGGCCGCGATCTCGTCGGTCGAATACGGGAGCTCCAGGTAGTAGAGCTCAGCCGACTTGGCGAGCCGGTCGAGGTGGTCGCGGTGGCGGAAGACGGCCGGGCCGCGCTCGGTCTCGTAGCAGCGGATGCCCTCGAAGACGCCGGTGCCGTAGTGCAGCGCATGGCTGAGCACGTGCACCTTGGCGTCCTCCCACGGCACGAACTCGCCGTTATGCCAGATCAGGTCGGCAGTCTCCATCCCCGGAAAGTATGCCCGATGGACGGGAAAGCCCGAGTCAGAGCTCGGCCAGCACCGCCTCCGTCATCGCCTCGGTGCCGACTTCGGTTTCCGGACTCGGGTCCTTGGCCAGCGGCGGCGGCGCGACGGCGCCGCTGAGCAGATCGGCGGTGCGCAGGCCGCGCTCGAGGACAGCGTCGACAGCGGTCTCGATCCGCTCGGCGTCGGCCGGGCGGTCGAGGCCGTGGCGCAGCATCATCGCGGCGCTGAGGAAGGTTGCGAGCGGGTTGGCGACACCCCTGCCGGCGATGTCGGGGGCGGAGCCGTGTACGGGCTCGAAGAGGCCCGGCTCGCCGTCGGCGCCGAGGCTGGCCGACGGCAGCATCCCCAGCGACCCCGTCAGCATCGCCGACTCGTCGCTGAGCACGTCGCCGAACAGGTTCTCGGTGAGGATCACGTCGAAGTCGGCCGGGCGGGAGACGAGTTGCATGGCCGCGTTGTCGACCAGCAGGTGGTCGAGTTCGACTTCCGGGTAGGAGGGCGCCACACGGTTGACGACCTCGCGCCAGAGCCGCGAGGTCTCGAGCACGTTGGCCTTGTCCACCGAGGTGACGCGGGCCTTGCGGCCGCTCGCGTCGGCGCGACGGGTCGCCGCCTGGAAGGCGGTATGCGAGATCCGCTCGATCTCAGCGGCCGAGTAGACGCAGGTGTCGTGGGCCGAGTCGCCGTCGCGTCCGCTGTCGCCGAAGTAGATGCCGCCGGTCAGCTCGCGCACGACGAGCAGGTCGGTGCCGGCGATCCGCTCCTCGCGCAGGGGGCTCGAGCCGACCAGGGCACGGCTCGGCCGCACCGGCCGCAGGTTGGCGTAGAGGCCCATGCCCTTCCGCAGGCCGAGCAGGCCCTGCTCGGGTCGCGGCTTGTCCGGATCGGTCGTGTCCCACTTGGGGCCGCCGACGGCGCCGAGCAGCACCGCGTCGGCGCCCCGGCAGGTCTCCAGCACCTCGTCGGTGAGCGCCGTCCCGTGGGCGTCGATCGAGGCACCGCCGACCAGCCGCTCGTCGAACTCGAACTCGCCGAGCCCCTCCAGCAGGCGGCGCGTCGCCGTGACGATCTCGGGCCCGATCCCGTCGCCGGGCAGCAGGACTATGCGGGGGGCGTCTGCCATGGGCCGGGACTCTAGACCCGCCGGTAGTTGAGCACCCCTAGGGTGCTCAA
>DATABM010000064.1:0-5937 GCA_036259555.1 Solirubrobacterales bacterium
ATTGCGCAAGATTCCCCACTGCTGCCTCCCGTAGGAGTCTGGGCCGTGTCTCAGTCCCAGTGTGGCTGATCGTCCTCTCAGACCAGCTACCCATCGTTGCCTTGGTAGGCCGTTACCCCACCAACAAGCTAATGGGCCGCGAGCCCCTCCCAATGCGGAGGCCGAAGCTTCCTTTAGCGAACCGGCTTACGCCTGTTCGCCACATTCGGTATTAGCCCGGGTTTCCCCGGGTTGTCCCGATCATCTGGGCAGGTTACTCACGTGTTACTCACCCGTTCGCGGCTTTGCCCCAGGGCAAGCCCTGGTTCGTCGCACCACTTGCATGTGTTAAGCACGCCGCCAGCGTTCGTCCTGAGCCAGGATCAAACTCTCCGTGAAGGTACTTCTCTCAGAGAGTCGTCATGCCTGGCAGGTCACCGGGTACACAAACTCGGCGACCGGCATGACGGGTAAATCAGACCGCTCGGCACGCTGACGAGCCGAGCGGATCGGGCTCAAACATCTCCGCGGCCTCGTCGGGCCTGCGGAGTGCACGCTGCTCAGTTTTCAAAGACCGCTGCGCCTCTGCGGCGGGTTTCGCCGCCCTTCGCGCATGAAGCAGGCTCGGGCCTGCCCCAGAGGGACGAAGGAGTATAGCGCTGTGACGGCGGAATGCAAGCGGGTGCAGGCACGGCGGCGTGCCTGCCGGCCCGAAGGCGTGCGGCGCCGTCAAGCCGACGCCCGCAGGCGCCGAAAGCGCCGCTTGCCGATCTGGATGATCCGCCCGTCGAGCTCTTCCGACGGCAGATCGAGCGCGCCGGCCGGGAGCGGCTCGCCGTCGACCTTCACGCCGCCCTGCTCGATCAGCCGGCGGGCCTCACTCGTGCTGATCTCGAAGAGGCCCCGCAGCAAGTTCGGCATGTGCACCTGCCCGCCGTCGGCGCCGAGGAACGGGTCGATCGCGACCTCCTCGACGTCGTCGGGCGCCTCGTGGCGCACGAAGAGGCGGTCGAAGTGCTCCTCCGCCGCTCCGGCGGCCGACCCATCGTGGAAGCGCTCGACGATGCGGCGGGCCAGCTCCCGCTTGGCCTCGTTGGGTGGGCCCGTCGGGACCTCCGAGCCGAGCAGCAGCTGGAAGTACTGCTCCATCGCCTCGTCGGGAATGCGCATCAGCTTGCCGAACATCTCCTCCGGCGCCTCGGTCACCCCGACGTAGTTGCCGAGCGACTTGCTCATCTTCTGGACGCCGTCGGTCCCAACCAGGATCGGCATCGTCAGGATCGACTGCGGCGGCTGCCCGTGCGTCGTCTGCATGTCGCGCCCGAAGAGCAGATTGAACTTCTGGTCGGTCCCCCCCAGCTCGACGTCGGCCTCGACCGCCACCGAGTCATAGCCCTGCAGGAGCGGGTAGAGCAGCTCGAGGGCGGCGATCGGCGCGTTCGCCGCCATCCGCCGCTGGAAGTCGTCGCGCTCGAGCAGGCGGGCCACCGTGGTCGTGGCGAGCAGGCCGAGCAGGGCGTCGGGCTCCATCCGCAGCCACTCGCTGTTGAAGCGCACCTCCGTGCGGTCGCGGTCGAGCACCTTGAAGGCCTGCTCCTGGTAGGTCGCGGCATTCGTCTCAACCTCCTCGGCGCTGGGCACCGGCCGCTGCGCGGAGCGGCCGCTCGGATCGCCGATGCGGGCCGTGAAATCGCCGATTATCAGGACGACGGTGTGGCCCTCCGCCTGGAACTCGCGGAGCTTCTCGAGCGGCACGGCATGGCCGAGATGGACGTCCGCGGTCGTCGGGTCGATCCCGAACTTGATCCGCAACGGCCGGCCGCTCGCCAGCTGCTCCTCCAGCCTCCCGTCAGGCAGCACGTCGACGGCGTTACGCGCCAGGTCGGTCATCGACACATCATCGCGCTTCACCGGTTGCGCGCGGAGTCAGAGACGCTCGCTCGCTCGTTCCGCCCTCACGGCCGAATGCTAGACTGCCGCCTCCGCTCGGCGGCTCGAAGTTCGCCCCGGGCCTCGCTGTATCCAGCCTAGATGCCGGCCCTGCGACAAAAGCCCCGCCGGCCGGGCGGAACGGTCCCGCCACCGCCTCCGCCGGTCTCCCCCACGCCGCGCGCCAGGCCGCGCCTCAAGAAGCTGCGCGTGCTCTTCGTCCTGATCGGTCTCAGCGCGCTTGCCGTCTTCTCGATGGTCTTCGGGATGGTCGTCGCCGTTTCCCAGCAGCTCCCCGACATCTACGACTTCGCCCGCTACAAGGCGTCCAAGAACAGCGAAGTCTTCGACGCGACCGGCGAGCCGATCGGGACGTTGACCAGCAACCAGAACAAGATCCTGCTCGAGTCCGGCGAGATCTCGCCCAACATGAAGAACGCGGTCGTCGCGATCGAGGACGCGCGCTTCTACGAGCACGAGGGCGTCGACTTCCAGGGCATCGGGCGGGCCCTCGTCAAAGACATCATGAGCCGCAGCGCCGCGCAGGGCGCCTCCACGATCACCGAGCAGTTCATAAAAGACGCGCTGGCCGCCCAGCAGAGCCGCACCCTCTTCCAGAAGTTCCGCGAGGCGGTGCTCGCCTATCGCCTCGAGCAGCGCTGGAGCAAGGACAAGATCCTCACCGAGTACCTCAACACGATCTACTTCGGCGAGGGCGCCTACGGCATCGAGGCCGCGGCGCGCACCTTCTTCGGCGCCGCCCACCCCGGCTGCGGTACCGAGGCCGAGCCCTGCGCCTCGGTGCTCGAGCCCTGGGAGGCGGCGCTGCTCGCCGGCGTGATCGCCTCGCCGTCTGCCTACGACCCCAAGTTCTTCCCCGAAAACGCGCAGGCGCGACGCAACCTCGTCCTGGAAAGGATGCACGAACAGGGCTACATAACCGAAGAGCAGTTCGAGGAAGGGACCAAGCAGGCGCTGCCGGCGCCCGATGAGATCCAGCCCCCGACGCTCGACTCTGAAGCGCCCTACTTCACTTCCTGGCTGCGCCAGCAGCTGGTCGACCGCTACGGGGCCGCCAAGACCTTCTTCGGCGGCCTCAAAGTCAAGACGACGCTCGACCTCGACCTCCAGCACGCGGCGGAAGAAACGGTCTCGAGCTACCTCGGCGAATTGGGTCCCACCGCGTCGCTGGTCGTGATCGACAACGACAACGCCGGCATCAAGGCGATGATCGGCGGCCCGGACTTCGACGAGAAGCCCTTCAACCTGGCGACCCTCGGCCACCGCCAGCCCGGCTCGTCGATCAAGCCGATCATCCTCGCGACCGCCCTCCAGCAGGGCATCTCGCCCGAAACCGTCTACGCCTCAGAAGAAAAAGTCTTCACGTTCGGCAAGAAGGACAAGGAATACTTCGAGGTCAAGAACTACGGCGACAGCTACCTCGGCTCTGCCTCGCTGGCGACCGCGACGACCTACTCCGACAACTCGATCTACGCCCAGGTCGGCCTGGAAAGCATCGCCGGCGGCCCGCGGGCGATCGCCCGCACCGCGCACCGGCTCGGCGCCCAGACCCATCTCTCGACCAATCCGGCGATGGTCCTCGGCGGCCTCGAGGAAGGCGTGACGCCGCTGGAGTGGACCTACGTGTTCTCGACGATCGCCAACGACGGCGACCGGGTCAGCGGGACGCTTGCGCCAGATCCCGGCCGCACGCCGATCGCCTTCACCGAAGTCACCGACCAGGACGGCGACCTGATCAAGGGCGGCGACAACGACTCGCTCCACAGACAGGTTCTGCCGGAGGACGTCGCGCAGGAAACGAAGTCGATCCTGCGCAGCGTGATCACCAGCGGCACCGGGACCCGGGCCGACATCGGCGACGAAAGCCAGTGGGGCAAGACCGGCACCACCGACGACAACGGCGATGCCTGGTTCTGCGGCGCCACTGACGAGGTGACCGCCTGCGTCTGGGTCGGCTACGCGGACACGCTGACGCCGATGCTGACCGAGTTCTCGGGCGGCCCGGTCGACGGCGGCACCTTCCCCGCGTTGATCTGGGCCTCCGTGATCTCCGCCTGGGAGGAGATCCAGGCCGAGAACGCCGCCGAGCGCGAGAGCGCCGAGGAGTCGGAGGACGGCGAGAGCTCCAGCTCCGGCGAAGACGACTCCTACGTCGCCCCGGAAGAAAGCGTCGAATCCGCACCTGAACCGGAAGGCCTTGAATCCGAACCGCAGGCCGAACCCGAACCGGAAGCAGAAGCTCCGGAAGAATCAGCTCCTGAAGCCGCTCCCGAATCTGCCCCTGAAACCGGCGGCGGGCTCGGCGCGCCGGGCTGAGGCCCTCCCGGTAGGGCCGAAACGTCTTGTGCTTTTTCCGCGGCGGGGCCTACGGACAGCCGCTACCTGCCTTCGGAAAAGTCAAGTGGAGGTCCTGCCGGGAGGGGCCCCCACCGACCGCGGCCTCGAGACGTGCGGGTTGCCAGCCATGGAAAAGCGCCAGGGGCGGTCGACGGCTTTGGTGATGCCGACCCGGGGGCTCGCGACGATGTCGCCCTCCCAGTTGGACTCGCGCGGAAGAAGCAGGAAGGGATCGCGGGTCAGGTCGGCGCCGTTGTCCGCCAGCGAGATGCCGAGGGCCTCGGTCAGCTTCCCTGGGCCCGAGCAGAGCTCGGCGTCGGGCCGAGGGCCGCGCCGCGCCCGCATCTCCTCCGCCCCGTGCGTCGGCTCGATCGCCCGGAACAGCACTGCGGCGGCCTCTCCCTCCGGTTCGGCGACCGCGTTGAGCAGGCTGTGGATGCCGTAGGAGAGGTAGACGTAGGCGCGGCCGGGCGGCCCGAAGAGGACCTCGGTGCGGCGCGTCAGGCCCACGTAAGCGTGACATGCGGGATCGTCGCGCTCGTAGCTCTCGGTCTCGACGACCACGCCGCCGCGGCCCTCGTAGAAGAGGCGGCAGCCGACCAGGTCGCGGGCGACCTGGTGGACGGAGCGCGCGAAGAACTCGACGCCGAGCCGCTCGCGCGCGGCGGCGCTCACGATCGCCCGGCGGCGACCCTCGACTCGACCGCCGCGAGCGTCTCGCGCCCCAGCTGAATCTGCGCCTTGAGGGCGCCGGAAGCGGTGCCGCCCTCGATCCGCTTCGACTCCAGCCAGCTCTCGCGCCTCAGCACGTCGTAGAAGGAGTCGTCGAGGTGCTCGGAGCGTCCCCGCAGCTCCTCCGGGGTCAGCTCGGAGAGCGGCACTCCCCGCTCGACCGCGTCACGCACCAAGCCGCCGACGATCCCATGCGCCTCGCGGAAGGGAACCCCCTTGCGGACGAGCAGGTCGGCAATCTCGGTCGCGGCGAGCATCTCGTCGCCGGAGGCGGCCTCGAGCCGCGCCCGGTCGAACTCGATTCCGGCCAGCATCCCCTCGGTCGCGTCGAGGCAGGCCTCGACGGTGTCGATCGCGTCGAAGAGCGGCTCCTTGTCCTCCTGCATGTCCTTGCCGTAGGTGAGCGGCAGTGCGTGCATCGTGCCGAGCAGGGTCAGGTGGCTGGCGGCGACACGGGGGCTCTTGGCGCGCAGCAGCTCGGCCGAGTCGGGGTTCACCTTCTGCGGCATGATGCTCGAGCCCGAGGAGAACGACTCGTCGAGCTCGCAGAAGCCGAACTCGGTGCTCGACCAGATCACGATCTCCGAGCCGAGCCGCGAGAGGTGCATCGAGCAGGTCGCCGCGGCGTTCAGGTAGTCGAGGACGAAGTCGCGGTTGGAGGCGCCGTCGATCGAGTTGCGGCTGACGTGTTCGAAGCCGAGGTCCTCCGCAACCGCGCCACGGTCGATCTCCCAGTTGACGCCGGCCAGCGCGCCAGAGCCGAGCGGCATCACGCTGGCGCTGTCGAGCGCGAACTGGAAGCGGAGGACGTCGCGGGCGAGCATCCAGAAGTAGGCGAGCAGGTGGTGGCCGAGGTAGACCGACTGGCCGCGCTGGAGGTGGGTGTAGCCGGGCATCGGCCAGTCGCGATGGCGGTCGGCGACCTCGAGCAGGCGCTCC
>DATABM010000065.1:0-16801 GCA_036259555.1 Solirubrobacterales bacterium
CCCCGACTCGACCGACCCGGAGATCGTCTCGGCCCACGTGCTCGGTCGCTTCCGCGAGCGGCGCGAGGAGGTCGAGGCGCTGATCGGGCGCGCCGCCGACGAGGCCGAGCGCCTGGTCGAACGGCTAGGTTCCCCCGCCGATGACTGACGAGAGCGCGAACCAGCGCACGTCATACGAGGCAGACGCCGCTGGCGTCGCCGTGCTGCGGCTCGAGCGTCCGCAGGCCCGCAACGCGATCGACACGCAGATGCTGGTCGAGATGCTGGAGCGGCTCGCCGTTGCCCGCGGCGACGACGCGGTGCGGGTACTGGTGATCAGCTCGGCTGACCACATGGGCCTCTCGGCCGGCGCCGACGTCAAGGAGGAGCTCGACGACGAGGGCAAGGTGCGGCGCATGCAGCTCTTCGCAGATCTCTACGACGCGATCGTCGCCTTCCCGAAGCCGACGATCGCGGTCTGCCACGGCGATGTGGTCGGGGGCGGCGCTGAGATCGCGATCGGCTGCGATATGCGTGTCGCCGGCTCCAACCTGCGGCTGCGCTTCCCCGGCGCGGCGCTCGGGGTGCCGGTCGGGCCGGCGCGCCTGGTCACTCTCTGCGGCCTCGCCGCTGCCAAGTACCTGCTGCTCAGTTCGAGCACGATCGGCGCCGACGAGGCGCTGCGGCTCGGGCTCGTCAACAAGGTCGCACCGGCGGCCGCGACCGAGGATGCCGCCCTCGACCTGGCCGCAAAGGTCGCCGCCCACCCGCCGCAGGCGGTCGCCCGCCTCAAGCGGATGCTGCACGAGTGGGACAACGTCGAGGTCCGCTCCCGCGTCGAGGGCGAGGGTCAGGTCGAGTGGCAGCGCTCGGGACCCGGACTGCCTTCGCGCGACTCGTAGAATCGAACGCTCGGCCCGGATCGCCCGATCCGGGCGCTTTCGCTGCCCATGAGCCTGCGTCCCCTGATCGAGATCGCCGCCGAGAACGAGCGCCTTCACGCGCTCGCCGGGCAGGTGCGCGACGCGGCGGAGGGGGGCGAGGCAGCCACCCTGCGCGCCTCGACGACCCTGCGGCCGCTGCTCCTCGCGACCCTGCTCGAGGACGACCGCGGGCTCTCCGGGCGGCCGGCGCTGCTCGTGAGCGCCGACGACCGATCGGCACGTGACCTCGCCGCCGACCTGCGCGCGTACCTGGCGCCGCGGCGCGTCCGTCTCTACCCCTCGCGGGGGACCGGCTACGCGTCCCACGTCACGCCGCCGCCGCACCTGGTCGGGCTGCGAATCGACGCGCTCGATGCGCTGCGCGCTGGCGAGGACGCGGTGGTCGTGGCCAGCGCCACGGCGCTGGCCGAGGCGGTGCCGGATGCCGAGCTGCGGCCGGCCGGTTTCGCGATCGAGCGCGGCGAGGAGATCGACCTCGGCGACGTGGCCCGCGACCTCGCCGCCGCGGGGTACGAGCGGGTCGAGCAGGTCGAGGAACGCGGTCAGTTCGCGGTACGCGGCGGCATCCTCGACGTCTTCGGATCGACCGAGGAGCGCGCCGCGCGAATCGAGCTGTTCGGGGACGAGGTCGAGTCGATGCGCTGGTTCTCGACCTTCACCCAGCGCTCGCTCGGCGACGCGGAGCGAGTCGAGCTGGCGCCCGCCGCCGAGCTGGACCTCGAGCACCGCGAGGTGGCCGAGCTGGCCGCGATGGAGGCAGCCGAGGAAGGCAAAGAGGCTCCGGACCCGGCCGAGGCGCTGCCGCTGGATCACTTCGGCGCGCCCCTCGACCTCGTCCCCGACTCGGCGGCGGTGATCCTCGCCGGGGCGGAGGAGATCGAGCCGGCGCTGCGCGACCACTGGGAGGACGCGACGACCGCGATGCACGCAGACGACGCCAAGCACCTCTACGTCGACGTCGCCGAGCCGCTCGCCGAGCGCGCCACGCTGACCGTCACCGGCGCGGCGGACGGCGAGGAGGACGCCTTCCGCGCCTCGCGCGCCGAGTCGCCCGCTCGCAGCCTGAAGGAGGCCGAGGCGGAGCTCGAGAAGCTGGTCCGCTCCGGCTACCGCGCCGTCGTCGCCTTCGACAGCAAGGGCGAGGGCGAGCGCGCCCGCTACGGCTTCGATCGCCTCGACGCCGCGATGCTCGACGGCGGCCGGCTGTCGCCCGACCCCGGCCTCACCTTCGCCGAGGCTCGGCTGCGCGAGGGCTTCGTCAGCCCCGAGCTGAAGCTCGCGGTCTATCCGATTCGCCGCCTCGTCCACCGCCGCAAACGCGCCGAGCCGGCGCCAGGCGGCGGACGCGGCCGGCTCGCCTTCAGCGACCTGCGGGTCGGCGACTACGTCGTCCACGAGGACCACGGCGTCGCCCGCTTCGCCGGCTTCGAGACGCGCGAGGTCGGCGGCGTCACCCGCGACTATATGTACCTCGAATACAAGGGCGAGGACCGCGTCTACGTCCCCACCGAGCAGCTCGCCAAGCTGAGCCGCTACGTCGGCGCCGGCGGTGAACCGACCCTCTCGGCGCTTGGCGGCAAACGGTGGCAGAACCTCAAGGCGCGGGCGCGGCGGGCCGCCGGGGCTATTGCCGGCGAGCTGCTCAACCTGTATGCGGAGCGACGGACCCGCAAGGGTCATCCGTTCGCGCTGGACGGTGAGTGGCAGATGGCGATGGAGGCCGCCTTTCCCTACCGCGAGACGGCTGACCAGATCGAGGCGATCGAGGCGGTGAAGGCGGACATGGAGTCCGAGCAGCCGATGGACCGGCTGGTCTGCGGCGACGTCGGCTTCGGCAAGACCGAGGTGGCGCTGCGCGCCGCCGTCAAGGCGGCCTCCGACGGCAAGCAGGTGATGATGCTGGCGCCGACGACGATCCTCGCCCAGCAACACTTCGGCACCTTCCGCGAGCGGCTCGCCGAGCTGCCCTTCGAGCTCGACTGGGTCTCGCGGCTGCGCAAGCCGGCCGAGGTCAAGGCGGTCTTGAAGCGCTTCGAAGCGGGGGAGATCGACGTTCTGATCGGCACCCACCGGCTGCTCTCCCGCGATGTCCGCGCCAAGGACCTGGGCCTCTTGATCGTCGACGAGGAGCAGCGCTTCGGCGTCAAGCAGAAGGAGCTGCTGCGGCAGCTGAAGCTGAAGGTCGACGTCTTGGCGCTGTCGGCGACGCCGATCCCGCGCACCCTGCAGATGAGCCTCGCCGGCCTGCGCGACATCTCGGTGATCGAGACGCCGCCCGAGGGCCGGCGTCCGGTCCGGACCTACGTCGGCCCCTATGACGAGGACCTCGTGCAGCGGGCGATCGAGCGCGAGCTCGAGCGAGGCGGCCAAGCCTTCTTCCTCCACAACCGGATCGACTCGCTGCCGGAAGTGGCCGAACAGCTGCGCGGCATGGTCCCGAAGGCACGAATCGCCGAAGCGCACGGTCAGATGGACGAGAGCCAGCTCGAGGCGACGATGCTCTCCTTCCTGCGCGGCGAGGCCGACGTGCTGGCGACGACGACGATCATCGAGTCGGGCCTCGACATCCCGACCGCCAACACGCTGATCGTCGAGCGCGCCGACCGGCTCGGCCTGGCGCAGGCCTACCAGATCAGGGGCCGAGTGGGTCGCTCGCGCGAGCGGGCCTTCGCATACTTGCTCTACCCGTCGGCCGAGGCGCTGACCGAGGATGCCGCGGCGCGGCTCTCGACCCTCGCCGACCACACCGAGCTGGGCTCGGGCTTCAAGATCGCGATGCGCGACCTCGACATCCGCGGCGCCGGCGACCTGCTCGGCGAGGAGCAGTCGGGACATGTCGCGGCGGTCGGCTTCGAGCTCTACTGCCAGATGATCGACGAGGCGGTCGCTGCGGCGCGCGAGGCGAGCGGCGATCGGGAAGACGACGAGGCGCCCGAGCCGCTGCGCTTCGACGTCCCGGTCGACGCCTACCTACCCGCGTCCTTCATCCCCTTCGAGGCGGCCAAGATCGACGTCCACCGGCGGATCGTCGCGACGCGGGCGCCGGGCGAGCTGCGCGCGATCCGCGACGAGCTCAGCGACCGCTTCGGGCCCCTGCCGCCCGAGGCCGAGAACCTCCTGGCTCTGCAGCGGGCACGGATCGAACTGCGGCTGGCCGGCGCAGAGAGCGTCGAGCTACGCGGCGGGCGCCTCAGCGTGCGCGGCGTCGAGCTCGATTCCGAGAGCGCGGCGGCGCTCGCCGAGAGGGTCGAGGGAGCGCTCTACGTGTGGCGGGAGAAAACCGCTTCGGTGCGGGTTCCGGACGACGCGGAAGGGCGCCTCGCCGCCGTCCTCGCGATGGCTGCCGGCCTACGCGAGGCGGGAAGCTCGGCAACGGCCGCAGCAGATATGCTTCCGACCTCGTGAGTCCTCAGCGGGGTGGGAGAGAGGCATCTGGAAAGGGCCGGGGCCATGCCGCCGGCAAAGTGGCCGAGCCGATTGCCGCGCGCCGCCGCGCCCTGCCGATCTTCGGCGTCCTCTTTGTCGTGCTCTTCGCGCTCGTCGCCGTCTCCGAGGGGATCGGCGACCCGAGCGTCCCTGAGGGCGACGTCCTCCTCGTCGAGGACGCGCCCGGCGACACCGGTCACGTCAGCAAAGCGGAGTTCGACCATACGCTCGAGCTCGCCGCCGCGGGCGAAGGGAAAGAGGTTCCTAAACCTGGCACGAAACAGTACGACGAACTGAAGGAAACGGCCTTGAACGGGCTCGTTGAAGCGATCTGGCTCGAAGGGGACGCCGAGGAAATGGGGATCGAGGTCACGCCCCAGAAAATCGAGCAGGAATTTCAGAAAATCAAAAAAGAAAACTTCCCCAGCAAAGAGGAATTCGAGGAATTCCTCAAAGAATCGAAATTCACCCGGGAGGACATCAACGATCGGGTGAAGTTGCAGATTCTCGCCCAGGAGCTCCAGGAAGAGGTCAACCAGGATCCGCCGACGCCGAGCGACAGCGAAGTGGAGGCGTATTACGAGGCGGCAAAGGCGACGCAGTTCACGAAACCGTCAAGTCGCGACATCCGCCTGATCGTCAACAAAGACGAGGAGAAAGCGGAAAAAGCGCTCACCGAGCTCGAAGAAGGCAACACGCCGGGCGACTGGAGCCGGGTCGCCAAAGAGCTCTCGGAAGACGCCGCGAGCAAAGGCAAAGGCGGCATGCAGAAAAACGTCGTTGAAGGCTCGCTCGAAGCGCCGCTCGAGGGTCCTGTTCTCGGTGCACCTGAAGGCCAGCTGGAAGGGCCGGTGAAAGCGCCGCGCGGCTTCGTCGTCTTCGAAGTGCAGAAAGAAAACCCGGAAACCGTCGAACCGCTGAGCAAAGTCTCCGGCCAGATCCAGAGCCAGCTCGCCCAGCAGCTCGAACAGGAAGCGTTTGCAGGTTTCGTCAGCGACTTCAACGAAAAGTGGCGCTCCCGCACCTTCTGCGCCGAGGATTACATGACCGAACGGTGCGCAAACTTCGAGGGCGCTGGTCGTCCGCAGAACGCGCCGCCGGCCTGCTACGAGGCCGAGCCGAAAGGCGGCAGGCCCGAGGCGTGTCCCGCGCCGGTCTTCCAGGCGATTCCGGCGGTCCCGGGCTCGGTGACGCCGTTGGCCCCGCAGGGCGAACCGCTCGCGCAGCGCCCGCATCCCCCCGGGGAGGAAAAAGCGCCTGAACAACCGCCCGAAGGCCTGCCGGGCGGCGCACTCCCCCCGCCGGCTGGCGAATAGCGCTCGTCGTAAGGTCTCCGGCGGCAGGCATGCGGTCCTGCGCCCGCAATAGACTGCCGCGCCCTCCCGTATGAGCGCCATCGCTTCAATTCACGCGCGGCAGATCCTCGACTCGCGCGGCAACCCCACCGTCGAGGTGGAGGTCGCCCTCGACTCGGGTGTTCGCGGGTTGGCCGCCGTCCCCTCGGGCGCGTCGACCGGCGAGTTCGAGGCGGTCGAGCTGCGCGATGGTGGCGATGCCTGGGCCGGCAAGGGCGTCTCACGGGCCGTCGCCCACGTCAATGACGAGATCGCCAGGGCGCTGACCGGCGCCCGGGCGGCCGAGCAGCGGGCCCTCGACCAGACGATGATCGAGCTGGACGGGACGCCGAACAAGGGCCGGCTCGGCGCCAACGCGATTCTCGGCGTCTCCCTTGCCGCGGCACGGGCGGCGGCGGCCGACGCAAACCTGCCGCTCTACCGCTACCTGGCCGACCTCTACGGCGGCGGCGAGCCGATCCTGCTGCCGGTGCCGATGATGAACGTCCTCAACGGTGGCGCCCACGCCGACAACTCGGTCGACTTCCAGGAGTTCATGGTGGTTCCGGCCGGCGCCTCGACCTTCTCCGAATGCCTGCGGGTCGGCACCGAGGTGTTCCACGCCCTCAAGAAGAGCCTCGGCTCCAAGGGGCTCTCGACCGCGGTTGGCGACGAGGGCGGTTTCGCGCCCGATCTCGACTCCAACGAGGCTGCCCTGCAGGCGGTTCTGGCCGGGGTCGAGGCCGCGGGTTACGAGCCCGGCGCCGACGTCTTCATCGCGCTCGATCCGGCGACCAGCGAGGTCTACGAGGGCGGCTCCTATGCCCTCGAGCACGAGGGCCGCACCCTCTCGGCGGAGGAGATGGCGGCCTACTGGCAGGACGCCTGCTCGCGCTACCCGATCCTCTCGATCGAGGACGGCATGGACGAGGAGGACTGGGACGGTTGGAAGCTGCTCACCGAGCGCCTCGGCGACCACGTGCAGCTGGTCGGCGACGACCTCTTCGTCACGAATCCTGAGCGGCTGCGCCGCGGAATCGAGCTGGGCGTGGGCAACTCGATCCTGGTCAAGGTGAACCAGATCGGCACCCTGACCGAGACGCTGGAGGCGATCAAGGTGGCGCGCGACGCCGGCTACACGGCGGTCATCTCGCACCGCTCGGGCGAGACCGAGGACACGACGATCGCCGATCTCGCGGTCGCCACGGGGGCCGGCCAGATCAAGACCGGCGCTCCGTCGCGCTCCGATCGCGTCGCCAAGTACAACCGGCTGCTGCGGATCGAGGAGGAGCTGGGAGCAACTGCTCAATTCCCGGGTTTGGAAGCGTTCTCGCGCACGTCTGGATGACGCGGGTGGCACGGCGCATGTCGGCGTCCTCGGCCGGCCGTTTCGGTCACGCGCCAACTGTGCGTTCCCTTCATCGGCCGACCTGCGTCCTTGATCTGCTTGGCCACCCACGCCCCCAGACGCACGCTCTTGTGCATTGAAGGATTTCCTGACGCGATGCAGTAGGACGGGCCATGGCCCGTCGTCCTGCGCCTCGCCGAAGACCTGCGCCTCGCCGGAGACCTGCGCCCAGGCGCGGCGGCAGCCGCATCCGCTGGGACCGCGTCGGGCGCGTCGCCCTGACCCTGGTCCTCGCTGCCGTGCTCTACTCGTACCTCAACCCGGCGATAAACCTCGTCAAGACCTACACGGCGACGACGGCCGCCAAAGCAGAATTCCACGAGAAGCTGCGCGAAAACAAGCGGCTCCACCGCCGCATCCAGAGCGCCGACGACCCGCTCGAGATCGCCCGCAGGGCGCGTGCGCAGGGAATGGTCGCCGAAGGCGAGACTCCGATCGTCGTCCGCGGCCTCGGCGGCTGAGAAGCTACGGAGGCCCGGCTGCGGCCGGTTGAGCCACCGTGGTCAGCCTCGGGTCCTACATCCTCAGCATCGTCTTGCTGGCCGCCCTGGTCGGGTCGCTCGGATTCGCGGCGGTCCGGCTCCGCAAGAAGCTCCTGCCCGACTGGGAGGGCGCCCCTGCTCATCTCGTAGACGCGGTGCTCGGAGCCGCGCTGCTCATCTGGCTATCCGAGCTGCTCGGCCTCGTCGCCTTGCTCTATGCCGGGACGCTCGTTGGCGCAGCGGTACTGCTGGCGGGGCTCGTGGCGTTTCTCCCGGCGGGTCCTGTCGCCGTAGGGGACCCACCGCCCCTTCCGGTAGCTGAAGCTTCCTCAGGGGCGGTCCCCCCTGCGACGCCACCCGCCGGCCAAAGGGCCGGGTTTCCAGCTGGGTGGTCCGTCGCGGTCGCGGTGGCGGTCATTGCGGCTGTCTTCGCGGACTGGGGGCTAACCGCTGTCGATGCGCTGGGTCGAGGCATCTTCAACTTCGATTCGCTCTGGTACCACCAGCCGTTCGCGGTGGAGATGGCGAAGAGCCACTCCGTTACGGAGTTGCACTACACCGAGACGGTCTTTACGAACTGGTTCTATCCGCAGAACTCCGAGCTTTTCCACGCCGTAGGAATCCTGCTCACTGACCGCGACACGCTCTCCCTGTTCATCAACTTCGGCTGGCTCGGGATGGCGTTCCTGGCCGCTTGGTGCATCGGACGGCCGTGGGGAAGGGCAGATCTCAGCGTGGTGGCCGTGGCCATCCTGCTCTCCAGTCACACCTTGGTCGTCAGGGAGCCTGGAGCCGCGAAGAACGATGTGATGGCCGCGGCGCTCCTGCTTGCCTCGATCGCACTCCTGGTCACCAGTTGGGCGAGGACCCGATCCGCTTCTCCCGCGGGTGGCGTCGCAGGGGGGACCGCCCCTGAGGACGCTTCAGCTACCGGAAGGGGCGGTGGGTCCCCTGCGGCGACAGGACCCGTGGGCCCCGGCGCCTCGTCCCTAGGTTGGCCTCTAGCGGCGGCCGGTCTCGCCGTCGGTCTCGCCGTCGGCACCAAGGTGACCGCGCTCGCGATGGCGGCGGCGCTGACCGTCGCCGTGGTCACGCTCGCGCCGGCCGGGACGAGGCGAACCGCGGCGCTCTGGTGGTTCTTGCCGGCCCTGGCGGGCGGGGGCTACTGGTACCTGCGGAACCTGGTGGCCGCCGGCAACCCGCTGCCGCAGGTCGAGAGCCTCGGACCGATTTCGCTGCCGCACCCCGAGCAGCTGCAGAGCGGCCGCCCTGACTTCTCGATCGTCCACTACGCCACCGACACCGGCATATGGAGCGAGTACTTCGGTCCCGGCCTGGAGGATGGCTTCGGAATCCTCTGGCCGCTCGCGGTCGGGGGTGCCGTCCTTGCCGGCGTTCTCCTGCTCTTCCGCGGCCCCGACCGCATGCTGCGTGCGATGGGCGCCGTCGGCGGCCCCGACCGCATCCTGCGCGCGATGGGCGCCGTCGTCCTCGTCGGCGTCGTCGCCTATCTGTTCACGCCCCTCTCGGCGGCCGGCGCCGAGGGGGCTCCGGAGGGATTCAAGATCAATCTTCGGTTCGCCGTCCCGGCCCTGCTCGCAGGCTTGGCGTTGCTGCCGCTTGCCGTCGGACGCTTGCTCCCTTTCCCGTCCCATGGACGGCTAACGGAGCACGCTTTGCTCTTCGGCGGACTTCTGGCCGTCCTCGTCGTCACCGACCGGCTCGACGCTGTTCTGCGCGACCCCGACCGCGTCGGGGCCTGGGCGATAGCGCTGCTCTTCGTCCTCGTCCCGGCCGCCCTGCTCTTCGCTCGCCGCCGTGGCGCCCCCCGCCCGATCGTCGCCGCCGGCTTCGCCGCTCTCGCCCTGCTCGTCGCCGCGGTCGGCTACCCGGTCCAACGCGACTACCTCGGGGATCGCTTCCGCAACGCGGACCAGGAAGCCGCGATCCCCGGCATGAGCCTCGACCCGGCCTACCGATGGGCGCGGAACGTCGAGGACTCCCACATCGGCCTCGTCGGGACGACCGCCGGCTTTCTCGGCTACGGCTTCTACGGCACCGACCTCTCCAATGAGGTCACCTACCTTGGCGAGAGGGGACCGCATGGCGCCTTCAACGCGATTCCCGACTGCCGCACCTTCCGGGCCGCGGTCAACGACGCCGGCCTCGACTATCTGGTCACGGCCCCCTTTCTCAACTTCATCGAAACCGACCGGCCGCTCCGCTCGCCGGAGGCCGGCTGGCTGCGCGGCGGCGCGGCGGCGCGGCCGGTCCAGCGCAGCGGGCAGGTCACGGTCTGGCGAGTGCGCGGCCGGCTCGCGCCGGGCGCCTGCGGCCCCCGCAACGCACCGCTTCGTTACGTGCCCCAGCAGCCCGGGTAGCCTCGCTCGCATGTCGTACCCGCTCGAGAACGCGCTCTTCCAGTGGGAGGAGGGCTGGCGGACCCTCCAGGGCATTGACGACGCCAAGGAGCGTCGCCGCGCCGGCCGCGTGGTCGGCGCCGTCCAGGACGAGCTGCGGCGGCGGATCGGACCGACCTTCAGCGCCGCTGAGCTTGCCGACCTCTACGGGCGGGGGACCGACTGGTCTCTGCAGGTCGCGATGGACGCGGCGCCGGATCTGTTGAGCGACCCGCAGTCGCTCGCCGACGCGGCCTTTTGGCTGTACCTGCGGGGGGCCGGCGACTTCGCCGGCGGCAGGCAGCTGGTCGGCTGAGAGCTACTCGTCTGACTCGGAGTCCGGCGCGGACTCCTCAGGGGCGCCGCCACCGCGACGGATCACGATCCGGTCCGCTTCGATGCTGACCGTCACCTCGCGCTTGCCGGCCCAATGCTCGGCGTAGACGGGGTTGTCCTTGACCGCCGGGTCGAGCCAGAGGCCGTAGCCGTCGGTCTCGCCGTGGTCGAAGGTGGCCTCGAGCTCTTTGCGCCTGCCGCGGCCTCCGCGCCTGCCGCGCCGCCGCCGCCGCCGCGGCCGAGCCGCGGTCTCGCCCTCGCCCTCGCCCTCGCCGTCGCCGGTCCTGCCATCGCGCTCGTCGCCGCCCTCCTCGTCCTCGTCCTCAGCGGGCTCCTCCTCGGCCTCCTTCGCGGTCGCGGCCTCGATCTCGGCCTCGATCTCGTCACGGAGGTCGACCTCCTGGCCGTCGCCGTTCTCCTCGTCGGCGCTTAGGTCGTGCTGCTTGCGGAACTCGCGCAGTTCGGCTGCCGAGACTTCGAGCTGGTGGGCGATCCACGCGTCGGTGCGTCCCTGGCGGACCCACGCGCGGATCTGGTTCAGTTGCGGCTTCAGCGAGCGACGTGCCATCGGCGCGCGAGTCTATTCAACGAACGGACCGCTGCGCTGCCTCGCGGCCAACCCGAGCGGACCGATCACGCCATCAGGAACGAGAGCGCCTCGAACATCGCGACGACGACGACGATCACCGTCGCCGTCAGGCAGACGGCGAGGACGCTGAAGCGGACCTTGCCGTGGTGTTCGTTGCGGGTGATGCGGCGCTCGCGCGAACGGTTGGCGGCGCGCCGGCGCAGCTGCTCGCGCCGTCGGCGCTCCAACGTGGTCTCCTGCTCGAAGGCCACCTCGAACTGGGAGATGCTCTGTCGCATTCTCATAACGAGTGAACGGCCCGGGCGGCGTTCCGCGATTGGCGGAGCCGACGTCCCGACCGCGGCGCACCGTAGCAAAGCGGCACGAGACGTTGCAGCGGGCCTGCGGGGAATGTAGGGGGCTCAGGGCCGACAGGCGCCCCAGAGACCCTCGCCGGCTCGCGCCGCGCGCAGCTCCAGGCGCCGCAGCAGCGGCGCGAAGCGGTCGTTCGGCGGGATGGTCAGCGTCTCGGCGAGCCCTTCCCGGACGAGCGCCGCGTTGACGAAGCGCGGGCGGTCGGGCGCGTGCGGCTCCAATCCGGGGTCGAGATAGGCGTAGGCGAGCAGGCGGTCGAAGTGGTCGCGGCGCTCCTCCCCGAAGACGAGCCGCACCCGCCTGCCCTCCAACAGCCGGTGGGCAAAATCCGACGCCTGCGGACCGGAGCACTCGACGGGCGTGCCTGGCTTCACCGACTCCGGCGTGTCGACGCCGATCAACCGCACGTCCTCCTCCTCGCCGTCGATCCGCGCCTCGAAGGTGTCGCCGTCGATGACCCGGGTGACCAGCGCGACAGCCCGCGGCGAGCCGCCGTCGCCGTTCTCCGTCTCTTCCCAGGGCCGCAAGACGAGGAAGGCGGCGATGGCGAGCAGGAGGCAACTGCCTATAGCGCCTTTGCTCATGTCCTTGGCGTCCTAGGGCCCAACAGATCGGGGGGTGCAGGGAGCGAGCGGGAGAGGGGAGCGCACTCCCGTGCGCGACCCGATCCGAGCGACCGAAGACCCCGGGATGCGCCGGCTATTGGACGCCTAGGGGATCCTGCGGACGTTGCCGATCAACGTCTCCTTGATCTGGCCGATGATCTCGAGCGCATCGTTCCACTCACGCTGCCAGACGTTGCGGCCGAAGATGACGCCGCTCCCACCCGCCTGCATGATGTCGCGGGTGTTGGTGAGGACGACCTCGTCGTCGACCTTGGAGCCACCGGAGAGGACGACCAACGCCCGCCCCGCCGACTCGACGCACTGTCGGATCGCCTCCGCCTGGTCTACTTCCATCTCGTTGTAGGGGGCGGGAGCGTCCTTGTCCTTGGCCGGGTCGATCTTCGGCATGTTGAGCTTGACCACGTCGGCGCCCATCTCCATCGCGAGACGCGCCGCATAGTCGATCGCGTAGAAGGAATTGGGGCCGCCCTTGCCTTCGACCGCTTCGCCGCGGGGATAGGACCAGACCACCAGCGGCATGCCGAAGCGGTCGCAGTCTTCGCGCACCTGGCGCAGCTGGGCCAGGTCCTCGTCCTGCCGCGGCGAGCCGACGTAGAGCGTGTAGCCGATCGCGTCGGCGCCGAGCCGCACGCCGTCCTCGACGCTGGCGTTGCAGGTCGAGAGCGCCTTGGCCGAGGAGGGGATGTCGGTCTTGCCGTTGACCTTGAGGATCAGCGGCACCTGGCCGGCGTAGTCGGGGTAGTACTTGCTCGCCATGCCGATCTGGCAGGCGAGCGCCGAGTAGCCGCCCTCGACGGCGAGGCGGAACTGGTAGTCGGGGTCCTTGGAGGCGGGGTTGGGGAAGAAGTCGCGGGGGCCGTGCTCGATGCCCTGGTCGATCGGCAGCAGCATCAGGGTCCCGTTGCCGGGGCCGAACTCGAACAGCAGCCTGCGCAGGCGGGCTCGTTTTCCGGGGGCCAGATCGCTGAGAAGCGATTTCTGCTCGGTCAGGCTCTTCAACTCCACGCTGATTTCCTCCTAGGGACGACGGGGTGTGCTCGAAGTATGTCACCGGCGCGAGGCCAGAAGCGGGCGTGGGGGAGCGCCGAAGCGGGCGTGACGCGGGGTTTATCCTCGGACGACCGTGAGTGCGAGCGAGCAAGCGCCATGAGCGCGGCAGCGACCGCGCGTGCATATCCGATTCTTTGCCAGGGAGCGAAGCGCGAGGTCTTGCCATGAGCGAGACCGAGCTCAGCGTCATCTGCAAGAACTGCGGCTCGGAGGTCAGTCCCTACGTCACCGAGTGCCCCTACTGCGGCGCTCGGTTGCGCAAGCGGGCGCCGAAGCTGGAGCGGCGCGGCGACGCCCTCGAGGCAAAGCTGAGACGACGGCCGCGCGGCTCGCTCTTCCGGGCGGCGCGGCGGCAGCGCCGTGACTCCGAGTCGCGACTCGCAGACCGTCCCTACGCGACGCTGGCGGCGATCGTCGCCTCGGTGGCAATGGTGCTCGTCCAGGCGGCGAGCGGCGAGCCCCTGGGCTCGCTGGGGGCGATGGTCGTGCCGATCGACGCGGAGTGGTGGCGGGTCTTCACCGCCTCTTTCGTCTACGCCGACATCGGCTACCTGTTCGCGGTTGCGGTCGCCCTGGCGATCTTCGGCGCCGGACTGGAGCGCCGCCTCGGCACGGCGCTGACCGCGGTCCTGCTGCTCGCCTGCGGGGCTCTGGGCATGCTGGCCGCGGCCGGCGTTGCGGACGCCCGCGACGACGTGGTCGTGGTCGCGGGCGGCAACGGGATGGCGCTCGGCGCCCTCGCCGCCTGGTTCGCGGTTCGCCGGGCAGAAGGGCGCGACCCGGTCGACCGCGACTACGACTGGGTGGGGGCGGCCGTTGCAGCTGCGGTCCTCTTGGCGCTGCCGATCTTCGAGTCGACGGCCGATGTCTTCGCCGGGCTCGCCGGCGGGGCAGTCGGCGGCCTCGCCGGGCTGGCCGCCGGTTTGCGCCGTCCCGCCCGCTGAGGACCCGCCGGTAGTTCGACACCCTATGGGTGCTCAACTAACGGCGGGTCCAGGCTGCGACTAGTCTGAGCGGGTGCCCTACAGCGACGAGGAGCTGGACGCAGCGGTCGAGCGGCTGGCGGACGCCGAGCGCTTCGCCGAGGCGGAGACCGTCGTCGCCCGAGCAGCCCCCAAGCTGCAGAAGGTGCTGGCCAGCGCTCTCGCCGAGGGCGGCTGGTTCGGCGAGCCGCACGAGGCCGAGACGCTGAGGGCGGCGACGGCGCCGGACCCCGACGAGCGGATCGCCGCCGTCAGGACGTTGCTCGCCGAGGAGGCGCGCATGGGAATGATGGTCGGCGTTGCCGTCGGCTGGGCCCTGCATGAGGAGATGAACGTCCCGCGGGACGAGAAAGGAGAGAGCTGACGATGGAGATCCGGTTTCACGGCCACTCGTGCTTCGAGCTGAGCGAGGGGGAGACGACCGTGCTGGTCGACCCCTTCCTGAAGCCCAACAACCCGAGCGCGGTGGCCACGGCGGACGAGGTGAACCCGACGCACATCGCGCTCTCCCACGGCCACGCCGACCACGTCGCCGACGCTGTCCCGGTCGCCACGCGCACCGGTGCCCACTGCGTCGCCATGGTCGAGCTCGCCAACTGGCTGGAAGGACAGGGGGTGGACAAGGTGAGCGACCCGAATCTAGGCGGAACGGTTGAGTTCGACTGGGGCTACATCTCGCTCGTCCCCGCGTGGCACACGAACACGACCCCCGGCTCCGAAGAGAAGCCGTTCAGCGCCGAGCACGGTGTCGTCATGGGGCCGGCGGCCGGGCTCGTCATCAAGATCGGCGAGACCACCGTCTACCACGCCGGCGACACCTGCCTCTTCAGCGACATGAAGCTGATCGCCCAGCGCAGCGACGTCGACGTCGCCCTGTTGCCGATCGGCGGTCACTACACGATGGACCGCCGCGACGCCGTCGTCGCGGCAGAATTCGTTGGCGCCGCAACCGTGATCCCCATGCACTACGACACCTTCCCGCCGATCGAGACCGACGCCGAGGCATTCAAGTCCGAGGTCGAGTCGAAGACGTCGTCGCGGGTCGTGCTGCTGAAGCCGGGCGAGACCCACACGGTCTGACAGAGGGCGCTCCCGGCGAGCGTTCGCACTTTGTCAGGCATAGACCTACAAAGTGCGAACGCAAGAGACTGGCTGGCTGGCCAAACCGCTGCTAGGCTCGGCGGACCGCGCCAGCAAGCCGAGGAGGAGCGCAGCATGGAGGCCAAAGAGGCGACCGGGATCACTTCGAGGACCGACCGGGATGACTTCCAGGCGACCGCCGACCCGGCCCTGAACGAGGCCGCCGACCGCACCGCCGACGTCAAGCTGCTCAGCTACGCGGAGCTCTACTCGCTCTGGGAGCGCCAGCAGTGGCAGACGCAGGAGCTGGACTTCGCCCGCGACCGCGAGGACTGGCACGAACGGATGAGCCCCGAGGAGCGCTTTCAGCGCATGTACGGGCTGTCGTCCTTCTTCATCGGCGAGCAGAAGGTGGCCGAGGAGCTGGGCCCGATTATGCGGGCGGCGCCGACCGAGGAGCAGCGGATCTTCCTCTGCACGCAGATCGCCGACGAGGCGCGCCACGTGCGCTTCTTCGAGCGCTTCTACCGCGAGGTCGGCGTGCTCGAGTCCGATGGCCTGGCGGAGATGCTCACCGAGACGTCCGAGCACCTCAACGACAACTTCGGCCGCCTCTTCGACGAGATGCTGAAGCAGCGGACCGATCGGCTCTCGGCCGAGCCGGGCGACACCAAGGCGCTGGTCGAGGCGGTGACGCTCTACCACATGGTCATCGAGGGCATGCTGGCCCTGACCGGGCAGCACTTCATCATGGACTACAACGAGCGGGAAGGGACGTTGCCTGGCTTCGTCGAGGGCTTCCAGAACGTCGCCCGCGATGAGCACCGCCACGTCGCCTTCGGCTCGGTCTTCCTGCGCGAGAAAGCGCGCGAGGACGAGCGCTACAAGGCGGCGATCCAGCGCACGCTGGAGGAGGCCCTGCCGGTGGCCGACGGTGTGCTCTCGCCGCCCTGGGCGCCGGAAGGAGACGACTGGGAACTGTTCGGCTACTCGCTGGCCGAGACGCGGCAGTTCGCCGGCACCTGCTTGATGCGGCGCCTGAGAGTGATCGGGCTGAGCTAGCCCTTATTCCGCGGGTGCTTCAGCGGGGGCTTCTTCGGCGGGCGCTTCGCTACCGGCGGCTGCTTCGCCGGTCGTGCCGCTCGGGGAAGGCGTGCGCGTGGGCGCCGGAGCGGGTGCTGGTTCGCTGGGGGGCGGCGGTTCGCTGGGCGGGGGAGCGCTTTCGCTCGGCGGCGGGCTCGAGGCGGGCGGCGGGCTGCTTCCGCCGACGACGACCACGACAGTGGCGCCGCCCGTGGGCGCGCCCACGGTGCCGGTGGGCGGTTTCGCCCCAGTCACCCTGACGTCGCCGCCATCCACGGTCGCCGACTCTTCGCTGGATTCGGTGGGCGTTGCCGCGGGAGCTTCCGTGGCGCCCGTGGCCGGCGCTTCGGCCCCGGTGGGTATCTGCTCGATCGGAGGCGGCGCCGGCTCCGCCTCGGGAGTGGGCGCTGGCGGCTCCTGGACGACCTCTGGCTGAACGGGGGTCGCCACGACGACCTGCGCGGGAGCGACCGGAGCCGCTTGCTGAAGCTCGGTGAACGGCTGCCCCACCTTGGGGGCCGTGGCCGGCGGGGTGACGATCTCGTCGTTGACGCCGACCGCCCCGGCGGTCAAGGCTGCCGCGGTGAGCGCCCCGGCGACAGCCTTGGAGCCGATCGCGCCGCCGACCGCACCGCCGATCCCGGCGGCGCCGCCGCCACCCCCGAGCGCCGCGCCGACGGTTCCGACCGTGCCAACCGCGCTGGCGCCGGCGGTTGCCGTCGCGCCGG
>DATABM010000066.1:0-18587 GCA_036259555.1 Solirubrobacterales bacterium
CCTCGGCGTCGATCTCCTCCCCGCCCCCCGCGTCGCCGGCTCCGGGAGAGGCGAGCTCGGCGACCTTGCCACCCCGGACGACGACGTCGTGGACGCCCTCGATCGAGGCGGTCGGGTCGAGCACGGTGGCACCGCGCAGGACGACGTCCGCGCCCTCACCGGAGCGCATGTCGAGAGTGTCGGAGATGCTCGCCATCAATTTCGCGCTTCGCTCACTGCGCGAGGAACCAGATATGCACGCTTGTTCGCTCCGCGCTCATGCCGGTTGTCCCAAGGGAGTCGGGCTGGTCTCGGCGCCCTCGGCCGGCGCCGGTCGATCCCGCGCCGCGAGCAGCTCGTAGAGAATCGCCATCCGCACGAACAGCCCAGCGGCAACCTGCTCGGAGATCAGCGACTGGGGCGAGTCGACCGCCTCTCCGGAGAGCTCGACGCCGCGGTTGACGGGCCCAGGGTGCATCAGCAGCTGGCGGGGGCTCAATCGGCGGGAGTCGATCTGAAAGCGGGTCGCGTACTCGCGCAGCGAGGGCAGGAAGCTCTCGGCCATCCTCTCTTTCTGAAGTCGCAGCGCGTAGACGACGTCGGCCTCGCCCAACCGCTCCAGGGAGTGGGCGACGTCGCAGCCAAGCGCTTCGACGCCTCGCGGGATCAGCGTCGGCGGCCCGCAGACGGTGACCTCCGCCCCCATGACCTGGAAGGCGACGAGATTGGAGCGGGCGACGCGGCTGTGCAGCACGTCGCCGACGATCCAGATCCGCTTGCCTTCGAGCGAGCCGAGGCGGCGGCGCAAGGTGAAGAGGTCGAGCAAGGCCTGGCTAGGGTGCGCGTGCTTGCCGTCGCCGGCGTTGATGACGGCCGCCTCCGACCATCCGGCGACCAGCTGCGCGGCGCCGGCGTAGGGGTGGCGGATGACGATGGCCGCCGGGTCGTATGCAGAAAGCGTCGCGACGGTGTCTTTGAGCGACTCCCCCTTGTCGACCGAGGAGCCGCCCGCCTTGATCGAGACCAGGTCCGCGGAGAGGCGCTTGGCGGCCAACTCGAACGAGGACGAGGTCCGAGTGCTCGCCTCGTAGAAGAGGCTCACGACCGTGCGCCCACGCAGCGTGGGCACCTTCTTGATGTCGCGGCGACCCACCTCCGCAAAGCTCTCGGCCCGCTCGAGGATTGCCTCGATCTCGTCTCGCGAGAGATCCTCGACGGCAAGCAGGTGCCTCAACACGCTCCCTCCCGGGTCGCTCCCTCGCGAGGAAACAGATATGCACGCTCGGTCGCTACCGCGCTCACAGCAACGCCTCCGCGGTCTGCGGCTCGGTGATCGTGACCTCGTCGATCTCGTCGATCTCCTCCAGCCGTACGTTGACACGCTCGCCGCGCGCCGTGGGCAAGTTCTTGCCGACGTAGTCGGGGCGGATCGGCAGCTCTCGGTGGCCGCGGTCGCAGAGGACGGCGAGCTGGACCCGCCGCGGACGCCCGTAATCGAAGAGGGCGTCGATCGCCGCGCGGACGGTGCGGCCGGTGAAGAGAACGTCGTCGACGAGGACGACGGTGCGCCCGGCGATGTCGAAGTCGATGTGGGACGAGTGGACCACCGGCTGCGAGGCTGGCTCCTTGGCGCCGAGGTCGTCGCGGTAGAAGGAGATGTCGAGGTCGCCGATCGGCACTTCGCTCTCGGTCATCTCGCCGAGCAGCGCGTGGAGCCGGCGGGCCAGCACTGCGCCCCGGGTGTGGATGCCGACGATCGCCAAGCCGTCGGGAGGCGGATTCTTCTCGGCGATCTCATGAGCGATCCGCCGCAGCGTTCGCCTCAGGTCGTCGCGCGCGAGCACGACCTTCTCGTTCACTCGGGGTTGCTCCTTCCTGGCCTCACGGGACCTGGTTAAAGGACGGCACGAGAGTAGCAGCGCGGCGCGACGGCGAAGCGAGCGATGCCCGCGTGCCGACGCCGCGCGCGCACCAGTCAAAACTTCCTGTGGATAGGTAAGCTCCCCTCCCATCGTGATCCGCAAGCGCCTTCTCATCCTCCTGGCCGCTGCGGCACTGGCAGCAGCGGGAATCGCGGTCACCGGCTGCGGCGACGACACCGACGGGGAGGGAAGCGAGGCGAGCAGCCCAAGCGATGCCTTCACCAGGACCGTCGCCGAGCTCAAGTCCGCCGCGACCTCCGGTGAGCCCTATGGCGCTATCCGGAAGGCTAAGGATTTGCCCCGGCCGGAGCGGGCCACGGTCGACGCCTTCTGCGAGATGGTCTGGCAGCTCGACGTCAACAGCGAAGTCTCGCGTGTCTCCAACCGGCCCTACATCGAGGCGAGGCTCCTCAACGCCGCAGAGTTCGAAGTCGGGATCTCCTACACCTCGGACCCCAGCCCGCTTCGGAGCGCCGTCGCCGCAGCGGTGCAGGAGCTGCGGGGGGCCGTCGACCTGCAGTCACTGGACGTCGACCTAATCCGCCGCTACAGGAAAGCCTGCTACGGCTAGGGACGGGGCAGTGCGGTGACGGCAAAGCGCCAGCTCCGGGCCCTACTCTGCACGGCCGCCGCGCTGGCGCTCCTCGCCGCTCCGGGCTGTGGCGAAGACGCGGACGGCGACCGGCCCGCGGCCGGTGAAGCCAGCCGTGCCTATGCCGAGCTGCTGAGGGGCCTACGGAAGGCTGCCCTCGCCGATCGGCGCTACGGAGCGCTGCGGCGTGCGGAGGACCTCTCGGGGGCCGAGAGGGCCGTCGTCCTCGCCTTCTGCGGGACCGCTTGGGGCGTGGTCATCAACAGCGAAGAGGAGACGCTCGCGGAGCGTCCCTTCATTGTCGCCAGGATCAGGCGCACCGCTGAATTCGAACTGACCGGCAACGACTACTCAGCCGCAGCGAGAGCTCCCTACGTCGCGCCGGTTCGCGCCGCGATCGAGGAGCTGGACGAGGTGGTCGGCCTCGGGGAGATCGACGAGCCGACGAACCGTCGCTACAAGAAGGCCTGCTACGCCTGATCTCCCTCGCCGCGCTCGCGAGCCCCGTTGGAGACGAGCCTCGGCTCCCCTCGCTCGGGGAACGGAATCTCGATCATGTCGAAGTCGCGCGGCGCCACTGCGGGGCGAAAAACCTCCCGCGCCTCCTCGACGACCTTGCCGACGTGGTAGCGGGAGGAGATGTGGACCAGGGCGAGCATCTTCACATCGGCCTCGCGGGCGACAGCGGCGGCCTGGCCGACGGTCGAGTGCCCGGTGTCTGCGGCACGCTGGGCCTCCTCCTCCGCGAAGCTGGCGTCGTGGACGAGGAGGTCCGCCTGGCGGGCGACTTCCACCGTGGTGCGGCACGGCGCCGTGTCCCCGGTGACGACGAGCTTGCGGCCCTCGCGCCCTTTACCCATGACGTCATCGGGCTGGACGGGGCCGAGCGAGCCAGCGACGGCTTCTCCCCGTTGCAGGGCGGCAAAGGCCGGTCCTTCCTTGACGCCTAGCTGCTTCGCCGCCTCCGGGTCGAAGCGGCCCGGACGGCCTTCCTCGACCAGCGCATAGCCGAGCGACCGGACGCTGTGCTCGACCGGGAAGGCGCGCAGGTCGGCTCCGTCGAGCGCCATCGAGTCGCCTGGCTCGAGTTCGACCAGCTCGAGCTTGAAGTCGAGCCGTCCGAGGATCCGGTGCAGGGTCCTGAAGAGGTCGACCAGGCCGCGCGGCCCGTAGATCGTCAGCGGCCGCTCGCGCTCGGTCAGGTCGTAGGTTTTCAGCAGGCCGGGGAGGCCGAGGATGTGATCGGCATGGAAGTGCGTCAGGTAGATCTCGTCCACCTGCACGAGGCCGGTCGAGGCCTGCATCTGTCGCTGCGTCCCCTCGCCGCAGTCGAAGAGCAGCCGTTCGCCGCCGCGCGCGATCAGCACGCTCGCCGTGTTGCGCCGAGCCGAGGGCACGGCGCCGCCGGTGCCGAGAAAGGTGACGCTCAGGTCCATTGGACCGCGAGCCTACGCGAGAAGGCCACGGCGCTACTCGAAGCTAGACTGAGGCCCGAGCGCCCGTAGCTCAGCTGGATAGAGCGCATGCCTCCGGAGCATGAGGTCACAGGTTCGAATCCTGTCGGGCGCGTCCCACGCTTCCCTCTCCTCCGCCCGGTCCTGTCTAATACGGCGCCGTGAAAGCCGCCTTCGACACGCGACCCCCTCGCGGTGCGCTCATCGTGATAGCCGTCGGGCTGCTGGCGACGGCGGTGGCGGCCCTCGCCTCCACCGACACGAGCGGCGGCGCCTGGGTCGAAGTGGAGTGGACGGCGAAGGCCGCCCTGCCGGACCCCGAGCCGGCCCAGATCCCGGGTGGGGGCACGATGCGGTTGCGCGACGCCGGCCTGCGCGTCACCGAAGACAACATCAACGGCGAACGGCTCTTCCGCCTCGCCGCCGTGCTCGAAATGGGTGCCGGCTCCGCAGTCGGCCAGGCCCGGGTGGGCTGCACGATGATGGGCGGCGGTGCTGAGCTAGCGCGAACCGGCGACAACCGCGGCGCCTTTCCGCGCTCGACCAGCGAAGAGAGCCTCACCAAGCAGGAGGTTCCGGATCGCGTCGGGTTGAAGTTCCACATCAGCGGCGGCGAATACGCCTCGCTCGAGCTCGGGGACGCCTTCGACGCCTACACGAATCTCCGCGGCGTGGTCGGCACCTGGGAGGAGCACCGCACCGCATCGATGGGATGGCAGTGGGGCCTTCCCGAGGGCCGCCCCGAGGAGCCCGTGACCCTGGGCTTCGCGTCCTTCTGGAAAACGACGAAGCCGCCTGCGGGAAGCGTCTCCTGCACCGTCGAGAACGCGGTTGGCGCCGCGACCGTCCGTACCGCCGGCTCGCTCGGCTAACCCGCTCCGGGCTAGCCCGGCGCGACGAGCAGCTCCGGCCCCTCCACGCCTTTGCCGACCTTGTTCAGCTTCGGGTTGGCCGGCGCCCCCTCCATTCGCTCGGCCGGCAGCGAGGTGCAGAGCTCAATCGCGTCCCGGGCGTCGAGGTCGGGATCCAACCAGGCTGCCTCTGCATCCGGCCCGGGCAGGATCGCCGGCATTCGATCGTGGACCTTCGCCACCACCTCGTTCGGCGTCGTGGTGACGATCGTGCAGCTGTAGAGCCAGCCGTCCTCGTAGCCGCGGTCCTCCTCGACGTCCCACTCCTTGCGCGTGCAGAGGCCGGCGAAGGCGAACGGCTCGCCGCCGTCGACCGTGAAGCGCCACGGTTGGCGGGGTTGCTTGGGGTCCTCGGCCTTCATCCACTCGTAGAAGCCGTCGGCGACGATCAGGCAGCGGTGGCGGAACTTGCCGACCAGCGGCGAGTAGGCGCGACTGGAGGTCAGGTTCTCGGCTTTGGCGTTGATCATCTTGTAGCCGACCTTGAGGTCCTTGGCCCAGCGTGGCACCAGGCCCCAGCGCATCAGCCGCGCCTCGCGCTCGCCGCGGGCCGCCTCGTCGGGATCGGGAGAGGCGCGAACGGTCAGCACCTCCTGCGTCGGGGCGACGTTGAAGCGACCCAGGGTCGACTCCGCTTTCTTCAGCCGCTCGTTCGTCGGCGCCGGCACCTCGCCCGAGCCGCTTCGCTCCAGCGACTTTTCCAGCTCGACCTGAAAGCGGTCGGCGATCTTCTTCGTGTCTTTCGCGGTGACCGTGAAGCGCCCGCACATGGCGCTCAGCCTAGCTGGGCGGCCTCGCGGCTCGGCCGCGCCTCGGCGTGGGCTCGGTACCACTCGAGCGTGCGAGCGAGGCCGTCGGCGAGCTCGACCCCCGGCCGCCAGCCGGTTAGCTCGCGCAGCTTCGAGGAGTCGACGAACTGGCGGTCGATCTCGCCGTCGGGACTGCCCTCCCCGAGGAATTCGGGATCGACGTCCGTTCCGGCGGCCGCCGCGATCAGCTCGACCACCTCGCGCACCGCGTGCGGCCGCTCGCCACCGGCGTTGAACGCCTCCCCCATCCCGACGCCGCGGTCGAGCGCCGCGGCGATCTCCAGGTAGGCGGAGACGGCGTCGTCGACGTGGAGGAAGTCGCGCTCGGGGCTGCCGTCGGAGCGGATCCGCGGCGCCCGCCCCTCTAGCACCGCGACCACCGTCTCGGGGACGAGCCGCGAGAAGTTGAGGTCGCCGCCGCCGTAGACGTTGGCGAAGCGGGTGACGGCCAGCGGCAACCCGTAGGCGTTGGCGTAGCTGCGGGCGACGACGTCGGCCGCGGCCTTGCTGGCGTCGTAGGGATAGGCGGCCCGCAGCGGGAAGTCCTCGCGGTAGGGCAGCTCGGGGCTCGACCCGTACGCCTTGTCCGAGGAGGCGAAGACGACCCGTGCGACCTCGTTCTCGCGGCACGCCTCGAAGACGTGCCAGGCGCCGCGCACGTTGGTCTCGAACGTCTCGAGCGGCGAGCGCCGCGCCACCCCGACGATCGTCTGCGCCGCCAGGTGGAAGACCGAGTCGCAGCCGGCGACCGCCGCCGCGACGGCGTCGCGGTCGCGCAGGTCGCCCGCCGCCACCTCCACCTCGTCCGCGATTCCGAGCAACGTCAGCGCGGAGATTCGCTCCCCTCCCACGTCCGCCTCGCGCGGCGCCGGGCGGTCGAGCACGCGCACGGCGTCGCCGCGCTCGAGCAGCGCCTTGGCCAGGTGAGATGCAACGAAACCGTGCCCACCGGTGACCAAGACAGTCACGACCCCGCCTCCAGCACTGCCGACTGCGGACTTGACCCCGCCATGGTGTGGTCAAAACCGCAGTCGCCGAAGCGAGCGGCCCACGGGGCCTCGCCGCCCGCCCAGAGGTCGTTCAGCACTACAGCGTCCTTGTAGGTGTCCATGCAGTCCCAGAATCCCTCGTGGCGGAACGCATGGAGGCGCCCGTCGGCGGCAAGGCGCGAGAGCGGCTCGCGCTCCAGCACGCTCGCCCCGTCGAGATAGCCGAGCGCGTCTCGCCGGAAGCAGAAGAAGCCGCCGTTGATCCAGTGCTCGCTTCGAGGCTTCTCGACGAAGCCTTCGATCGCGCCGTCGTCGGATACCTCCGCGACGCCCCACTGCAGGTTCGGCCGCACGACGGTCATCGTCGCCAAGGCCCCGTGCCCGTCGTGGAAGCGCAGCAGCGCGTCGAGGTCGACGTCGGCGACGCCATCGGCGTAGGTGGCGCAGAACCGCTCGTCGCCGAGCCGCTCGGCGAGCGCCGCCAAGCGGCCACCGGTTGGCGTGTCGACCCCGGTGTCCACGCATTCGACAGCCAGGCTTGGCCAATCGTGCTCGGCGACGAACCCCTCGACCGCCTCGCCGAGGTAGCCCGTGGCGAGCATGAACCGATCGAACCCCTGCGCGGCGTAGATCCCGATCACGTGCCAAAGGATCGGCTGGCCGCCAATCTCGACCAGGGCCTTCGGCACCGTCTCGGTGCGCTCGCGCAGCCGCGTGCCCCTTCCGCCACACAAGATGACCACCGGTGGTTTGCTCATCTAGCTCCCTAGAGAAATGCCGGCCGGAGGCTGGGACCCATTCCGGTAGGGGATGGAACGTCTTGTACTTTTTCCGCGGCGCGGTCCTCGGACGGCGCTGGCGTATCTTCGGAAAAAGTTAAGTGAAATTCCCTACCGGGATGGGTCATCCACCAGCCACCGCCGGCAGGATCGTGACCTCGTCGCCCTCGTCGATCTTCGTCTCGAGGCCGTCCTGGAAGCGGATGTCCTCGCCGCTGACGTAGACGTTGACGAAGCGGCGCAGGTCGCCGTCCTGGGTGATTCGCTCGCGCAGATCCCCGTGCGCGTCGAAGACCGCGTCGAGCACCTCGCCGACCGTCGAGCCCGCGACCTCGATCTCGGCCTCTCCCCCGGTCGCGGCGCGCAGCTGGGTCGGGATCTTCACGGTGACGGACATCAGATGGCTACCTCCTGCGCCTGCTGGTGGAACTCCGACTCAAAGCTGTCGAGATCGGGGTCGATCTCGTGCATGTGGAAGCTATCGCGAGCCGCGTCAAGCGTCTTCAGGCCCTCGCCGGTGATGTAGACGACGACCCGCTCCCCCGCAGCGATGTCGCCGCGCTCGGCGAGTTTGGCGAGGACGCCGATCGTGACGCCGCCGGCGGTCTCGGTGAAGATGCCGGTCGTCTCGGCGAGCAGCCGGATCCCGGCCCGGATCTCCTCGTCGTCGACGGCGTCGACGCGGCCGCCGGTGCGGCGGGCGTGCTCGACCGCGTAGGGGCCGTCGGCCGGGTCGCCGATAGCCAGGCTCTTTGCGATCGTCTCCGGACGCTGCGGCTTGCAGACGTCCCAGCCTTCGGCGAAAGCGGTGGCGACCGGGCTGCAGCCCTGGGCCTGAGCGCCGTTGAAAATCGGAAGGTCCCCCTGCAGCAGGCCGATGTCGAGCCACTCTTGGAAGCCGCGGCCCAGTTTCGTGAAGAGCGATCCCGAGGCGATCGGGCAGACGACCCTGTCGGGCAGCTCCCAGCCGAGCTGCTCGGCGGTCTCGTAGGCCAGCGTCTTGGAGCCCTCGGCGTAGTACGGACGGAGGTTGACGTTGACGAACGCCCAGGGCCGGGTTTCGGCCAGCTGGGTGCAGAGCCGGTTGACGTCGTCGTAGTTGCCCCGAACCCCGACCAGATTCGTGCCGTAGATCCCCGTCGCGAGCAGCTTCTGCTCCTCCAGGTTGGCGGGAACGAAGACGTAGGACTCGAGCCCCGCCGCGGCGGCGTGGGCCGCGACCGCGTTGGCGAGGTTGCCGGTCGAGGCGCAGGCGACGGTCTCGAAGCCCAGCTCGCGCGCCTTGGCGACGGCGACTGCGACGACCCGATCCTTGAAGGAGTGGGTCGGGTTGGCTGCGTCGTTCTTTATCCACAGCTCGGCGTCGAGCCCGAGCCGCTCGGCCAGCCGATCGGCCTTGACCAGCGGCGTCAGGCCGGGCTCGAGCGGGTCGCCGGGGCGACCGGTGAACGGCAGGAAGTCGCCGTAGCGCCAGATCCCCTGCGAACCGGCCTGGATGCGCCGTTTCGCCTCCGCGGCGTCGAGGGCCGTGTGGTCATAGACGACCTCCAACGGCCCGAAGCAGTTGTCGCAGGCGAAGCGGGCACCGAGCTCGTAGGCCGTCCCGCACTCCTTGCATCTCAAGCTCTCGATTGACATCCGATCCTCTTTCTCTACCTCGAAAAAAGCCTCCGCCTGTGGGGCAGAGGTCCGGTCGGACGCCTTCCCCACATCTTCCAGGTCTCTGATCGTCAAATCGACCTGCTGGACTTGGCACCTCCCCTCGGGCCTTGCGGTCCGAGGTGGTTGCCGGGGTTTCACTGGGCCAGTCCCTCCACCCCTCTGGATGTGGCGTTGTATGTGGGCGGAACCTTACCAAGAGCCGTCTGGTCCGGCCAGGGGTGGCGCCGCCGTCTAACCTGTTGCGCGATGGCCGTAGAGATCGTGAGCGTGGGCGATGCCGAACCTTCCGAAGCCGAGGCTGCGGCGAGGGCCGCGGCGCGGCGAGCTGCTCACGCCGGCGTCCCAGCCTGAGCCGCGCGCCCCGCGCGTCGAGCAGATCGACTCGTCCGGCCTGCGCTGGGTGAACATCGAGTGCCCCGGCGCGTTGGAGCGCGAGTGGCTGGACGAGAGCTTCGACTTCCACGCACTCGACCTGGAGGACGTGCTGTCGCGCAACCAGCGGCCGAAGATCGACGTCTACGACGACTACCTCTTCATAGTCCTCCACTTCCCGGTCTTCGACCCTGCGGCGGGGCGGCTCGGCGCCGGCGAGCTCGACCTCTTCGTCGGGCCGGGCTACGTGGTAACGATCCCCAACCAACCGCTGCAGCCGGTTGCATACCTGTTCGAGCGCTGCCGCGCCAAGGAGGAGCTGCGCGAGCAGATTTTCTCGCGCGGCTCCGGCTACCTGCTCTACCGCCTGGTCGACGACAGCTTCGACTACTGCTTCCCGATGTTGCGCAAGATCGGGAACAAGCTCGACGCGCTCGAGGACGACATCTTCGAGGGGCGCTCCGAGGAGGTCGTGCGCGACATCTCCAACGTCAAGCAGGAGATCATCAACTTCCGCAAGGTGATCCGGCCGCAGCGGCCGGTGCTGCGCGACCTCGAGCGGGTCAAACAGCGCTACCTGGCGACCGACCTCGATCTCGAGATCTACTTCGACGACATCGTCGACGCGCACGAGCGGATCTGGGACATGCTCGAGAACTACAAGGAGGTCGTCGGGGCGCTCGCTGAGACCAACGAGTCGGTGATCTCGCACCGGGTCAACGACATCCTGCGCGTTCTCACCTCGATCAGCGTCATCGTCCTGCCGTTGACCTTGCTGGCAAGCGTCTGGGGGATGAACGTCGCCGTCCCCGGCGAGGGCGACATGACCGCCTTCTGGATCGTCGTCGGTTCGATGATCGCGCTGCTGGTCGCGATGGTGGGCTACTTCCGCAATCGCGGCTGGTTGTGACATGAAGCGCTGCCTCGTCTGCGCCTGCGGAGGCCAGGGAATCAGACTGTGATTGGCCTCCGCTCCCGCGTCCGGGGGCGGCTTCGTCTCACTAGGATGCGCGCTCTGTGGCTAATCACCGGATCTGGGCGCCCTGGCGCCTCGCCTACGTGAAGGACGCGTCCAAGGACATCGAGGAGGAGTGCATCTTCTGCGCCAAGCCGGCGGCGGATGACGACGAGGCCAACCTCGTCGTCCACCGCGGCGAGCGATGCTTCGTGATGCTCAACCTCTTCCCGTATACGAACGGGCATCTGATGGTCGCCCCGTTCGAGCATCTGGGCCGCATCCAGGATCTGCCCACGGAGACGACGGCGGAGATGATGGCTCTGGCTCAGACGGCGATGAGTCGGCTGGAGGACGTCTACTCGCCGCACGGCTTCAACGTCGGCTTCAACCAGGGGCGGGTCGCGGGCGCCGGCGTCGAGCACCACATCCACCTCCACGTCGTGCCGCGCTGGGGCGGCGACACCAATTTCATGCCGGTGATAGCCGACACCAAGGTGATGCCGCAGACGCTGAAGGAGAGCTACGCGGCGCTCAAGGAGGCGTTTCGATGACCTCAGATCACCCGCCCGCGGCGGACGCGGGAGCGGAGGCCAACCCATATCTGACTCCTTTGGCCTTCGCGGGAGCAGAGCACGCGGGCGGAATCTGATGTCCATCTTCAAGGCCTACGACATCCGCGGCCTCTACGGCACCGAGATGGACGAGACGACGGCGCGGGCAATCGGTCGCGCCTTCGCCCGAGTGCTGGCCGGGCTGCGCGGCAAGCAGCCCGCCGAGCTGCGGATCGGCCTTGGCCGGGACATGCGGCTGACCGCGCCCGCGATGGCGGCGGAGGTCCGCGAGGGGCTCGTCGCCGAGGGCGCCACGGTGCTCGACGCCGGCATGGTCGCCACCGAGATGCTCTACCACCTGGTCGGGTCGCGGCAGCTCGACGGCGGCGCCATGGTGACCGCCTCGCACAACCCAAAGGCCTACACCGGCGTCAAGCTGATCCGCGAGGGCGCCCTGGCGCTCTCCGGCGACGCGGGCATCGGCGACGTGCGGCGCGAGATCGAGGCGGGCCTGGGGGACGCTCCGGGCGGCGGCTCCGTCGAGGAGGTCGACGTCCGGGACGAGTACCGCGAACAGGCGCTGTCCTTCATCGACCCCGGCAAGGTGCGCCCGATGAAGGTCGTCGTCGACGGCGGCAACGGGATGGCCGGCCCGATGGTCGGCCCGATCCTGCGCCGGCTCGGCCTCGACCTCGAGGAGATGTACTTCGAGCCCGACGGCGAGTTCCCCGACCACGAACCCAACCCGCTACTGGAGGAGAACCGACGCCTGATCATCGATCGGGTGCGAGGGACGGGCGCCGATCTCGGCATCGCCTGGGACGGCGACGCCGACCGCTGCTTCTTCATCGACGGCGAGGGGGTCTTCTGCGACGGCGACTTCGTCTGCGCGCTGCTCGCCCGGGCGGCGCTCGCCAAGGAGCCCGGCGCGACGATCCTCTACGACCCTCGATCCAGCCGGGCGGTTCCGGACCTGGTCGCCGCCGAGGGCGGCCGCTCCGACCTCTCGCGGGTCGGCCACGCCTTCTTCAAGCAGCGGATGCGGGAGGAGGGCGCCGTCTTCGGGGGCGAGGTCTCCGGCCACTACTACTTCCGCGACTTCTGGTGCGCCGATTCGGGGACGATCCCGGCGCTGCTCGTGCTCGAGCTGCTCTCGGTCGATGCGCGGCCGCTCGCCGAGCTGATGGCGGAGTTCCGTTCCCGCTACTTCATCTCCGGGGAGATCAACTCCGAGGTCGCCGATCAGGCGGGGAAGATGGAGGAGATCGCGGAGCGTTTCTCGGACGCGGAGATCACGCGGCTCGACGGGATCTCGGTCGACTATCCCGACTGGCACTTCAACGTGCGGCCCTCGAACACCGAGCCGCTGCTGCGCCTGAACCTGGAGTCGCTGGTCTCGCGGGAGGACATGGAAGCCAGGCGAGACGAGATCCTGGGATTGATCCGGGCGTGACGCTAACCCCGGAGCGGGCGCTCGAGCGCGCCGCCGACGCTGGCATCCACCGCCTCCGCATCCCGACGCCGTTCGCGGTCGGCAGGGTGAACTGCTACCTGATCGAGGACGAGCCCCTGACGCTCGTCGACACCGGGCCCAACTCGGGCAAGGCGCTCGACGAGCTGCAGGCCCAACTCGCCGCCCGGGGCCACTCGATCGACGACATCGAACTGGTGATCATCACCCACCAACACATCGACCACGTCGGCCTGGTCGAGATCGTCGTCGACCACTCGGACGCCGAGGTGGCGGCGCTCGGGCTGGCAGCGGAGCGGCTCGCCAACTTCGGCGAGGACGCCGAGCGCGAGGACGCGTTCGCGGTCGACCTGATGCTCCGCAACGGGATCCCGTCGGAGGTCGCCTTCGCCCTGCAGAGCGTGTCGCGCAGCTTCCGCGGCTGGGGCTCGCACGCGCGGGTGACGCGCCCGCTCGACGACGGCGAGCGGATCGAGTTCCGCGACCGCGCCCTGGAAACGCTGCACCGCCCCGGCCACAGCCCCTCGGACACCGTCTTCTGGGACGAGGAGCGGCGCATCCTGCTCGCCGCCGACCACCTGATCGCCCACATCTCATCCAACCCGTTGATCGCGCGCCCCCTCGACGGCTCGGAGGGGCGCCCGCAGGCCCTCGTCACCTACATCGAGTCGCTCCGCAAGACCCGCGAGATGCCGGCCGAGGTGGTCCTTTCCGGTCACGGCGAGCCGATAACGGACCATGCGGCGCTGATCGACGAACGGCTCGTCAAGCACGAGCGCCGCAAGCAGAAGATTCACCGGTTGATCGCCGAGCAGCCCCGCAGCGGCTATGAGATCGCCCAGGCGATGTGGGGCAACGTCGCGGTCACGCAGGCCTTTCTGACGCTCTCGGAGGTGATCGGCCACGCCGACCTGCTGGTCAACGAGGGCCTCGTGCGCGAAGTCGACGACGGCGAGGTGATCCGCTACGAAGCGAGTGGCGATCTGCTCGAAGGCGACCGGCCAACCTAAAAGCGCGTCAAGATGCGGGCGACTTGCCCAGCGAGGAGACCAAGAGAGAACTCGAATCGGCCCTAGAGGCCGGGCAGCCGTTCGGCCCCTCGACGGAAGCGGAGCCAATGCTGGAGCTGAGCGCAGAAGCGCTCCGCGAGGTGCTGTTGGCGCGCCACGATGAGGAGAGCGGAACCTCGCGCCTGTGGCTGCGGCGGGTGAAGGTCATCGGCGCCTTCGACCTGGAAGCGGCACACCTGAAGCCACGACTTCGCTTCGAGAACTGCGAGTTCCCTGACCTGGTCAACCTGGCTCAGATGCGCGGGAGCGCCCTCGCCTTCACCGGCTGCCGCCTCTCGAGACGTCTTCACGCCGACCAGCTGAGTCTGTCCTGGAACCTCGAGCTCGATCGCTCCAGGCTTCAGTCTGGAGCGTCGATCGCCGGGGCGAGCATCGGCGGATTCCTCTCGCTGCGGCGGTCGACGCTGCAAGGAGGGGCGACCGCGCAACCCCCGCGGCCGGCCCTGGCGGTCGACGTGACGGAGGTCGGCGGCGACGTTTACTGCGGCGGGCTCCACTGCGAGGGCGGCGCGCGCTTCATGGGGGCGAAGATCGGGGGTCAGCTGCAGTTGAACGAGGCGACCTTCAAGGCTCAGCTCGGAGACGAGCCCGCGAAGCTCCCGGCCCTGGGCGCCGATCGGATCCAGGTCGGTGGCACCTTCTTCTGTGGTTCTGGGTTCGAGGCCGTCGGCGAGGTCCGACTGATGGGAGCCAAGGTCGGCGGGCAGCTGATGCTCACGGAAGCGACGCTGAAGGCCACGCTTCGCGAGGACGGAAAGCTGCGCCCGGCGCTGGCAGCGGACGCGATGGAGATCGGCGGCGACATGTACTGCGGCGGGATCTCGACCGAGGGAGAGGTGCGAATCCTCGGGGCCAAGATCGGTGGGCAGCTGAACCTGCACGACGCGAACCTGCGCGAGCTGGACGGCCCCGACGGGTCCCCCCGGCCCTCGTTCATCGCAGACGGCGCCGAGATAGCCGGTGACCTGTACGGGCTCAACCTCAGCTCACAAGGAGAAGTTCGAATGCTCGGGGCCAAAGTCGGGGGGCAGATGATGCTGAACGGGGCCAAGCTCGAGATCTCCCCTTCGCCGCTCGCGTCGAGGTCGGCCTTGGACGCCGACGGCGTGGAGGTATCGGAAAGCCTTTTCTGCGGCGACGGGTTCGTCGCAAAGGGAAAGGTGCGCCTGCTCGGGGCCAGAGTGGGAGGCCAGCTGCGGCTGGTCGACGCCACTCTCGTGAGCCAGGATCCAAGCGTCTCCGCGCTCGACGGAGACAACCTGACCGTCCGAGGGGACATGCTGTGCCGTGGACTCGTCGCGCACGGCCCCATGCGTCTGCCGGCAGCGAGAATCGAGGGGCAGCTGTCGCTGGCCGAAACCGTCCTTCGAAGCGAGGCCGCCGCACCGTACGCTCTCAACCTCGTCGCCGCGAGAGTCGACGAGCTCATCCTGGCGTTCGCGGAGATCGAAGGCCTCGTCGATCTGAGAAACGCGAACGTGCGCAGTTTTTGGGACGCCGTGGACGGCGGCTTCGCCGGTCAGCAGCCGGAGCGGCTTCGGCTCGACGGCTTCCGCTACGAATGGCTGCGCGAACCACTCGACGCGGCCAGCCGGCTGCGCTGGATCGCGCCGTCGCAAGCCGAGCGCCACTTTCCCGGCGTATACGCCGAGCTGGCCGAGGCGTTCCGCCGGGTGGGGCATCGCGGCGACGCGCGGAAGGTGGGTATCGCGAACGAGCGCCGCGCCCGCCAGGACCTGCCGCGGCTGAGTCCTCGCAAGCTGTGGCACGACTTTCTCTGGCTGACGGTGGGCTACGGGTACCGCAACTGGCTAGCGCTGTTCTGGGTGCTCGGCGTGATCGCGCTGGGCGCCGCCCTCTTCGCGCTGAACGAGGGCTCCTTCATACGAACCAGCAGCGACGCCCCTCCGCTCGAACCGGTCCTCTACGCGATCGACACCGCCGTGCCCGTCCTCCAGCTCGGGCAGACCCGAACCCTGGCGGCAACGGACTGCATGGCCTGGGTCGAAATGGGCGTCGCGCTGGCGGGATACGCCCTGGTCGCGGCCGTGGTCGCCGCCGCGGCGGGTGTGTTCAACCGGGATCAGGTTTAGTTCAGCGCCGTGACGAGCGCTGACCGGCCACAGCCCCTCGCGACTCGGCGCAGCCGCGCGGTGACCTCACCATGAGGCGACTCGGCAGGCGTCCCGCCAAGAAGCGGATGCTGATCATCGTCAACCCGTACGCGACGACGGTCTCGGGTCGACTGAAGAACCTGGTGGTCTACGCGCTGCAGGGGCGCTTCGAGGTCGAGGCGGTCCTGACCGAGGCCCAGAACCACGCGACCGAGATCGGGCGCGAGGCCTGCGGGGGCGGCTACGACGTGGTGGTCGCCTTCGGCGGCGACGGCACGCTGAACGAGGTGGCGAACGGGGTGGCGGGGACCGACGTGCCGGTAGCGATCCTGCCAGGCGGCTCGACCAACGTCGTCTGCCGCACGCTCGGCGTCCCCAACGACGTCGTCGACGCGACCGAGCACCTGCTCGCCCTGGCCGACGACTGGGCGCCGCGCAAGATCGACCTCGGCCGGGTCGACGACCGCTACTTCGTCTTCTCCTGCGGTGCCGGGATCGACGCCACCGTGGTGCGCCGGGTCGACGCCCACCCGCGCCTCAAGGCAACCGCCGGGCCGTACTACTACACCTGGTGCGCCGTCTCGGCCCTATATCGCGAGTACCTGGTGCGGCCGGTGCGGCTGCGCGTCGAGGCGGACGGGGCGAGTGCCGAGGGCGTCACCGCCTTGGCCCAGAACTCCGACCCGCTCACCTACTTCGGCAGGCATCCGATCCGCGTCTGCGAGGGAATCGAGATCGACGACGGGAGCCTGGCGCTCGGGGTCCTCGAGCGGGCGGCCCAGCGCGACATGCCGACCCTCATCTCGCGCCTGTTCAGCGAGAGGAAGCCCGCCGCGCGCCACCGGCGGGTCGAGCACTTCCCTCACATCGCCGCCGCGACGGTCACCTCGGCCTCCGAGACCAAGGACGGCACGACCCGGCCGTTTCCGGTCCAGGTCGACGGCGACTACATCGGCGAGCGCACCCGGATCGAGCTGAGCATCGCACCCGGCTCCCTCACCGTGATCGCCTAGCGGCGGCAGAGGCAAGCCCGGGCAGAACGCAGGGAGCGTGGGGTGCTCCGCACGCGAGCGACCGAGGACACCCCCGGGCGCCGACTATGGCGCCGCTGGCGTTATCCGGTAGGCGTCGAAGACGGACTCGACGTTGCGCAGGCGCGTGATGCACTGCTTGAGCTGCTCCGTGTCCCCGACCTCGACGACGAAGCGGTTCGTGACCATCGGGTGACGGGTCATGCAGCTGGCGCCGACGATGTTTATGCCGGCCTCGGCGAAGGTGCGGGAGAGGTCCTCTAGCAGCCGCGTGCGGTCGTAGGCGTCGATCTGCAGCTCGACGCGGTAGGACGCCTCGTTCTCGCCGTCCCAGCTGACCTCGACGAAGCGGTCGGGGTCCTTCTTCAGCGCCTTTACGTTCTTGCAGTCGGCACGGTGGATCGTGATTCCACGCCCCAGCGAGACATAGCCGGCGATCTCGTCGCCGGGCACCGGACGGCAGCACTTGGCGAGTCGCACGACGACGTTGTTGACGCCCTTGACGCTGATGCCGTAGTTGGAGGCATCCTTGGTGCGACGTGCCTTGTCCTCGCGCGCGCCGGCCGGCAGGCCCAGCGGCTCCTCCTCGTCGACCGCCTCGCCGGCTTTGAGCCGCTGCATCAACTTGTTGGCGACCGCCTTGGTGGCGATCTTGCCCTGCCCGAGCGCGATGTAGAAGTCGGACGCCTTGCGGAAGCCCATCTCGCGGATCACGTCGGCGAGCAGCGGTGACATCGCCAGCTTCTGCATGGGCAGGCCACGCTTGCGCAGCGACTCCTCGAGGCCTTCGCGACCCTCTCGCTCGGCGTCCTCGCGGCTTTCCTGTTTGAAGAAGGCGCGGATCTTGTTGCGGGCGCGACTGGTACGCACCAGTTTCAGCCAGTCGCGCGAGGGCCCGCGCTTCTGCTTCGCCGTGAGCACCTCGACGATGTCGCCAGAGCGCAGCTGGTAATGCAGCGGCACGATCGAGCCGTTGACCTTGGCGCCGACGCAGCGATGGCCGACATCGGTGTGGACCGCATAGGCGAAGTCGAGGGGGGTCGACCCGGCCGAGAGGTTCTTCACCTCGCCCTTCGGGGTGAAGACGAAGACCTCGTCCTCGAACAGGTCTACCTTCAGCGACTCGAGGAACTCGGTCGGGTCCTGGTCTCCCTCCGCCTCGACCAGCTGTCGCAGCCAGGTCATCTTCTCCCGCTGCGGGTCGTCGCTGCCGCCCTCCTTGTAGGCGACGTGGGCGGCGATCCCGTACTCGGCCAGCTTGTGCATCTCGCCGGTGCGGATCTGGATCTCGAGCGGTTTGCCCTCCGGTCCGATCACCGTCGTGTGCAGCGCCTGGTACATGTTGGCCTTGGGCATCGCAACGAAGTCCTTGAAACGGCCAGGCAGTGGCTTCCAGAGCGAGTGGATCACCCCGATCGCGCCATAGCAGTCCTTGACCGAGCCGACGATCACCCGCATCGCCGTCAGGTCGAAGATCTCGTTGAACTCGCGGCCCTTCTTGGTCATCTTCGTGTAGATCGAGTAGAAGTGCTTGGCGCGGCCGGAGATCTCGGCCTCGATGCCAACCGTCCTCAGCTCGGCGGCGAGGAACTCGCCGGCCTGGTTTACGTAGACCTCGCGCTCGTCGCGCTGCTGGGCGACCAGCTGTTTGATCTCCTTGTACTTGCGCGGGTGCAGGGTCGCGAAGGCGAGGTCCTCCAGCTCCCATTTGATCGCGTGGATCCCGAGCCGGTGCGCAAGCGGCGCGTAGATCTCGAGCGTCTCACGCGACTTCGCCAGCTGCTTGTGCTTCGGCAGGGCGCCGAGGGTCCGCATGTTGTGGAGCCGATCGGCCAGCTTGATCAGGATCACCCTGACGTCGGTGGCCATCGCCACCATCATCTTGCGGTAGTTCTCGGCCTGCCGCTCGTCGCGGCTCTCGAA
>DATABM010000067.1:0-3729 GCA_036259555.1 Solirubrobacterales bacterium
TGCGAGAGGGCCACGGCGAGTCGGTCATCGACCAGCTTCGGCGGTTCGTCGACGCTCGAAGGCATCGGCAGCGTGTCTAACAGCCCGATTTGATCAAAGCAAGTTAATTATTTCCCATTGTTAGGAGTTGATGAAGCCGAAGAACTTTTTCTCCCATATTGCTAAGGACCTTTTCTTGAAGACCCCCATGAATACGCAAGAATGATGGAGTACGCCCGAAACTTTCCGTATTCAGGCTCGAGAAAGGGAACAACTCTTGAACATGCAGGTGGTCAGGGCGCTCGCCAATCCGACACGTATTCGGATCCTCGACGCGATAGCGGAGGGTCCCGCAGGCGCGAAGGAGCTCGGAGCGAAGATCAACGAGTCGCCGGCCGTCGTCGCGTACCACCTGCGCGTCCTCCGGGCCACGGGCTGCGTGCAGGTCGTCAAAGACGCTCCCGTGGGTGGCGCCGACGAGCGACCGTACGAGCTGGCGCCCACGGCAACCCCCACCCGCCGGCTGCCACGGGCGAGGGCGGCCCACTCCGGCCCTGGGCATCCCCCCGCCGCGATCGTTCAATCGGTGATCGAACGGGGCATGCGCCATCGGGGAGAAAACCTGCTCGGCGAGCGCAAGGAGCAGCTCAGCTGTGCCTCGATAGTCGTCGACAGGGAGGGGTGGCGGGAGATCTCCGCGGCGATCGGGGAGGCGCTGGACCGCATCTCGACCGCACAGCAGCGCAGCGCCGAGCGCCTCTCGGCGGGCCGCGAAAAGGGAATCGAGGCGACGATCGCCGTGATGACCTTCGAGTCGCCGGGCCGGGCCGCCTAGCGCGGCCCCGTCAAGAGCGCCCCAGCGCGTCCTTCAGGTCGGCTATCGCCTCGATCGGCAGCGGGTCGACTCCCCGCTTCTCGGCCAACGCAAGCGACACGAGGTCGCCGAGGATCACGCCCGACAGCAGCCGCTCGGTGCGGGTTTCGCCCTCGGTCGCGACTCGCTCGACCGGAACGCCTTCCGCCTCGATCGTCTGGGCGGTCAGCTCGAAACGACGCTGCTCGCGGGGGTCCTGGTCACCGTCTTCGAGCAGCACAACCGAGAGCCGCGTTCCCTCCGGCGCCCCGCCCCAGCCGCAGAGCTCGTTGTGATCCGCCTCGGGGAGCTCCGAGAAGAAAGCCGGCAGCTTCGCGTTCTCGTTCGCCTGCGTCTTCCAGCGACGCGCCGCGGGGACCGTAGGGCCCGAGCCGACGATCGTCGGAAGCGTCCCGTCGAGGCTCGCAGCGAGCGTCGCAGCTCGCGAGCGAAGGCCCTCCAGTTGGGATTCCAGGCCGACCGCCGCCGCCTCGATCTCGTTGTGGATTCGGGGCGCGGCCCCACAGAGCGCCGCCACCTCGGCCGTCGCAACCAGCACGTAGGCGACCGCGCTCCGGGGCGCCTGCAGGATCCCCGGCAGCCCAACCACAGGGACCCCAGCCTCGCGACCCCGCTGCACGAGCGCACCGCCGGTGGTGACCGCGACCCGTCGCATGCCGAGCTCCCCAGCGGCCTCGAAGCAGGCCAGGGTCTCCGCCGTCTCACCGGAATAGCTGATGCACAGTGCCGTCCAATCGGCCGTCGCCCAAAGCGGCAGCTCATAGCCCCGTACGGTGATCAACGGCTTGCTGAGGCGATCGCCGAGCGCGGCGATGGCCAGATCGCCGCCGATCGCCGACCCGCCCACACCGCAGATGAGCAGGCCGTCGGCCTCGCATGGCTCCAACCGCGCGGTCTCCGTGCGCCAGAGCGCGTCGCGCAGGTGCTCTGGAATGGCGAGGACGTCTTCGAGCATCAGGCTGGAACTCTTTCATCGGGGCCGACCACCGCGTCCGTGACCTCTGCATTCCGGGCGACGACCGCGCCAGGCGAGAGTATCGACCGCTCGACCACAGCCCCGGCGCCGACCGACGCGCCCTCGAGCAGCACCGACTCGGTGAGATGCGCACCCGAGCCGACGCGGCAACCGGAGCCGACGACCGCTGGCGGGCCGATCGTGGCGTCGACGGCAACTTCAGCATCGGCGGCGACCAGGAGGCCTGGAGCGCTGGGCTCGATGCGCGTCTGGACGCGCCGCTCGAGGATGTCCCAGCTCGCCTGCAGGTAGCGCTCCGGCGTGCCGATGTCCATCCAGTAGCCCTCCAGGCGCAGACCGAACAGGCCGTTGCCAGCGAGCCGAGGGAACACCTCGCGCTCGATCGACACGGGCTGGCCGGGTGGAATCAGGTCGAGCACCGACCGGTCGAGAACGTACATGCCGGCGTTGATCTCGCCGGGAACCGCCTCGCCCGTCTTCTCGACGAAGTCCACGACCTCACCCTCGTCAGCGGTGCGCACGACGCCGTAGGCGGAGGAGTCCTCGACAGGATGCAGTCCGATCGTCGCCCTTGCCCCCCGCTCGCCGTGGACGCCCAGCAAGGCACTCAGGTCGAGGTCGGTTAGGACGTCGCCGTTGAGGGCGAGGAACGTGTCGCCGAGGTCGCCGGACTGCTCGGCGGCGAAGCGGATGGCCCCCGCGGTGCCGAGTGGCTCCGGCTCGGCGACGTAGCGGATTCGTACCCCGGCTCGATCCTCCTCGCCGGCGAGCGCCTCGCGCAGCACGTCCGGCAGGAAGCCGCAGGCGAGGATCACCTCCTCGACGCCGTGCGCCGCGAGCCACTCGATCATGTAGGCGAGGAAGGGCCGGTCGACCAGCGTCAGCGCCGGCTTGGGAACGGTCTCGGTCAAAGGCCGCAGGCGCGTGCCCTTGCCGCCAACCAGGACGATTGCCTGCACGCGCGCCGCTCAGTCCGCGGTCGCCGGCGAGGGGGTGCCCTGGACCGACCTGCCGATTCCCTCGTACGCGAAGCCCGCGTCGGCCATGACACCCGGATCGAGGAAGTTGCGGCCGTCGATCACCAGCGGGCGCGCCATCCGCGAAGCCGCCTCGCGCCAGTCGAGCTCGCGAAACTCCGGCCACTCGGTGACGAGCACCGCGGCGTCGGCCGCGTCGAGCGCCTCAAGTGCAGAGTCCCGAAGCTCGACACCGCTCAGCACGTCGCGCGCCACGTCGGTGGCGACGGGGTCGTATGCGACCACCTCCGCTCCCTCGCCCTGCAAGCGGGCCGCCAACACCAAGCTGGATGCCTCGCGCATGTCGTCGGTGTGCGGCTTGAACGCCAGGCCGAGCAGGGCGATCTTGCGCCCTACCAGTGAGCCGCCGAGGTGCGCCAGCAGCTTGCCGACGACGCGCCGCTTCTGCAGCTCGTTCACCTCGATCACAGCGTTGAGCAGCTGGAAGTGGTAGCCGGTGTTGCCGGCGAGCATCTTCAGCGCCGAGACGTCCTTGGGGAAGCAGGAACCCCCGTACCCGATGCCGGCCCGCAGGAAAGAGGAGCCGATGCGCTGGTCCAGCCCCATGCCGCGCGCCACCTCGCCGACGTCGGCCCCGACCTCCTCGCAGACGTTGGCGATCTCGTTGACGAAGGAAATCTTCGTCGCCAGGAAGGCGTTGGAGGCGAGCTTGATCATCTCGGCCGAGGCGACGTCCGTGCGGACGATCTCGCCGCCCAGCGGCTCGTAGATCGCGGCAACCGCGTCGCCGGCCTGCTCGTCGCCCGAATCGGCCCCGATCACGACCCGATCTGGCTGCATGAAGTCCTCGACCGCCGAGCCCTCCTTGAGGAACTCCGGACAGGAGACATAGGAGAGCCCCGGCACGTCGCGGCGGATCGCCG
>DATABM010000068.1:0-5981 GCA_036259555.1 Solirubrobacterales bacterium
GGGCGTCTTCCAGTAGGCGGGGGCTCCGGTGTCGTCGGCGGGGTCGTGGGCGAGGTCGGGATTGCCCGGGAGTGCGGCCGGCGGGTCGTTGTTCTGCGGCGTCGCCAGGGTGACGTCGAGGCCCGAGGGGCTGTCTGAGACCGAGACGGTCGGCTTCAGGGTGATCTGAGGCTCGAAGAGGAGCTCCTCGCAACCGCTCAGCACGTCGGTCTGCACGGTGGCGCTGATCCAGCTGCCGCCGCGAGAGACCGGGTTCTGCCAAGAGTCGACTTCGGTCGTGACCGGCAGCGGCTGCCCCGAGCACTCCGTAGGGTTGGAGAAGAAGGGGCGGATCGGGCCCCAGGAGGGGTCATAGCTCTGCTGGATCTCGGCCGGGAAGCCGGTGTGGACGTGGGCAGGATCGTTGCTGGGAGTGTCGGCCCCGTCGATCCGCCAGATGTCGTGCTCCTGCGCCCACGGCACCCCCCAGAAGGTGAACGCCTGCCCGCCCAGCGGCACGAACTCGGGGATCAGCAGCGCCAGCGTGTCGATCCCGTAGTCGCCGTTGGTCCGCCCCCGCGCCGTGATCGCCACGTTGAAGAGGTTGCCGACCCTGGCGATCAGGAACTCCGCCGTCACCGTGTCGCGCGCCTCGACGTTGTATACGGCCTTGGTTTGGAGGTCGCGGGCCTCGTGGACGGCGTCGGAGATGCCCTCGGGAAAGCCCAGGGTAGTGATGCCGACCTGCGCCGATGCGGGGCAGTCGGGCGGCACCGCCTGCGAGGCGATCGCCGAGCACTTCGGCAGCGCCTCGGGGTTGCCAACGACGCCCGGGGGCAGCTTGACGACGATGTCCTTGACGTCCTCCGCGGGTGCCGTGGCGCCCTCGCGGTAGTTGAACCAGAAGGTGGCGGTGCCGTCGGGGTGCCCGCCGGCCTCGATGACGGGGTCGAGGCGCCAATCAGGCTCCTGCCCGGCAGGCCACGGGCTGTCGGAGGGCGGCGGGGCGCCGAGCGAGCTATCGCCGACGTCGATGCAGTGGGCCCGTATCGTGGGGGCGGTGCCGACGCCGCCGTTGCCGGCCGAGGCGCTCGAGAGGTCGCAGGTGCCGGCCCAGATCGCCTTGGTACCCGGGAACGCCGGGACGGCGGGGTCGTTGGGCAGGCCGGTGTTGACGTCGGCGAAGTCAAACTCAGCCTGGGAGGCCGGTGCGGCCAGACACAGAGCCGCGAACGCCGTCGCCGCGAGCATCGACAGGCGCCTCATCGCCGGCCTCCCTTCCCGGCGCGGCCAGCTCGACCTTTGCGCTTGGCGCCTTTGCGGTGCTTGTTCGCCCGCGCTTTCTTCACGCAGCGGCCTTTGCGGCGGACCTTCCCTTTGGGACAGCGGCGGGGTTTGGTGGCTACGTTGCCAGAGCCGTTCGGCTTGCGAGTGGTCGGGGAGGGTCGAGCCGGCGCTTGCTGGGCCCCGCCCTCGCACGCGAGCGCCAGCACTTTGCACGGTTCAGGGGGCGCCGTGAAGGGAAAGCCGCCGCCGCGCCTCAGGTCATAGACGTCGAAGCTGCCGTCGTCGAGCTCGCGCGGGTCGATGCGGTCGGTGGTCCAGATGAAGACGTCGCGGCCGTCTTTGCCGTTGCCCGAGTAGTAGGAGTGGTGGCCGGCTTTGGCGCGCGAGAGCAGCGACAGCTCGCCCGCCCGCCACTCGTAGACGTCCCAGTGATCGCCGTTGGTGTCCTCGGGAACGAGCTGGGAGCGGCTCTCGAAGTAGACCGAGAGCGAGCCGTCGGGGTTCTCGGCCAGATTGGAGTATCGGGCGCCGCTCCAGCCGCGGCCGCTGTCGCCGCCGCCGTAGATGGAGGTGTGGAAGCCAGCGGGTGAGAAGCCGAAGTCCCCGTTGCACTCGCCACGCGCTGGCTCTCCCGCGGTCGGCCTGTGGCAGATGTAGGGGACGGCTCCCGCCGGTGGCGCGCTGACCCGGGTAAGCTCGTCGGCCTCGGCGTCGTAGAAGTAGATGTCGGCCGCCTCGTCGTCGTCGTCGCCGGTCAACTGCCCGGCGGTCGCGAAGGCAACGTGGCTGCCTGCGGGCGTACCTCGGAAGCAGTTCATTGCAACGAAGGAAATGCTGTCGCCCTCCCCCGCGTTGAGCGAGGGGCCCCCGCGAATGCTGCCGTGGGCGGCACATCCGTTGAGGTCGAGAACGCCGCCACTCGAGGTCGGGTAGGGCAGCCGCGCGACGAAGCGGTAGCGATCGGCACCGGTCTGGCTGGCGTCGAAGAGGTAGAGGTTGCGGCTCGATTCGTTGCCGGCAGCCGTGCCGCCGGGGCCGGTGACGCCGCCCCTGGGCGGCGTCGTGTCGACGCCGGGGATCGGCGCGGCGGTGATGAAGTAGGCGCGCGATCCGTCGTCGGAGAGATAGCGAAGCGAGCCCGAGAGCGAGTTGGTGTTGGGGTCGGCCGCGCCGCTCGGCCCGCCGGTGATCCGGGTCAGGGCGCCGTCGTCGGGATCGGCGCCTGCTCCGCTGGGCAGCTCGTAGCGGTAGAGGTCCCACGAGTCAGGTGAGGCGCCGTCTGCTTCGCCGCCGTTGGGATCGGTGGGGACGAGTGGGGCGTCCGTCTGAAAGTAGACGACCCCGCCGTCGCGAGAGGCGCCCTGGAAGGTCGCGCCGGTGCCCATCATCGCCGCCGGCTGGGCGGCGATCTGGGGGCCGGCGAAGCTGTTCCCGGGCCCAGCCACAGAGCGCGAGCGCGAGATCCAGCGCACCGTCGCCCCGCCTCCCTCCTCGTAGTGGCGGACGAAGAGCTGCGGCAGGCATTCGGTCGCCGCGCCGTCGTCAGAGCAGGCCGCGCGGGCGCTTTCGGGGTCGGGGCTCGTAAAGAAGATCCGTCGCCCGTCGTCTGAGAGGGCGGTCGAGGCCGGCCCGGCGCCGGGCAGCTCATTGTGCAAGCTGCCGCCGCCGACCACGGCGCCGAGCGGGCTCGTGATCGGCCGCTCGGCCGGGCAGGGCTGGGAGGAGACCGCGCCGCCTGAGATCGCCGCGACCTCGGTTGCCCCCGTGGGGCCAGAGGTGCACTCGTTGACCAGGTCCTTGGGGGCGGCGGGGAGCTGGTCTGGGTCGTCGGCCCGCTGGGCGTAGATCATCGGGCCGCCGAGCGGGTTGGCGAGGCTGATCCCGTCATCGGAGGGGTCATCGTCGCCGGGGGTCGTGGGGTCCTCGGCGAGGCCGCCGTAGTAGCCCCAGCGCGCCATCGCCGTGCCGGCGTCGTTGAGGACGGCCTTGTCGCCCTCGTCGTGGTAGCTGTCGTAAAAGGCCAGCGGGCCTCCCAGCAGGCGCACCTGCGCCTCGGGGTTGGTCAGCCACGGCGTGAAGCCCTGCGTGCCGGTCCCGCTGCGGCGGGTGTAGAGGCGGTTGGCGCTGGGGCCTTCGGTCGGCAGCAGCCCGCCCTGCTCCCAGGAGACGACACCGCCGGCCGTCCCCCAGGCAAGCGTCTCCAGGTCGGCGGAGCTCGCCCGCACGTCCTGGCTCTGCAGGTACGCGTAGCCCTCGAGCATCGGCAGGCTGTTCATCGTCTCGTTGACCCAGCCGGTGGCGGTGCGGCGGATGATCCGCTTGTCGCCCTCGTCGGGCCAGCCGACCTCCTCGGTCAGCGGGAAGAAGGGGACGTTCCAAAGCAGCGCCTCGCCGTCCAGCGAGGACACCGCGGGGTTGGGATTGTTGCCGTCCACCGCACCCGGTTCGACCGGGGCGCGGACGACTTTGAAGGGCGGGGTGACGAGCTCAAAGGCGCGCTCGGGCAGCGCCCCGACCGCCGCGCGGGTGGAGAAGGTGGCGTCCTCGCCGAAGGTCGTGCCGACCGGGTTGATCGCGGCGATCCGGTAGTGGTAGGTAGTGCCGGGCTCGAGGCCCTCGAGTTGGGCGAAGAGGACGTGCTGGGAGAAGTCGGAGCCCACGTCGCCGTCGGGGACCGGGGTGCGGTTGCCGTAGGCGCTCGTCTCGCCCCATTCGAACCAGTACTCGGTCGGCGAGTTGTTGGGGTTGACGCGGCCGTAGATCCGCGCCCGCGTCAGTCCGCGCTGGGAGGTCGAGATAGTCTCGGCGCTCGGGGCGATCGCGGGGGTGGTGAAGGAGCGCTCGATCGAGACTTCGTCGCGAGTCTCGATGCCGGTTTGCTTGCGGGCGAACATCCGCAGCCGGTAGCTGGCGTTGGGTTCGAGGCTATCTGGATCCAGGTCGAGCTCGACCGAGATCGGCACCTCCTCGGTCCCGGCCGCGTAGCGGTCGCCTGAGACCGACTGCCAAGCGGGTTCGGCGGCGTCCCTGGCGAGCTGAAAGCGGGCCCTCGCAACGCCGCCGTTGGCGTCGAGCGTGCCCGAGGCGACGATCGGCTCGGCATCGAGGTCGGGCAGGGCTGGGAAGGTGGCCGCGAGCGGGCCGCCGTCGGCGAGGACGAGGAGGCCCTCGCAAGTGGCACTCACCGGCCCCATGTCCTCGAGGCAACCCGTGAAGTTCGGCGGGAACGCCCGCGCGAACAGCGTCCCGACGACGTAGAGATTGTCCGTGACCGGGTCGAAGCCGAGGCTGACGGGGAAGCTCGCATCCGGTTCGAGCGGATCCTCGCTGACGACCACGTGGGTCTCGGCCAAGGTCGGCTCAGGCGCCCCGCCGATCGGGGCGCCGGCGTCGGCGATCTCCGCCACGAAGGGATCGTCTGGGACTCCGGCGTCGCGCAAGGCGAAGAGGTTGCCCGTATCGGGGTCGAGCTCGAGGCCATGCGTCTCACCGGCCGCAAGCAGGCCGGGCGAGGGCAGCGGGGCGAGCAGCGCTGCTCCGGCCGCGCCCGCGGCAGGTGCGAGGTCGGAGTCGAAGCGAACGACACGCTGGGCTTCGCTGCTGTCAGAGGCATAGACGATGCCCTCCTCGTCGACGGCCAGGTGAAGCGGCTGCTCGCTCGAGAAGCGCCCGTTCTCGCTGCCCGCCGCACCGGCGGCCTGGCAACCGGAGGCAGCCGTGCAGACCTCGAACTGGGCAGCGCCGGTGTCGATGCCCCAGCCCCAGGCGCGCACGAAGTCGCCGTCCGATTCGAATTGCAAGACGCGGCGATTGCCTGGGTCGGAGACGAAGACGTCGGAGGTGAGCGGGTGGATCGCGATGCCGTTGCCGACTCCGGTGCTGGCGCCGAGCTGACCGGCGCCAGCGCCGGCGATCCCGGCCTGGCAGCCAGAAGCGGCGGTGCAGACCTCGAACTGGGCGGCGCCGGTGTCGACGCCCCAGCCCCAAGCGCGCACGAAGTCGCCGTCTAGCTCGAACTCCTGCACGCGGTGGTTGCTGCGGTCGCGCACGTAGACGTGGGCCGTTGCCTGGTCGAACGCGATTCCCATCGGGCCAGACAACTCGCCGGCCGCGCCGCCCGCCTCGCCGCGCTTGCAGGCACTCGCCACCGTGCAGTGCTCGAAGCCCGTGCCGGTGTCGCCGGGCGCTCCCGCGGCGACTACGTCCTTGCCCCAGGCGAGCTCGAAGTTGCCGTGGCGGTCGAGGCGCTGGATGCGGGCCCTGGCACCGGAGGTGAAGCTCTCGACGACGAGGATCTTGTCGTTGGCGGGATCGGCGTCGTTGCCGGTGTAGACGGCGACGTCGCGGGCCTGGGTGAAGTCGCCGCCGACGTTGAGGCCTCCCGGCCCGCCGACGTAACCGTTGATCGAGGCTTGCGGCAACGCCTGCGCCGGAGCGGCGAGCGCCAAGGCCGCGAGGAGCGCGAGCGCAGTGGCTGCGAGCGAGGCAGCGACGAGGTACGCCGGCTCCCGCTTTATCCCGATGGTTCCCATCTCACTCCCCTGCTCATGAGCCGGCGCCTCCCGCGGCGTCGACTCGCTTCTCCCTGGGGATCGATTGGCGCCTGGGTAGACAGACGCGTTTATCGATCTTGGAGGAGTGTAGGGAGAGCGAGCCGGTTCGTCAAGAAGCGAAGCGTCGAGTGGGGCCTAAGCCGGCGTCAGCGCCGGCCTTTG
>DATABM010000069.1:0-9936 GCA_036259555.1 Solirubrobacterales bacterium
GCTCAGCCGCCGGTCGCGGCGGCCGGAGCGTCGGTCGTCTCATCGTCCTCGCTCTCCTTGTAGACGAAGGTCTTGGCGGTGAAGGTGGCGGCGATCGTCTCCTCGCCGCTCGGTCGGGCGGTGATCAGCAGGTCCTCGACGTTGATGATCCGCGACAGCCGGCTGACCTGGTCGAAGAAGCGCGCCAGGCCGTGGTAGTCGCCGGTCAGGTTGATGCGGATCGGCCACTCGCTGTAGAACTCGCGCTCGACGAAGCCGCCCGGCGTGAAGGTGTGGAAGCCGAAGTCGCCCTGCTCGGCGAGCGCCCGCACCTGGCGCAGCAGCACCGAGGTGTTGCGGCGCGAGGGCAGGATGCGCAGCAGCTTGTCGAGCTCGAGCTGGAGGGTGCGCACCTGCTCGCGGAAGCGCGGCAGCTGCGCCTTGGCGGCGCGCCCCTCGACGATCTTCTGCTGCAGCTCCTCGAGCTGCGCCTCCTTGGCGGTCAGCTCCTCGTTCATCGGGTCGATCAGCCGCCACCAGACGAGGCCGAGCACCAGCGCGGCGACCGCCGCGCCGATGGCGAGGCCGTACCACCAGGGCTTGCCTTCGAGGCCGGTCTGCATCGCCATCGCGGCTATCCCTCCGCCGGCGCCGGGGCCGCCGTCTCGCCCTCGGGGGCCGCGGCCTCGCCCTCGGCCGGCTCGGCGGGAGGCGGCGCGAAGGAGAAGTTGAAGGTGATGTTGAAGGAGTAGACGCCCTCGCGGCCCTCGCGCAGGTCGCGCAGGATCGGCTCCTGGAACTCCTCCACCCGGTCGAGGTTGTCGATGAAGGCGGCGACCGCGTTGCTGTTGAAGGCGCGGCCGCCGATCGAGATCGTGCCGCCCTTCATCTCCATGCGGTCGAGCCAGAGCAGCTCGGGCAGGGCGCGGGAGAGGTGGTCCATCACCCGCACCGGGCCCTTCTGGTTGGCGCGGAGCTGCTCGATGACGTCGATCTTGTGCTGGAGCTCGGCCTGCTGCGCCTTGAACCGCTCGACCTCGGCGATGATCGCGGCGAGCTCGTCGACCTCGGCCTGGGCGACCGCGATCTGCTCGTTCATCTCGGCGAGGTCGGTCTTCTTCGCCCACCACCAGCCGGCGGCGGGCAGCACGCCGAGCAGGAGCACCCCGGCGACCAGCATCCAGAGCGCGATGTTCTCGCTCTCGAAGAAGGAGGTGGAGCGCGCCCGCCGCACGGCGGCCGGCCGCTTGCCCTCGGACAGCAGGTTGATCTTGATCAAGGGCGGCTCCTCGTCTCCTAGTCGCCGACCCGCCGCACCGCCAGCCCGACCGCCACCGCCAGCATCGGCGAGATCGTCTGCAGCCACTCGGCGTTGAAGTCGCTCTCCCGGTAGCGGATGCGCCGCAACGGGTCCATCCGCTCCACCGGCACCTGGAAGCGGTCGCGCAGCACCTGCTCGAGGCCCGGCGTCAGCGCACAGCCGCCGGAGAGCACCAGCTCGTCGACCGGGCCCTCCGAGGAGGTGGTGGTGTAGAAGTCGAAGGTCTTGCGGATCTCCCCCGCCATCTCGGCCGAGACGTCGTCGAGCACCGCGCGCACGTCGGCCTGGCTGAAGCGGCCGCCGGTCTCGCCCCGCTTGACCGCCTCGGCCTGCTCGAAGGAGAGGTTGAGCTCGCGCTGGAGCGCCTCGGTGTACTGGTTGCCGCCGAAGGAGATGTCGCGCCAGAAGACGGTCGAGCCGCGGGAGATGACGTTGATGTTGGTCACCGCGGCGCCCATGTTGACCAGCGCCAGGGTCTTCAGCGGGTCGAGGTCGTAGTTGACCTCGTAGGCGTTCTGGATGGCGAAGGCGTCGACGTCGACCAGCGCCGGGGTCTTGCCGGTCTGGCTGATCACCGAGGTGTAGTCGTTGACCTTGTCGCGCTTGACGGCGACCAGGAGGACCTCCATGGTGTCGCGCCCGCCGGCCTCGCCGAGCACCACGTAGTCGAGGCGCACGTCGTTGATGTCGAAGGGGATGTACTGCTCGGCCTCCCACTGGATCGACTCGCCGAGCTCCTCCTCGTTCATCGCCGGCACCTGGATCTTCTTGATGATCACCGAGTGCCCGGAGAGCGAGGTGGCGTACTGCGGCGTCTTCACCCGCGTCTCGTCGTTGAGCTTGTGGATGGCGTCGACGACCAGCGAGGAGTCCATGATGGAGCCGTCGACGATCGCCTCCGGCGACAGCGGCTCGACCCCCAGCCGCTCCAGCACGTACTCGCCCTTCTTCTGCCGCAGCTCGACCAGCTTGACGGCGGAGCTGCCGAGGTCCAGCCCGACCAGCCCCTTGGAGCGCTTGAGCAGCATCTCGTCCCTCGCGCGCGGTCTCAGTCTGCCCGGTGACCCCGGGAAACACAGCCCTGATGCTGATTTAGCCCTGACTACTTAAAGCGTCGCTGGAGGCTACCAGCAAAACTGCCGATGGTCAAGGCCAGATACCTTCATGGCTATAGGCGAAGTCGAGACTATAGCGGGAAGCGCAGCCGTGCAACCCCGGAGGAGGGGCTGGCGGCGGCGCGCTTCTTCGGGGCTCTCGGCTTCGGCTCCTCCCCCTCGTCTCCAGCCGCTTCGTGCTCGCCCTAACTCGTTGACAGCTCGCCGGTCCCGGCACATACTGGCCGCCCGGGCCGCCGTCTCGCGGGCGCCTCCATCACTTCCGGACCGCCCTCACCGCGATGTCCGAGCGCGACACCGACATCTCCACCGACACCGCTCCCCCCGACCCCGCCCCGGCGCGCGCGGCGAGCGTCCAGGCCGGCGAGAAGCAGTTCCAGCTCCTCGTCCACAGCGTCCGCGACTACGCCATCCTGCTGCTCGATCCGGCGGGGCGGGTGGTGAGCTGGAACGAGGGGGCGGAGCGGATCAAGGGGTGGTCGGCGGACGAGATCCTCGGCGAGTCGTTCGAGCGGTTCTACCCCGAGGAGGCGGTGGCCATCGGGTTCCCGCGGCACGAGCTGGAGGTCGCGGCGCGGGTGGGGCGCTTCGAGGACGAGAACTGGCGGGTGAGGAAGGACGGCTCGAAGTTCTGGGCCAACGTGGTGATCACCGCCCTCCACGGCGAGGACGGGGCGCTGGTGGGCTACGCCAAGGTGACCCGCGACCTCACCGCCCGCCGCGAGGCCGAAGAGCAGGCGCGGCGGCTGGCCGCGGAGCGGGCGGCGCACGCCGAGGCGGCGGCGCGGAGCCAGGAGCTCGAGCGGCTCAACGGCGAGCTGCGGGACCAGGCGGCGCTGCTCGAGGAGCAGACCGAGGAGGCGCGGGTGCTCGCCGAGCACCTCGGCGAGGCGAACCGCCATCTCCAGGCGGCGCTGGCCGATGCCCGGCGCGCCAAGGAGGCCGCCGAGGAGGCGTACCGCGACCTCGACCAGTTCGCCTACGTCGCCTCGCACGACCTCAAGGCGCCGCTCCGCGGCATCGGCAACCTGGCGCAGTGGCTGGCCGACGACCTCGGCGACCGGCTCGACGAGCGGTCGCGGGAGCACATGCGGCTGCTCCAGGGCCGGGTGCAGCGGATGGAGGCGCTGATCGACGGCATCCTCGCCTACTCGCGCGCCGGCCGCCGGCTCACCGAGCCCGAGCGGGTGGACCTCGGCGCGCTGCTGCGCGAGGTGATCGACCTCCAGGCGCCGCCGGACACGGTGGAGATCGCGCTGGCCCCCGACCTGCCGACGATCGAGGCCGAGCGGGTGCCGCTCCAGCAGGTGCTGATGAACCTGATCGGCAACGCGGTGAAGTACTCCGCCGCCCACCGCGACGACGTGCGCGTCGCCGTCGAGTGGCGCGACCTCGGCGCTATGATCGAGCTCGCGGTGCGCGACAACGGCCCGGGCATCGCGCCCGAGTACCACGACCGCATCTGGGGCATCTTCCAGACGCTGGCGGCGCGCGACAAGGTCGAGGGCACCGGCATCGGGCTCTCGGTGGTGAAGAAGATCGTCGAGAGCCGCGGCGGCGCGGTGACCGTGGAGTCGGCAGCCGGCGCCGGTGCGACCTTCCGGCTCCGCTGGCCGAAGGCCCAGGAGACGGCGGCATGAGCCCTCCGAACCTCAACATCCTGCTGGTCGAGGACGACGAGGTCGACGTGATGAACGTCCGCCGCGCCTTCGAGAAGGCGCACATCGCCAACCCGCTCTACGTGGCGGGCAACGGCGTCGAGGCGCTCGCCATGCTGCGCGGCGGCGAGATCCCCAGCCACCGGCGGCTGGTGCTCCTCGACCTCAACATGCCGAGGATGAACGGCATCGAGTTCCTGCGCGAGCTGCGTGCCGACCCGGAGCTCGCCGCGACCCCGGTGGTGGTGCTGACCACCTCCACGATGGACAGCGACAAGCTCGACGCCTACAACCTCAACATCGCGGGCTACCTGGTCAAGCCGGTCACCTTCGCCGCCTTCTGCGAGCTGATGGTCACCCTCAACAAGTACTGGACGCTCGTCGAGCTGCCGTAAGAGCCGGTCGTGACCTCCCCGGTCGATACCACTGCCAGCGCCCGTCCGCTGCGCCTCCTCGTCGTCGACGACGACGAGCTCGACCGCAGGACGGTGCGCCGCGCGCTGCGCCAGGCCGGCGTCGCTGCGGTGTTCGAAGAGGCGGGCTCCGCCGCCGAGGCGGTCGAGCGCCTGCGGCCGGGCTCCCACGACTGCGTGCTCCTCGACTACTACCTGCCGGGGACCGATCCCGCCGAGCTGCTCCACCGGCTGCGCGAGGCCGCCGGCGACGTGCCGGTGGTCGTCTTCACCGGCCGGGGCGACGAGCTGATCGCCGTCGACTCGATGAAGGCGGGCGCCGTGGACTACCTGCCGAAGGCGGCGCTCACCCCCGAGCGGCTGGTCTCCAGCCTGCGCTACGCCCAGACGATGGCGCGGGCGGCGGCGGCACGGCGGCGCGCCGAGGACGAGCGGCAGGAGGCCGAGCGGGCGCTGCGCGAGCGGGAGCAGGAGTTCCGCACGCTGGCCAACGCCATCCCGCAGCTCGCCTGGATCTCGGACCTCGAGGGCCGCCGCTACTGGTTCAACGAGCGCTGGTACGAGTACACCGGCCTGCGCCCGCACCAGAGCCTGGGCCTGGGCTGGTGGGTCGTCCACCACCCGGACCGCCGCGACGAGATCGTCGAGCGCCAGCTCGCCGCCTTCCGCGGCTGCGAGGCGTGGGAGGAGACGGTCTACCTGCGCCGCCACGACGGCACCTACCGCTGGTTCCTGGCGCGGGCGATGCCGATCCGCGACGAGTCCGGCGCCGTCCTCCGCTGGATCGGCACCGACACCGACGTCACCGCGCAGCGCGAGGCGTCGCTCGAGCGCGAGGAGCTGCTCACGCGCGAGCAGCGGGCACGCGACGAGGCCGAGCGCGCCTCCCGGGCGCGCGACGAGATGCTGGCGGTCGTCGCCCACGACCTCCGCAGCCCCGTCCAGACCATCGTCGCGGCGGCGAGGATGCTCACCGACGGCGGGGAGGACGAGTCGCGCCGCCGGCAGCTCGCCACCGTCGTCGAGCGCTCGACGCGCGAGATGGACCGGCTGATCTCGGACCTCCTCGACGTGGCGCAGATCGAGGCCGGGACGCTGCCGCTGGAGCGCCAGCGGGTCGACGTCCGACGGCTGGTCGCCGAGGCGCTCGAGCAGATCGAGCCGCAGGCGGCGGTGCGCCGCATCGCGTTCGAGGCCGAGCTCGACGAAGGGCTCCCACCGGTCGAGGGCGACCGGGACCGGCTGATCCAGGTGATGTCGAACCTGCTCGGGAACGCCCTGAAGTTCACTCCGGAAGGCCGCGGCGTGGCGGTGCGCGCGCAGGCGGTCGGCGGCGCCGTCCAGGTGACGATCGCCGACCAGGGGAGCGGCATCGATCCCGAGGCCCTGCCCCACGTCTTCGACCGCTTCTGGCAGGCCAGCCGCGCCTCGCGCGCCGGCGCCGGCCTCGGGCTGGCGATCTGCAAGGGGATCGTCGAGGCGCACGGCGGCCGCATCTGGGCCGACAGCGCCCTCGGCCGCGGCACGACGATGTCCTTCACCCTGCCCCTGCCCGCCGCCTGAGCGCCGCCGGCGACGCGTCGTGTCGAGCAAGGGTCGCCCCTACCGCACCGTCGAGCACCAGGGGTTCGCCATCCTGGTCGGCCGCGGCGCGCGCGAGAACGACGACCTGACCTTCGGGACAGGGGAGCCGCACGACTTCTGGCTCCACGTCGCCGACTACACCGGCAGCCACGTCGTGGTGCGGAACCCCGGCGAGCTCGCCGAGCTGCCGCGCGAGGTCGCCGTGCGGGCGGCGGAGCTCGCCGCCTGGCACTCCAAGGCGCGCGGCGCGCGCGGCAAGGTCGAGGTCCACCTCTGCCGGGTCGCCGACGTGCGCAAGCGGCGCGGCGCCCCGGCGGGGCAGGTCGAGCTGCGCCGCTGGCAGTCGCTCAAGGTGTACCCGAAGGGTGGCGGCGACGAGGCCGCGCCCGAGAGCGACCTGTAAACCCGAAGACACGCCGCTGTCAACCAGCGGAAGCGTCCGCGGCCCGCGAGCGGATACTGAAGCGACCTGTTGCGGCGGGTTTTTCCAATCGAATCCTTGCATCGCGACCCCTGGTACACGCCTTGCCTGTACCCGAGGACAGGTACCGCTCCAGGAGTCGCGTCGCACCAGGGATCAGCGGCCTGCCGTAGAACCTGTCCTCCAGGACGGGCTGCCGCGGCACCGGGCCGTGCTCCGTTCCGAGGCGACGCTCTCCAGGAGGCCCGTTCGACGGCGCCTCCCTGGGAAAGCCTCGCGTCCGCGGGCCCCAGGAAGCGCAAGACCCTCGTTCTGAGGAGGAGGCACGATTTTGACCGTAGCTAGCACTCCCGGGGTTTCTCCCCGGAAGCCCCGAGCCGGCGCCCGCCGTTGGCTCAGCCCGCAGGTCGTCTCGGTGGTGACCTCGCTGGCGATCGTCGCCGCCGGCCTGGTCGCCTTCGCGCACGTGATGGACAGCTTCGGGCCGCCGCCGCCGGGAGACCCGTCGGAGCACACCGGTCCGATCATCGGCGAGGAGCAGGCGATCGAGGGCCTCGAGAACCTCGAGCATGCCAACCACGGCGCATTCGAGGGTGGCGCCACCGGCACCAGCGACGACGCCGGAGCCAACAACGAGCGCGGGCAGAACGAGGTCAACTCCGACCGCGAGTACGACGTCCCGACCGGCGGAGCGCTGTCGCCGCTCTTCGGCGCCGGCGAGTTCGAGCAGCAGCTGCTGCGCTTCGAGGAGTTCGGCTCCCGGGAGCTGGCCGGCGCGCCGTCGCTCGGCATGGCCTTCCCCTCGCCGCTGAGCGCGACCAGCGGCCCCGATGACGAAGACCTCGAGGCGTTCCTCGACCAGGTGGGCATCTCGCCGGTGCCCACCGAGCTCGCCAACGACCTCGACTCGAACCCCTGGGAGCCGGAGATCGAGACCTTCCTCGGCCGCCAGCTCGACGATCCGCCGGCCGAGGGCCGGCCGCCCGGCAAGGGCTGGGCGCACCAGCGCTGGAACGAGTTCCATCCGCAGGTGTTCTTCAACACCGTCCAGGCCTGCGCGCGAGAGAACGGCGGCTCCCGCGACGACCTGCAGCTCCACTCCTACAGCGCCGGCGAGTTCGCGCCGGGCGGGCTCTACCACCGCGTCTACGATCCGGACGACGACCACAACAACGGCAACGAGATCGAGGGAACCACCGACGGCATCGGCGTGCGCTTCCATCCCGACCTGCCGATCCAGGACCCCGATTCGCTGTGGACCTTCGACGGCACCTTCCCGCCGAAGCTGGCGGTCGCGCGCTACGGCGAGGCGATCCTGATGCGCCACTACAACGCGCTGCCGATCGACCCCGCGGCGAACAAGGGCTTCGGCCTGCACACCATCTCGACCCACGAGCACAACGGCCACAACCCGGCGGAGAGCGACGGCTACACCAACGCCTTCTTCTTCCCGGGCCAGTTCTACGACTATCGCTGGCCGATGCAGCTCGCCGGCTACGACACCGTCAACACCGAGGCGACGGACCCCAGGGCGGCCTATCCCTGCGCCCCGGGCGAGACGCTCTTCGTGCACGACGACGACGGTGGCGGGATGAAGACCTGCGACGCCAACGGCCGCATCCAGATCCGCGGCGACTGGCGCGAGACGATGTCCACCCACTGGTTCCACGACCACATGCTCGACTTCACCGCGCAGAACGTCTACAAGGGCAACGCGGTGATGTTCAACTACTACTCGGCGCTCGACCGCGGCAACGAGGCGCACGTCGACGGCGTGAACCTGCGCCTGCCGTCGGGCACCGCCCTGCCCTGGGGCAACCGCGACTACGACGTCAACCTGCTCCTCGCCGACAAGGCGTGGGACGAGAACGGGCAGCTCTGGTTCAACATCTTCAACCTCGACGGCTTCGTCGGCGACCGGCTGCTGACCAACTGGCTGTACAAGCCGTACTTCGAGGTGCGGGCGCGGCGCTACCGCTTCCGCATCCTCAACGGCTCGGTGTCCCGCTACTTCGCGGTGCAGCTGGTCAAGCAGCGCAACGACACCAACGGCGAATTCGACGGCCCGGCGGGCTCCGGCGTCTCCTACGACCGCGTCGGCTTCCACATGGTCGCCAACGACGGCAACATCATGGAGCACGCGGTGCCGTTCGACGGCTCGATCGACCTCGACGACGACGGCAACGCGTCGGAGCACAAGGGCCTGCTGCCCACCCAGGGCATCGCCGAGCGCTACGACATCGTCATCGATTTCGCCTCGCAGGGCATCCAGCCGGGCGACAAGCTGTACATGGTCAACCTGCTCGAGCACCAGGACGGCCAGGTGGCGGGCGGCAACGTGTCGCTGGCGAGCATCCTCAACGGCAGCTACGAGGGGCAGACCACCGGCAGCACGCTCAACCACGATCCGGCGGTCGGCAAGTTCCTCGAGTTCCGGGTCGTGTCGTACTCGGGCACCGACCTGTCGATGGATCCCAACAACTTCGAGCCGGGCGGCGCCACCATGATCCCGCTGGCGATCGACGTCGACGACCCGGCGCTCGAGACCGCGCGTCACCGCACCTTCGAGTTCCGCGACGACAGCGACGACGAGGCGCCGTGGGTGATCCGCACCGACGGCGAGGAGGGTCTGCCGATGGACCCGCGGCGGCTGTCCGCCGCGCCGCAGCTCGCCACCGGGCCGACGATGGCCGGCTTCGACGGCGTCGGCGCCAACGGCTACGACTCGCTGGGCACGATGGAGATCTGGACGCTCGAGGGCAACGACAACTGGAGCCACCCGATCCACGTCCACTTCGAGGAAGGGGTGATCATCAGCCGTGACGGCAATCCGCCGCCCGAGTGGGAGAAGTGGGCGCGCAAGGACGTCTACCGCCTCGGGCCCCGCGAGGACAGCGGCAACCGGGTGACCTTCGCGATCCGCTTCCGCGAGTTCGCCGGCACCTTCATGGAGCACTGCCACAACACCCAGCACGAGGACCACGCGATGCTGCTCCGCTGGGACATCGAGCACCCGGGTCAGACCAAGCTGATGCCCGCCCCGATCCCCACCTGGGACGGCGTCGAGTACGTCGACTCGGCGGCGCTGCCGACCTTCCGCACCGGCGACGGCTTCGGCCCCGACGGCGAGGGCGGCGACGACGGCGGTGGCGGTGGCGGTGGCACCGGCAACGTCATCATCGACCGCGCCGAGTACGACCCCGACGACGAGGAGGTGCGCGTCGAGGGCGTGGTGACGGGCGGTGACACCGAGGTGTCGGTCCACTACGGCGGCATCACCTCGGACAACTGCCTGGGCGCGTTGATCGACACCGTCGAAGTCGACGGGGGCGAGTTCAGGTACCGCGAGGAGGAGGTCACGCCGCCGCCTACGACGGTGTGCGTCGAGAGCTTCCCGAGCGGCGACGTCGCGTCGTCTTCGGTCGAGATCGACTAGCTCGGCCTG
>DATABM010000070.1:0-4414 GCA_036259555.1 Solirubrobacterales bacterium
AACGCCGGCCTAATTAGGCCGGCGTTTGTCCGGGCGAGAGACACCCCATCCGCCTTGCCCCTTCTAGTCGCCCTCACCCTGACCGCCCCCGTCCTCTGGGCCCTCTTCGACTGGATCACCGCGGGCAGCCCCACCTATTCGTTCACCGGCACCCGGGAGACGGTCGAGACGCTCGAACGGCAGACCGGCCCCGTCGACCTCGTCCTCTACGGGCCGCGCCGGCTCGGCGAGGTCCTGCAGTGGCCGGGGATGGTCGGCGCGGCCGGGGGCATCGTGCTCGGCCTGGCGCTGCTGCGCCGGCGCAGCTTGGTCGGAGCCGCCGCGGCGGCACTGGCACTCGGCGCGTTCGCGATCCTCGCCAGCGCGGGCTTGGCGATCATCCCTCGCTACACGATGCTGGCGGCAGCGGTCCTCGCAGTGTTCGCGGCACTGGCGCTGCTCGGTTGGCGCCTGCTCGAGCCCGACCACAGATGGCGCCGCCCCTGGCTGGCGTTCGCCGTCGTCGTGGCCCTGATGTTCGTCGCCTGGGGGAAGAACCAGTACGACCTGCTGCACCGCGTCGACGTCGACCTGACGAACCAGCGCGCAATCGAGGAGGACCTGCATGACCTCGCCGCCGCGGACGCCTTCGAGCCGCCCTGCCTGCCGATCTCGGTCCCCAACCACCGCGCCGTGCCGCGCCTCGCCTGGGACCTCGACCTGCGGCCAACCGACGTCGTCAGCTCGAGCGAGGAGCGCCAGCCGCGGCACGGCTACTTCCTCGACCCGGCCCGGCCGTTCGTCGTCCGCAACTTCATCCTGGATCCCAATGACCCGGCCCGCCTGAAGACGCCGGTCCCCGACGGTTTCCGCCGTGTCGCCGCAAACGAGTCCTGGGTTTTGTACCGGCGCTGCTGAGCAGGGCGGCCGGGGGCTCGTCGTGCAAGCATCGGCGCGATGAATTTCGAGTCTGGCAGCGGTCTTATCGGCATGGCGGCAATAGAGCTCCGCGGAGTCGTCAAGCGCTTCGGCCCGATCACGGCGGTTGACGGGCTGGACCTCGACGTGCCGAAGGGCATCTGCCTCGGGCTGCTGGGCCCCAACGGCGCCGGCAAGTCGACGACGATGCGGCTGCTGACCGGGCAGGCCCTGCCTGATGCCGGAGAGCTGCGCGTGCTCGGCCACGAGCTGCCGGTCGACGCCAAGGCCGCGCGGGCCGAGATGGGCGTCGTGCCGCAGCTGGACAACCTCGACGTCGACGTGACGGTCGAGGACAACCTCGCGGTCTACGCGCGCCTCTACCGGGTGCCCGACGTCGGCGCGGCGGTCGAGCGGGCGCTCGACCTCGCCCGGCTCCGCGACCGTCGCCGCGACGCGGTGGACGAGCTCTCGGGCGGCATGCGGCGACGGCTGCTCCTGGCGCGCGGCCTCGTCCACGAACCCAAGCTGATCCTGCTCGACGAGCCGACCGTCGGGCTCGACCCGCAGATCCGCACGCAGCTCTGGACGCTGATCGACGACCTGCGAACGCGCGGGACGACGATCCTCATGTCGACCCACTACATCGAGGAGGCCGAGCGGCTCGCCGACGAAGTGGCGGTGATGGCGCAGGGGAAGATCATCAGCCGCGGCAGGCCGTCGGAGCTGATCTCCCAGCACGCCGGCCGCGAGACCGCCGAGATCTACGCGCCGCCCGAGCGGCTCAGCGAAGCCCGTGCGACGGCCGAGGCCGCCGGCCTGCGGGTGCGCCCCGCCGGCCCGGCCATCGCGATCGTCGGGTCTGAGGGCGCGAACGACGGCGTGATCCCGGACGACGCCGTGCGGCGCGCTGCCTCGCTCGAGGACGTCTTCGTGCTGCTGACCGGCGAGGAGGCGGAGTGAGCGTGGGCGACGCCGGCGCGGGCGTGCGGCTCGGCCGCCTCGAACCGGCCGCGATCCGCGGCGTGATGAGCCGCGAGCTGGCCAACTTCCGCACCTACTGGCGCGGTACCACCTTCTCCAGCGTTCTCGAACCGATCGTCTACCTGCTGGCCTTCGGGCTGGGGCTCTCGGCGACGCTGGTCGACGAGGTCGACGGGCTCCCCTACGTCGAGTACGTGGGAACCGGGATGGTCGCGACGGCGGTGATCTTCTCCAGCGCCCTTCCGGCGATGTTCGGCACCTTCGTCAAGCACCGCTTCCAGAACACGTACGACGCGATCCTCGCCGCCCCGGTCGACGTCGAGGAGCTGGTCTCGGCCGAGATGCTCTGGATCGGGACGAGGGCCAGCGTCTACGGCTGCGTGCCGTTGCTCGTCACGCTCGCCTTCGGGCTCGACCCGGCGCCCGGCATGCTGCTGGTGCCGATCTTCTGCTTCGTGACCGCGATGGCCTTCGCCGGCTTCGGAATCACGATGGCGGCGATCGTCGCCAAGATCGACCAGTTCAACTACGTGACGGCGCTCTTCGTTACGCCACTGTTCCTCGTCTCGGGCGCCTTCTTCCCGATCGACGAACTGCCGCGGGGGGTGCAGGCCGTGGCGCAGCTCAACCCCCTCCACCAGCTGGTCGAACTCGTTCGCGGCGGCGCCTTCGGCTTCGAGCCGGTTGACGCGCTGCGCTTCGCCGGCCTGGTCGCCTTCGCGCTGGCGATGTGGCGGCTCGCGGTCAACCGCATGGAGGCGCGGCTGATCGATTGACCGCTCGCCGACGGGCAGATCTCCGCTGACATTCCGCGGAAATCGGCCCGTCGGCGGAAGAAAACGGACCGTGCGCCCCGTCTTCGAAACGAAGTCACCGGGCGTGTCCGTCGCGTTTGGCTCGGGCCGGGCTTGCCTGCGGCACCCGCGGCTTCCGCTTAAGGCTGCTTCCTTCCGGACCTGACCTGGTTCACGTGCCTACGTCGCGCAGGACCCGGCCGTCAACGCCGCCCGCGGCGCACTGACCCCGACGGCCAGCCCCTCGGAACGGGATTCGGCCCCGCTAGAGCGGATTGCGGGTTACAGGGCACCGCTGATTCCCCACCTAGCACGGTCCGCATCCATCGTAGCTGGCGAGCGCGGGGCCCGCGACAAGCGTGGTTTCCAACCTGCGATAGCCGAGGGTCATACGGCACCTCACATTCGTTGTGCTTGCTCGGGCTGCCGCTGCTTGTTAGTCGGTACCCGCCAGCCGCGTCGCCCCTCGGCGGGTGGACGGACGTAGGATCGCCGCCTCATGATCGAGGTCGACGCCGAGTCGTTCTTCGCGATCGTCGCGGTCGCGGCGGTGGCCGCGGTCACCGTCGCGGCGATACCGAGCCACCTCGCGCCTCCCGTCGTCGTCATCGAGCTGCTGCTCGGCATCGCGATAGGGCCTGAGGCGCTCAACCTGGCGAGGACCGACGACTTCATCGATTTCTTCGCCGACCTCGGCCTCGGCATGCTCTTCTTCTTCGCCGGCTACGAGATCGACTTCGAGCGGGTCAAAGGTCGTCCGCTGGCGCTGGGACTGCTCGGCTGGCTGCTCTCGGTCGCGCTCGCATACGGGATCGGGGGGGCGCTCGCCGCCGCCGGGGTAGTTCTCTCCCTCCTCTTCACCGGCTCGGCGATGGCGACGACCGCGATCGGAACGCTGATCCCCATCTTGCGCGACAGCGGCGAGCTGAGAAGCCGCTTCGGCGCCTACCTGCTCGCCGCCGGCGGGGCCGCTGAGTTCGGGCCGATCCTCCTGGTCACCCTCGTCCTCTCCGCCCATCAACCGCTGCACGAGGCGGTCGTTCTGATCGGTTTCGTGGCGCTGGCGCTGGCGCTGGCCCTCGCGTCGGTGCGCTGGGGTTGGCGCGGCTGGCCGGCGCTCGAGCGCACCTTCGAGGCAAGCAGCCAGCTCGCGGTGCGGATCACCGTCGTCCTCGTCTTCGGCCTCGTCCTGCTGGCGAGCGAGCTAGGCCTCGACGTGCTGCTCGGCGGCTTCGTAGCAGGGATGATCGTCCGACTCGCCCTGAGAGGACGAGAGCTTGCCGTCTTCGAGTCGAAGCTGACCGCGGTTGGCTTCGGCTTCTTCATCCCCTTCTTCTTCATCGCCAGCGGGGTCGAATTCGACCTAGATGCGCTGGGATCGGCCGACGCCCTGCTCAAGGTGGCGCTCTTCCTGGCCTTGTTCCTCGTCGTGCGCGGCACCCCCGCGCTGCTGCTGTATCGCCACGTGCTCGAGGCTCGGCAACGCGCCGCGCTCGCCTTCTACTCCGCTACGGAGCTGCCACTCGTCGTCGCGATCACCACGCTGGCGGTCGAAGGCGGACACATGGAGACCTCAACCGCCGCCGGCTTGGTTGGCGCCGCGATGATCTCGACGCTCGTCTTCCCCTTCGTCGGCCGCACCCTGCTCCGCAGACCCGTCGTATGATCGAAGGGCCTTCGGGCGCGTAGCTCAGTGGGAGAGCGCTCGCCTCACACGCGAGAGGTCGCTGGTTCGAACC
>DATABM010000071.1:0-34448 GCA_036259555.1 Solirubrobacterales bacterium
GTCGGGTGCCCCTCCTCTCTCAACTTTTGCGAAGACACTGGGGTGTCGTCCGCGGGCGTTGCCGCGCAAAAAGTACAAGCCGTTCGGAGAGGCACCCGACCCTCCTGGGTACCCTTTGCCGCAATGGCAGTGACGGCGAAAACGGTTGCTCAGACCTGCGAGGCGGCGAAGACCGCTTCGCGGGTGCTGGCTGGCGCTTCTACCGAGCAGAAGAACGCGGCGCTCGAGGCGACCGCGCGGCTGCTCGATGAGCGGGTCGCCGAGATCCTCGAGGCGAACGCCGCCGACCTCGCCGACCAGCGAGCGGAAGGGCTGACCGCGGCGCTGCGCGATCGCCTGACGCTGAGCGAGGCGCGGATCGCGGCGATGGCCGAGGGCGTGCGGGTCGTCGCCGCGCTCGACGACCCGATCGGCGAGGAGCTGGAGCGCAAGACCCTCGCCAACGGCCTCGAGTTGCGCAAACTGCGAGTGCCGCTCGGGGTCATCGCCGTCGTCTACGAGGCGCGGCCGAACGTGACGATCGACTGCGCGGCGCTGACGATCAAGAGCGGCAACGCGATCGTCCTGCGCGGCTCGAGCTACGCCGAGCGCTCCAACGGGGCGCTGGCGGCAATAGTTCGCGAGGGGCTCGCCGAGGCGAGACTGCCTGAGGACGTCGTGGTGCTGCTGGCCGGCGGCGGTCGCGAGGACCTCGCCGAGCTGGCGACCCAGGACAGAACCGTCGACCTGCTCATCCCCCGCGGCGGCGAAAGCCTGAAGGCGGCGCTCAAGGGCATCGCGACCGTGCCGGTTATCTACGCCGCGGCCGGGAACTGCCACGTCTACGTCCATTCAGACGCCGACCTGGAGATGGCGCGGCGGATCGCCTACAACGCCAAGGTGCAGCGCCCGGGCGTCTGCAACGCCGCCGAGACCCTGTTGGTCGACGACGCCGTCGCCGCCGAGTTCCTGCCGGGAGCCCTCGCCGACCTGCGCGCGGCCGGCGTGCAGCTGGTCGGTGACGAGCGGGCGCGCAAGCTGGCCGGTGAGGTCGAGGTGGGGCCGGCGAGCGATGAGGACTGGGCGACCGAGTACCTCGACCTACGGATGGCGGTCGGCGTCGTCGATTCGCTGGACGAGGCGGTCGAACACGTCAACAGCCACGGCACCGGCCACTCCGAGGCGATCGTCACCCGCTCCGAGGAGGCGGCGGACAGCTTCGCCGCCGGGGTGGACGCGGCCGTCGTCTACGCCAACGCCTCGACCCGCTTCACCGACGGCTTCGAGTTCGGGATGGGGGCCGAGATCGGCAACTCGACCCAGAAGCTTCACGCACGCGGGCCGATCGGCTTGCGCGAGCTGACCACTTACAAGTACGTCGTCCGCGGCAGCGGGCAGGTACGTGAGTAGCGTCGCGGGCGCCGAGCGTTCGGGCGGCATCGGGGTCCTCGGCTCGGCCTTCAACCCGCCGCACCTGGGCCACCTGGCGCTGGCGCAGGAGGCGCTCTGGCAGCTCGGCCTCGACGAGGTCGTGCTGATGCCGACCGGGGAGGCGCCGCACAAGCGGATCCTCGACGACCCCGGGCCCGAGCTGCGGTTGACGATGACGCGCCTCGCCGCCGCCGACGACACGCGGTTCAGCGTCTCGGCGCTCGAGGTCGAGCGCGAGGGGCCGTCCTACACGTATGAGACGTTGGAGCTGCTTGCGCGGGAGAGACCGGACACCGACTTGGTCTTCGTGATGGGGGCCGACGCCGCGGTCCGGTTGGAGAGCTGGAAGCACCCCGAGCGGGTGGTCGAGCTGGCGAGGCTCGCTGTCGCGCGGCGGTCGGGCGTCTCCGACGCCGACGTGGCGGCGGCGATGCGCAGCCTCCGTGCCGGGGGGCGCGCGACGATCCTGGAGATGCCGCAGTTCGGGGTCTCCTCCTCGGCGGTCCGCGAGCGAGCGGCCGAGGGCCGGCCGCTGCGCTACCTGGTTCCCGAGCCGGTGGCGCGCTTCATCGAGGAGAAGGCGATCTATTCATGAGCGGGCAGGATTCCGAGACCCTGGCGCGCCGCGTCGCCGAGCTGGCCGACTCGAAAGGCGCGACGGAGATAGTCGTGCTCGACATGCGCAAGCTCGCGTCGTACACCGACTTCCTGACCATCTGCACGGCGCGCAACGAGCGTCAGGCGCGGGCGATCGTCGACGAGGTGCGGTTGAAGCTGAAGCGGGAGCGGGAACTGCTTCCCGGCGGCATCGAGGGCACCGGGCCGGCCGGGTGGATCGTCCTCGACTACCTCGACGCCGTGCTCCACGTCTTCACCGCCGAGGCGCGAGAGCGCTACCAGCTCGAGGACCTCTGGCGCGAGGCGCCGCGGCTCGAACTGGAGCCCGGCGCGGACGCTCGCTCCGCCGCCGGCGCCTGAGAGCGGGACCGCCCGGAAATACGTCCGAGCGCGCTCTTAGGTTCCCGACCATGGGCGGCTTCAAGAGGGCGCTGCTCGGCTACCGCCGGGGCGAGGTCGATACTGCGATCGCAGAGCGCGACACGCGAATCTGGGCACTCGAGCGCGACGCCGAGGACGCTGGCGAGCGGCTCCGCGACGCGGCCGGCGCGGTGGCTCGGGCCGAGCATGAGCTGACGTCGCTCGCGGACATGGTGATCGAGCGCGAGCGCGAGATCCGCAGCCTCCAGGAACGTCTACGGGAGGCGAACGAGCGGCACGACCGCAGCATCGCTTCGCTGGCGTCGACGGCGAGCAGGCTGGAGGAGATCCAGGTCCAGGCCCGCGGCCAGGCGACGCGGATCAGGATGAAAGCGCTGCGCGAGGCGGTCGAGGTGAGCCGCCACAGCCAGCAGGCGAGCGAGGGCGCCGATCACGCGGCCGATGTGTCCGCCGCCAAGGAGCCGGGCCTCTTCGAAGGCGACGTCAAGCTGCAGATCGGCCCGCTCGGCGACTTCTCGCAGCTGGTCGGATTCGAGGACGTGATCGCCGGCCTCGGCGCATCGGAGATCTCGGTCGAGCGCTTCTCCGAGGGCCGCGCGACCCTCTCGGTTCACCTCGACGAGCCGGTGGAGCTGCTGCGCGAGCTGGAAGAGCGGGCCCCGCTCGAGTTTCGCGTCAGCCGCATGGGTGATGACCTCGTCCTCGACGTGGAGGACGAGCAAGGGCCCGAGCAGCGGGCGGCCTGAGACCGTCTAAACTGAGGCCTTCCTCGGGGCTGTAGCTCAGCTGGAAGAGCGACGCGCTGGCAGCGCGTAGGTCACGGGTTCGAGTCCCGTCAGCTCCACTCTCAGGACGACTTCTTCTTCCCGCCCTTAGAGTTTTCGCCGCCCCGCTTGGAGGCGCCCTTGCTGTTGGCGATCTTCGCGGCGCGTTCCTTGCTCATGCCCTTCTTGCGCAGGCCCTCGTACTGCTTGTCGTTCTTGACGCTGGAGCCGTGGTCTTTGGCCATCGCTTGCCTCCTTCGATCGCTTGCGGCGCGGATACCCGGCTCCCGACCTGGTAATCCGCCTGCTGAGAGGGCTGGATAGCCTGCGCGGTCCGTGGACCAGCTCGTGCAGATCGTCGGGGCGATGCTGATCCTGGTCGCCTATGCGGCTGCGCAGGTCGGAGCGATGGACCAGCACTCGCGGACCTACCTGCTGCTCAACCTGGTCGGCTCGGCGGTTCTCGCGGTACTCGCCTGGCTGGAGCGGCAGTGGGGCTTCCTGCTGCTCGAGGGGGTCTGGGCGGTGGTCTCGCTCTGGAGCCTGGCGCGACTCAACGCCGCGCCCCGCGCTGCCGATGATTGAGCCGGTGAACGCGGCAAACCAACACGTCTTCGCACACGGGATGCGGGATACCCGCGAGACGGTCCAGCTGTGGAACGAACGCCCATGGACGGTGCTGCACGGCTGGGTCGTGCTCAGCCTCACGGTCGCACTGACCTTGCTGGGCGCCGTCTGGGTTGTCGCCGGGCTGCTGACGCCCGATCCGACGCCCATCCACATGGCGGGCCTCAACGAGTCGAGCTCGGCTGCTGACCTGGCGCCGATCCTGTGGCGCAACTCGCTTGTCCTGGCGCTGCATGCCACCGCCTGCGTCGCCGGCTTCATCGCCGGCGCCTCGATGCCGATTGCCGCGGCCCAGCGAACCGGTCTCTCCCGCTGGGTCCATGTCAAGGCGGCTGAGTTCGCGATTCTCTTCGTCGCCGCGGTCACCCTCTTCTCGCTGTCGACCCAGGCGCTCTACCTCGGGTTCCAGGGCTCGACGATCGCCTCCCAGCTCGGCATCTCGCACGCGGCGTTGATCCTCAGCGTGCTGCCGCACGCGATTCCCGAGCTGACCGCCCTGTTTCTGCCGCTCGCCGCTTGGCTGATCGCCAGCCGACGGGGGGAGTGGAACCAACTGCTCGCCGCCACCTTCGTCACCGTCCTGCTGGCGATTCCGGTCGTTGTGGCGGCGGCCACGATCGAGGTCTACCTCTGGCCCCGGCTCCTGGAAGGACTCTCACCGCTCTTCTGAGCAGCGATTGTCCAGCGATCGAAAGACTAAAGTGTCTGTTGTAGAGCAATAGGGGGAGGTCTCTTGTCCGCAAACGACACGCCTTACACCCGCCTTGACCGGCGCCTGGAGCGGTCGATCCAGGATCTGCCGTTGCGGGTCTTGCAGGCACTTGTTGATCGGCCCGGGTCCGCCCGCCAGCTTGGCCACGTCCTCGACGAGGATCCCCAGGAGGTCCTCGCCCACCTCGTCGACCTCTGGGAAGACGGCTGCATCGAGCTCGCCCCCGGCGTACAGCCGGAGGATTCCTTGGACCGGCGCTATCGGGTGCTCAGCAGCTATTTCGAGGACTCCGACTGGGCCACTCTCTCGAAGGCGGATCGCGAAGCACTCAGCGCCACCGCGCTGCAGGTCATCTTCACCGAGAGCATGCTTGCGCTGAAAACGGGCAGCTTCGACGCGCGCACGGACCGGCACCTGAGCTGGAAGCGCCTGCGGCTCGACGACGCAGGCTGGCGGGAACTGGCGTCGGTCCTGCGGCGCACCGTGAGCGAGGTGGAGGCAGTTCACGACCGTTCCCGCGGCCGCCTGGTGAGCTCGGGGGAGGCAGGTGTCGAGGCGATCGTCGCGCTGGTGAGCTTCGAACGCGGCGATCCCGTCGACTCTTGAGCCAGACGAGATCTGGGCAGGCTCGAGGCTGACGCGGCGCCGCCCGCAGCGCCGCTTCCTCCTCATAAGATCGCTGGACGATGAGCGGCTACGACCCGAAGGCGATCGAGCGGAGGTGGCAGCAGGTGTGGGCCGAGGAGCGGACCTGGGAGGTCGCCAACCCCGGCCAGCCTGGCTTCGAGGGCGATAAGCCGAAGGCCTACGTGCTGGAGATGCTGCCCTACCCGTCGGGCGAGCCCCACGTCGGGCACCTCAAGTGCTACGCCGTGGGCGACGCGATTGCGCACTTTCGCCGTCGCCACGGGTTCGAGGTGATCCACCCGATGGGGTACGACGCCTTCGGCCTGCCGGCTGAGAACAACGCGATCAAGACCGGTGAGCCGCCGCGCGAGGCGACCGAGCGCTCGATCGACTCGTTTCGACGCCAGTTCCGGGAGTGGGGGATCTCGATCGACTGGTCGCGCGAGCTCGGCACCCACACGCCCGAGTACTACCGCTGGACCCAGTGGATCTTCCTGCGCCTCTTCGAGCGAGGCCTCGCCTACCGTGACGAGGCGCCGGTCCAGTGGTGCCCGAGGGACGCGACGGTGCTGGCCAACGAGCAGGTCGTCGACGGCCGTTGCGAGCGCTGTGGCACGCCGGTCGAGCAGCGGCGTCTCGAGCAGTGGTTCTTCCGAATCACCGACTACGCCGACCGCTTGCTGGCCGACTTCGACCAGCTCGAGTCGTGGCCCGATCACGTCGTCACGATGCAGCGCAACTGGATCGGCCGCTCCGAAGGGGCCGAAGTCAGCTTCCGCTGCGAGGAAGTCGGCCTCGACTTCCCCGTCTTCACGACCCGCCCCGACACCCTCTTCGGCGCGACCTTCTTCGTCCTCGCGCCGGAGCACCCCGAGCTGGAGCGGCTGGTCGCCGGGACGCCGGCCGAGGCGGCGGTGCGCGAGTACGTCAACGACGTCGTTCGCGCCTCGGCTGAGGAGCGCGGCGACGAGGCCCGCCCGAAGACCGGCGTGCCGCTCGGTCGCAGCGTCGTCAACCCCGTCAACGGCGAGGAGATCCCGATGTACGTGGCCGACTACGTGCTGATGGAGTACGGCACGGGGGCGATCATGGCGGTGCCGGCGCACGACCCGCGCGACTACGAGTTCGCCAGATCCTTCGACCTGCCGGTGCGGCGGGTGATCGAGGGCAGCGACGAGGAGACCGCGCGCGACGCCGAAGGTCTGCCCTACGCCGGCGACGGGCCGATGACCGGCTCGGGCAGCTTCGACGGCAAGCACAACCGCGAGGCTTACGAGGAAATCGTCGGTTGGCTCGCCGCCGAGGGCCGCGGCCGCAAGGCGGTCAACTACCGGCTGCGCGACTGGCTGGTCTCCCGGCAGCGCTACTGGGGGGCGCCGATCCCCGTCGTCTACTGCGAGGGCTGTGGGATCGTCGCCGTGCCCGACGACCAGCTGCCGGTCGAGCTGCCGGAGGTCGAGGATTACGCGCCGCAGGGACGCAGCCCGCTGGCCGCCGCCGAAGACTGGGTCGCGACCGAGTGCCCGCGCTGCGGCAAGCCGGCGCGGCGCGAGACGGACACGATGGACACCTTCGTCGACTCCTCCTGGTACTTCATCCGCTACCTGGACTCGCGCAACGAAGAGGCAGCGTGGGACCGCGCCGCAGCGGACCACTGGCTGCCGGTGGACCAGTACATCGGCGGGGTCGAGCACGCGATCCTCCACCTCATGTACGCGCGCTTCTTCACCAAGGCGCTCGCCGATCTCGGCCACCTGGACGTGCAGGAGCCTTTCGCAAACCTCTTCACGCAGGGGATGATCACGCGCGACGGCGCCAAGATGTCGAAGTCGAAGGGCAACACCGTGAGCCCGGCCGAGTACGTAGAGCGCTACGGCGCGGACACCGCCCGCACCTATGTCTGCTTCATGGGCCCGCCGGAGCGCGGCGGCGACTGGTCCGACGAGGGGGTCGAGGGCGTCAACCGCTTCCTCTCGCGGCTCTGGCGCCTCTGCGAGGAGGTCGAGGGAGGGGAGGGCGCAGCGCTCGAGGCGAGGGCTGTCGAGGGCGATGCACGCGCGCTGCTCGCAAAGGCGCATTGGGCGATCGACAAGGTGACGCGCGACTTCCAGCGGGGCTTTCAGTTCAACACCGCGATCGCCGCGGTGATGGAGCTGGTCAACGACGCCTACCGGCTCAAGGAGGGTCTCCATGGGGACGAACAGGGCGCAGCCGCGATGCGTTTCGCGGCGGCGACCGCCGCCTCGCTCGTCTTCCCGTTCGCGCCCCACCTGGGAGCTGAGGTATGGGAGCGGCTCGCCGGCGGCCGCGTCTGGGAGACGCCCTGGCCGCAGGCCGATCCGGAGCTGCTGAGCAGCGACACGGTGACCCTGGTCGTCCAGGTCAACGGCAAGCTGCGCGACCGGATCGAGGCCGCCAGCGACGCTCCGGAGAGCGAGCTGATCGAGCTGGCGCGGGCGAGCGAGAAGGTGCGCCGCCACCTCGACGGCAAGGAGGTCGTCAAGGAGATCGTGGTGCCCGGCAAGCTGGTCAACCTCGTAGTGCGCTGAAATCGGCCCGTCCCCCCGGCTGTATCTGGTACAAAGCGGCCGCATGCTGGTGAGGCGCTTAGGGGAAGCCCCGGTGGAGGAGTGGCACAAGCTCCGTTGCCACGTGCTCATGGATGCTGGCGAACTCGGCGCGCGCAACATGTCGGTGACCTGGCTCGAGGTCCCCGCCGGCGCCGAGCAGACGCTGCGCTCCGACCAGGGGGGCGAGCAGGTCTACGTCGTGGTTCGCGGCCGCGGCTCGATGTCCGTGGTCGGCGACACCCAGGACGTCGAGGAGGGCGACCTGATCCTGGTTCCGCCCGCCACCGACCACTCGATCGCCAACGACGGCAACGAGACGCTCGCCTGCGTCTCCGTGCAGTCGCCGCCGGTAGCGGCCTCCGAGCTGTACAGCGATCAGCTCGCCGAGGTATCGGGCTACGACTACGACGAAGACTGACGAAGTCGTCACAGATTTCTTGAACCCTGCGCACCACGCGTGCGGGAAGCTCTGGCAGCGTCGTCCTCATGCCGGAGTTGACGCGGTCCCAGCTGTTCGTCTACGCCGCCGTAGCGGTCGCGTTGCTGCTGGTCGGGGCGCGGGCGATACGGGCCGAGGGGAGAGGGGAGTCGTTCGGGTCGGCCCCGGCGGCCACGCCAACCGCTGAAGGAGGGGGCGGGGTCACGGTGAGCAGCGCCGGGCCCGGCCTCGTGGTCGACGTGGCGGGCGCGGTGCAGGACCCCGGGGTCTATCGGCTGCCGGCCGGGTCGCGGGTCGTCGACGCGCTCGCGCGGGCCGGCGGGCCGGCGCCGGGCGCAGCGCTGGAAACGGTCAACCGTGCGGCGCGGCTCGTCGACGGGCAGCAGGTCGTCGTTCCCAAGCGGGGCCCGGCGGAAGCCGTCGGCGTCGGATCCCCTGGTCTCCCTTCGGATACCGGGCCGATCGGCCTAGGCACCGCGACGGTCGAGCAACTCGACACGATCGACGGCATCGGTCCGGTGACCGCGCAGAAGATCGTCGAGTTCCGCGATCGGCACGGTGGCCTCGCCTCTGTCGACCAGTTGGACGAGGTGAGCGGGATCGGCCCGGCGACCATGGAGTCGCTGCGCGCCCGATTGCAGCCGTAGGCATGTCGCGCGCGCAGCTGGCCGGCCCCCTGCTCCTGCTCGGGGTCGGCCTGATCGCCCTCCTCGCAGCAGGCCGGGCGCCCGAGATTCGCGACAGGGCAAGCGCCGCGCTCGACGACGGCATGCCGGCGCGTGAGGCGGCGCTGGCACGCGGCTTCGTGCTCGGCCAGGACGAGGGCGTCGACGCCGCCACCGAGGAGGACTTCCGCCGGTCCGGGCTGGCTCACCTGCTTGCCGTCTCGGGGCAGAACGTCGCGCTGCTTGCCCTGCTTGCGATGCCGTTGCTCGCCGCCTTCGGCCTGCCGCTGCGCGCCCGCCTCGTCTGGGTCCTGGGGTTGATCCTCGTCTACGTGCCGCTGGCCGGCGCGGGCCCGTCGATCCAGCGGGCCGGGATCATGGGGGCGCTCAACGTGGTGGCGCTCCTCGCCGGTCGTCGCGCCTCCCGCTTCTACGGCTTGGCCGTGGCGGCGCTCGTGACGCTGGCGGTCGATCCCGGCATCGGCGCCGACGTCGGCTGGCAGCTGAGCTTCGCGGCCCTGCTGGGCATCCTGGTGCTCGCGGCGCCGTTGCGGCGGCTGCTGCCGTGGCGCGTCTCGGGCGCGGTCGGGCGTGCTCTCTCCGACGCAGCGGCGATGACGGTCGCAGCGACCGTGGCGACCGCGCCGCTCATCGCCTTCCACTTCGGCGAACTCTCGACGACGAGCTTGGCTGCGAATCTCCTTGCCGCGCCAGCGGTTGCTCCGGCGATGTGGCTAGGCATGGTCGTCGCCGCGGCGGCCCAGGCGCCCGGCTTTCCGGTCGAGCTCCTCAATGCGGTCAACGCGCTCCTGCTCGCCTACATCGCCCAGGTGGCGGCCTGGTGCGCCGGGCCGAGCTGGGCGAGCGTAGAGGTGGGGCTTGGCGCCGGTGGGCTCGCCGTCTCGTACGCCCTCATCGCGCTGGCGGCCATCGCGATCCGGCTTCGCGTTCGGGCTGACGGTGCGCACACGAGTCCATATCGCCGTCGATCCGCCGCTTGGCGGGGAGCTCTGGGGATTGCCCTGGTCACGGCGGCCGTGGCTTTGCCCTGGCCGGCGGGTGGCGGCGACGGAACGCCCGGTCCGCTGCGCGGAGGACTCCGCGTCTCGGTGCTCGACGTCGGGCAGGGCGACGCGATCCTCCTGCAGCCCGCGGCCGCCGAACCGGTGCTCGTCGACACCGGACCGCCCGGCGCGGGTCTCGTCGCCGAGCTTCGCGCCGCCGGTGTCGAGCGCCTCGGCGCGGTCGTCCTCACCCACGACCAATCCGACCATTCCGGCGGCTTGGCAGACCTGCTGGGCGCGGTCCCGGTCGAGCGGGTCGTCTATGCGTCGCTCGGGCCACCAACGCTCGGCATAGCCGAGCGAGTCCACTCCGTTCACCGGGTCGCGGCCGGAAGCAGGCTCCGCTCGGGACCGATGAGCTTCGACGTGCTCTGGCCTCCGCGGACGACCCCCGCCACCCTTCCGCTCGGCGAGGACCCCAATCGGACGTCGCTCGTCCTGCTGCTCCGCTGGCGCGACTTCACGATGTTGCTCAGTGCCGACGCCGAGGCTGGATCGACGCCGCTCGATCCTGGGCCCCTGGACGTGCTCAAGCTCGCGCACCACGGCAGCGAAGACACTGGGTTGGGCGAGCTTCTCGCCCGCACACAGCCCAGGGCGGCCGTCATCTCGGTTGGCGACGACAATCCGTTCGGACATCCAACGGGATCGGCGCTATCCGCCCTCGCTCGCCACGGCGTCGTCACCTGGCGCACGGATCGCGACGGCACGGTGGCGATCGAGGTCCGCCCTGGCTCCTTCCAGATCACTGGGTCAGAGGGCTAGACGAATCGTCGAATCGATTTTGGGTTCTTTCCCGCCGGAGCTTCATGCCCGGTTGCCGCCGCCGATGCACGTAGCGGTGACTCCCAGCCCCTCACCCCGCCCACCTCGGGCGCTCGCCGCGAGGGCATTCGGACATGGTCTGCCGGAGCGCCTGCGCAGCACAACGCTGGCTCTGATCGGCATCGTCGCGGCGGCCGGCCTCGCGATGATCGGGCTGACCCTCCAGCAAGGGCTGCCGTCCGCCTCCAGTGGACCGATTCCGGGCCCGGTGGAAGCCGACGTGGGAGCCGCCCGCGCGCTCGTCGCCGGCGGCCACGACCCGGGGCGTGACGGGCACGCCTTCTCCGCCACGTCCAGCTTCGGGGGGCCGGCCGATGCGTCGTCGCCTGCCTCGAACGGCGAGCCGGCGCCGGTCCCAGCGCCGCCTGCGGCGACGCCCGTCGCAACCGCCCCTCCCGATTCCGGTCAGGAATCCGGGGAGAGCGGTCGCAAGCGGCCGCGGGACGCGGCGCCGGCCGTGCCGCCCCGTGCACCCGCGCCCGCCCCGAGGCCCGCGCCGGCGCCCGCCTCTTCCGAGGGACCGGTCGCGATCCCATCGAGCGAGCCGCCCGCATCGGCGCCTGAAGCGCCCAGCGAAGAGCCGAGCGGCGTCCCCGGCGAAGGCCACGCCTACGGGAAAGGCGGCGGCAAAGGGCCCGAGGGCGCCGGACCGCCCGGACTCGCGAAAAAGTAGCCCGGGACGGCTCTAGACTCGGCCGATGGCCGAGGACATGCGCCCTCTCTACCTGATCGCCGGGAGCGACGAGGCGAAGATCGACGCGACGCGCGCCAGGCTCCGGGCTCGCGCCGAGCGCGAGGGCGGCGCGGCCGCGCTCGAGGTCTTCGAGTCGAGCGAGGGGCGGGGAGCGCCCGATCACGAGGCGCTGCTCGCCGCCATCCCGGCGATGTCGTTGACCGAGTCGCGGCGCTACCTGCTCGCCGACGGCGTCGAGCGCTGGCGCGACAAGCCGGCGGAGGCCGTGGCGGAGGCGGTCGCCGAGCTGCCGCCCGACCTGACCGTCGTTCTGATCGCCCGGGGCAAAGCCCCGGCAAAGCTGCAGCGGGCGGTGACGGCGGCCGGCGGCGAGGTGCACGAGTTTCAGACGCCGAAGCCACGCGATGTGCCGCGCACCCTCGTCGCGGAAGCCGAGCGGCTCGGTTTCGAGCTGGACCAGGACGCGGCGCGGCTGCTGGTCGACCGCATGGGGACGAGCCCGCGCCGCCTTCAGCACGAGCTCGAGCGCCTGGCGCTCTGGGCCGGGCCTGACGGGACCGTCTCGGTTGGCGAGCTGCAGGCGATGATCGCCGATACCTCCGAAGCTGCTGTCTGGGGTCTCTCCGACGCCCTGCTAGAACGGGACGCCGCCAAGGCGCTGCGGATCGGGGAGCGGCTGATCGCGCAGGGAGAGAACGTCACCGGCCTGATCTACGGGCTCGCCTCCCGCCTCCGCAAGGCCTGCGCCGCAGCCTCCCAGCTCGAGGCGGGGGCACCGGTGGCCGAGGTCGAATCGGGACTCGGGATGCACCCCTACGCGGCGAAGCAGCTGGTCGCGCGGCTCCGCCACACCAGCAGCGGGGACCTTCGCGAGGCGACCGGGGCGCTGGCCGACCTCGAGGTGTGGTGCCGGGGGGGCGCGGACTACGGAGATGAGCTGGCTCTGACGCTGGCCCTGCGCAATGCGGCTGGCGCTGCCGTCTGACTACTGACTCGAGCCGGCGATTCTCGCTGCTTTGGCCTTCTTGCGAGCGCCGGTGTTCCTGTGCATCGCGCCTTTCTGCACGGCCTTGTCGATGCGCGAGACAAGCGCCCGGTGCTCGGTCTCGACAACCGAGCCGTCGCCATCCTCGACGGCTTTCTGGAGCCGCCGGAAGTAGGTCTTCACGGTGCTGGTCAGCAGGCGGTTCTCCTGCCGCTCTCGCTCGCTGCGCAGTATCCGCTTCTTTTGTGAGGCTATGTTCGCCATGAGTGCGGCGCCGGACTATACCGAGACTGGGCGCCGCCCCGGCCGAATCGCGCGTTCCACCGCGTTCTTCTCGCTGGCCACCGCGGCCTCGCGCGTCGCCGGTCTCGGTCGCGAGATCGCTGCCGCCGGCTACTACGGGGTGAGTGGGCCGATGTCGGCCTTCACGATCGCCTTTCAGCTGCCCAACCTCGTCCGGACGCTGTTCGCCGACGCGGCCCTGCAGCCAGCCTTCGTGCCGGTCTTCACCGAGCAGCTGGAGAAGCGCAACTACCGCGAGGCGTTCCGGCTCGCCTCGACGCTGCTGCTGCTGGTCACCCTGGTGCTCGGCGCCCTCACCGCGCTGTTCGTCCTCGCCGCGCCGTTGCTGGTGCCGCTCTTCGCGCCGGGCTTCGAGGGGGAGATCCTCGACCTGACGGTCGCCCTCTCGCAGCTGCTCTTCCCGATCCTGGTGCTTCTCGGCCTCAGCGGCGTCGTCGTCGGGGTACTCAACAGCTACGACCGCTTTGGCGCCTTCGCGATCGCACCGCTCTTCTGGAACCTGACGATCATCGCCGTGCTGGTCGTCCTCGTGCCGATGTTCGAGGGCCGCGACCGCATCTACGCGTACGCGATCGGGATCCTCGTCGGCACGCTGGTCCAGGTGCTGATCCTCGCCTTCGACCTGCGCAACACCCCCTTCAGATTCCGCCTCAGCTTCGACTGGCGCAACCGCGACGTTCGCCGGGTGCTGCTCCTGATGCTGCCGGTGACGCTCAGCCTCGGGTTGATCAACTTCAACCTACTGGTCAACAGCCTCTTCGGCAGCCTCGTCAGCACGGAGGCGCCGGCGGCGATCGACAAGGCGTTTCGGATCTACCAATTGCCGCAGGGCATCTTCTCTGTGGCGATCGCAACGGTGCTCTTCCCGACCCTGGCCCGGTTCGCCTCGAGGCGGGCGTACGACGACCTGCGGGCGACGATGGCCAACGGCATGCGCCAGATCCTCTTCGTGCTGCTGCCCGCCGCGGGGGCGGTCCTCGTCCTCTCGGAGCCGATGATCCGGCTCGTCTACGAGCGCGGCGAGTTCACGCCCGAGCAGACCGACCTCGTCGCCACCGCGCTCTTCTGGTTCGCCTTCTCGCTCCCCACCAACGGCCTCTTCCTCCTCCTGACGCGCACCTTCTTCAGCCTGCAGCGTCCCTGGGTGCCGACCACGATCGCCGCGGCCAACCTCGCGATCACCGCCCTCGCCTGCCTGGCGCTCTACGACCTCGGGGTCGGCGGGATCGTCGCCGCAACCGCGATCGCCACCGCGGCGACCGTCATCGTCCAGGCGGTCATCCTGCGCCGCCTCCTCGGGGGCCTCGAGCTGCCGCGCCTGCTGGACAGCACGATCCGCATCGCCCTGGCCTCCGCCGCCCTGGCCGGAGTCGCGCTCGGGATCTGGGACCTCCTCGACGAGGCGCTGGGGCGCGGCCTCGCGGGCCAGATCGCCTCGCTCGGTACCGCGCTCAGCGTCGGGGGCCTGGTCTATGTGCTGATCGCGCGATCGCTGCGGATCGAGGAGCTCGACCAAGTGATGCGCGTCGTCCGCCGCCGCTGATGCTCGACCTGCCCCGCTACCTGGTCGGTGTCGCCGATCTCCTCCTGCTCGCCGGCTTCGCCTGGCTTGGCGGCTCGGCGCTTCGGGCACGGCTGCTGCCCGACTTCAGGGATGCACCGGCTCACCTGGCGACTTCGGTCCTAGCGCTTGCTCTGCTGCTCCTGGTCGCCGAGCTCCTGGGGACGTTCGGCGTGTTCGAGTCGCTGCCGTACCTCCTCGGCGTTGGCCTCGCCGGGCTCCTGTGCCGAGTGATCGCCTCTCCCGCGGGTGGCGCCGTAGGGGGGACCGCCCCTGAGGAAGCTTCAGCTACCGGAGGGGGCGGTGGGTCCCCTGTGGCGACAGGACCCGCGGGCCGGAGCGCCCTCGTCCCGAGCCTGGTCGGTCTGGCCGTGGCCGGAGCGGCGCTCGTCAAGTTCGGGATCGAGCTGAAACCGCACCTGAGCGTCGGTATGACCGGCTTCGACAGCACCTGGTACCACGGGCCGTTCGCGGCGGGGTTCTTCCAAAGCGGCGATACGTGGGAGCTGCACTACATCGCGCCGCAGTTCCTGGCCTGGCTGTATCCGGCGAACTCGGAGGCGTTCCACGGGATCGGGATGGGGGTGTTCGATCGGGACCTGCTCTCTCCGCTGCTGAATTTCGGGTGGTTTGCGGGGTGTTTGCTTGCCTGTTGGTGCATCGGCAGGCCGTATGGAGTGGCGCATTGGTCGCTTGCTCTCGGAGCCATTGCCCTGAGCGTGCCCGCGATGGCGGATCAGGCTGGGGAGGCGCGCAACGACATCGTCGGCATCTTCTTCCTGCTTGCCGCGGCAGCGATCGTCCTCAACGCAGGCGTTCGCACTTACGCGCGCATACCGCAACTAAGTGCGAACTCAATCGCCGTGGTCGGTCTGGCTGCAGGCCTGGCTGCCGGGACGAAGCTCAACTTCCTCCTGCCTGCCGCTGTTCTCGTGCTCGGCCTCCCGATCTTGGTCGGGAAGGGGGAGAGGGGGCGCGCTTACGCCGCCTCGGTTGGAGCTGCCTTTTTCGGTGGCGGCTACTGGTACCTGCGCAACCTCGTCCACACGGGCAACCCGCTGCCGTGGATCGACTCGATCGGCCCCGTCTCCCTTCCAGCGCCGGACCAGGCGCTCGGCGGGCGCGATGCGCACAGCGTCCTCGGCTACCTGACTGACGGCGCGGTCTGGTCCGACTGGTTCCTGCCCGGCCTCCACGACGGCCTCTGGTTCCTCTGGCCACTGCTCCTGCTCGCGGCGATCGGGGGCCTGCTGTTAGCGCTTATCCGCGGCGCCGATCCTGCGCTGCGGCTCGCTGGTGCCGTTGGTCTTGCCGCAGCTCTCGCATGGTTCGTCGCCCCGACCTCCGCCTCTGGCCCCGACGGGATGCCCCGCGGCTTCGAGTCCGGCCTCCGCTATCTCATGCCCGCACTTGTCCTTGGCTTGGCACTGCTTCCCGCCACCTTGCCGGTGCCGCTTCGGGGAGCGGGGATAGGGGGTCCCTCGAACGGGCGGATACTCAAAGTGCCGGGCTCATCAGCCCGGCACTTGTCCGGGCGAGGGACCCCCTATCCCCGCCTCGCGGCGTGGGCGCTGTTGGGCGTCCTTGCAGTAGCCCTCGGCTACCCCCTCCAGCGCCACTACCTGGACCACCGCTACGCCGACCCCTCGTTCACCACCCCCGGCCTCAACGCCGCCTTCGCCTGGGCCCGAGATGTCAGCGACGCCCGCATCGCGACCACCAGCACCCGTCAGTACCCGCTCTTCGGCACCGACCTCTCAAACGAAGTGGAGTTCGTCGGCGTCGAGCGCCCGCACGGCGGCTTCGTCGCTCCGTCCACCTGCCGCAGCTGGCGTCGCCTCCTCAACGCGGGCGACTATGACTACGTCGTCGCCTCCCGCGACCGCCTCGAACCCGCCAAGCCGCCGTACCCCGACACCGCCCGCTGGACCGAAGGCAACGGCGCCACCGTAATCCTGCGAGAGCCGCCGACCGTCGTCTTCCGCATCTCAGGACCCCTCGCTCCATCGGGGTGCGGCCCGGAATAGACGTACCTCCGACGGGTGGCGCGGCGGCGAGGGACCCCCATAGCGGAGGACGCGAAGCGTCCGAGCACATGGGGGAGGCCGCCGCGACAGGACCCGCCGGCCGGAAACGCAAGTCCCTCATACTCCGCACCCCGATGGACCGGATCCGCAACTTCTCGATCATCGCCCACATCGACCACGGCAAGTCGACGCTCGCCGACCGCATCCTCGAGGTCACCGGCGCTGTCGACCCGAAGAAAATGCAGGCGCAGATGCTCGACTCGATGGACCTAGAGCGGGAGCGCGGCATCACGATCAAGGCGCAGGCGGTCCGGGTCGAGTACACCGCCGCCGACGGCGAGACGTACCACCTGCACCTGATCGACACCCCCGGCCACGTCGACTTCTCCTACGAGGTCTCGCGCAGCCTGGCCGCCTGCGAGGGCGCGCTGCTCGTAGTCGACGCGGCGCAGGGCGTCGAGGCCCAGACCGTCGCCAATACCTACCTGGCGATCGAGAACGGGCTGGAGCTGATCCCGGTCATCAACAAGGTCGACCTGCCCGGTGCCGAGCCGGACCGGGTGGCCGCCGAGATCGCCGACCTGCTCGGCGGCGACCCGGAGGAAGCGCTGCGCATCTCCGCCAAGACGGGCGAGGGGGTGGTCGAGGTGCTGGAGGCGATCGTCGAGCGGATCCCGGCGCCAAAAGGAGTGCCGGAGGCGCCGACGAGGGCGCTGATCTTCGACTCCGAGTTCGACCAGTACCGCGGCGTGATCGCCTACGTTCGGATGGTCGACGGCAGCTTCCGCAAGAACGAGCGGATCCTGGCGATGCAGAACGGCACCGAGGCCGACATCGACGACATCGGCTTTTTCCGGCCGGCGATGACGGGTGTGCAGGGGATGGACGCCGGCGACGTCGGCTACCTGATCACCGGCATCAAGGACGTCGCCAAGCTCCGCGTCGGCGACACCGTGACCGCGGAGGCCCGTCAGGCCGCCGAGCCGCTCGAGGGCTACCGCGAGGTGCGGCCGATGGTCTTCTGCGGCCTCTTCCCGATCGACACCGACCGCTACGAAGACCTGCGTGACGCGCTCGAGAAGCTGGCCCTCAACGACGCCGCGCTCTCGTGGGAGCCCGAGACCTCCGAGGCGCTCGGATTCGGCTTTCGCTGCGGCTTCCTCGGCCTGCTCCACATGGAGATCGTCCGCGAGCGGCTGGAGCGCGAGTACGGGCTCGACCTGCTGGCGACGACGCCGAACGTCCGCTACGTCGTCCACCTGATCGGCGGCGAGGAGGTCGAGGTCCACAGCCCGACGCAGCTGCCCGATCCGGCCTCGATCGAGACGATCGAAGAGCCCTACATCCGCGCCACGATCATCTGCCCGAAAGACCACGTCGGCCCCGTGATGGAGCTCTGCCAGGGGCGTCGCGGCACCCACGTCGACATGCACTACCTGAGCCCGCAGCGGGTGCAGATCCGCTACGACCTGCCGCTGGCCGAGATCGTCCTCGACTTCTTCGACTACCTGAAGTCGTCGACCCGCGGCTACGCCTCGCTCGACTACGAGCCGATCGGCAACCGGCCGTCCGACCTGGTCAAGGTGGACATCCTGCTCGCCGGCGACAAGGTCGACGCGCTCTCGATCATCGTCCACCGCGAATTCTCCTACGAGCAGGGCAAGAAGCTGGTCGGGCGGCTGCGAAAGACGATCCCGCGCCAGCTCTTCGACGTGCCGGTGCAGGCGGCGATCGGCTCCAACATCCTCGCCCGCGAGACGGTCAAGGCGCTGCGCAAGGACGTCACCGCGAAGCTCTACGGCGGCGACGTCACCCGCAAGCAGAAGCTGCTGAAGAAGCAGAAAGCGGGCAAGAAGCGGATGAAGTCGGTCGGCCGGGTGGAAGTGCCGCAGGAGGCGTTCCTGGCGGTGCTAGAGATCGATGAGTAGGGATATGGAGGGGGTTGTGCATCCCTCCTCTCTCAACTTTTTGCGAAGACCGTGGATGGGCTGACGCCCGGTCCGGGGCGCGCAAAGAGTACAAGCCGTTCGGAGGGATGCACAACCCCCTCGACACGTGCTTCCTCTCTCCAGGGGTCCGCTGCTTCACGTCAGCTTGGCTGCTTGGCCAATATATTCCCGCGCCATGGCGATCAAGACCGAGGCAGTTGGCAAGGAATGGCCGGCCACGACGTATGAGGTCGGCCGGGAGAAGATCAGGGAGTACGCCACCGTGGTCGGGCTCGACAACCCGGTGCACTTCGACCGCGAGGCGGCCAGGGGGGCCGGCTTCCGCGACGTCGTCGCACCGCCGATGTTCGCGGTGGTCTACAGCTCGCCCGCAGTCGGGCCGGCGATGTTCGACCCCGACGTCGGGATGAACTTCGCGGCGATGGTCCACGGCGGCCAGGAGTTCGAGTGGGGCGAGCCGGCCTGCTCGGGCGACGAGATCACGACCACTGCGAAGTGCCTGGACATCTCCGAGAAGGACGGCAAGGGCTTCTACATCTTCGAGACGAATTCGGTCAATCAAAACGGCGATCAGGTGGCCCGGGGGACCTGGACGCTCATCGTGAGGGGGGTATGAGATGGCAGCTCTGAGCAGCGGCGACTCGATCCCGGAGCTGAGGGTCACCCCAGATAAGTATCTGCCGCACCGCTACGCGGGCGCCTCGGGCGATTTCAACCCGATCCACATCGACCCGGAGTTCGCCAAGGCGGTCGGCTTGCCGAACACGATCCTGCACGGCCTCTACATGATGGGCTTGACCGCCCGCGCCGCCACCGAGGCAGCCGGCGGCGACCCGCGCGCCCTCAAGCGCCTCTCGGTGCAGTTCCGCGGCATGGGGGCGCCGGAGACGGAGATCGTCGTCAGCGGCGAGGTGAAGGCGGTCGAGGACGGCAAGGCGGTCATCGATGTCGTCGCCGCGCAGGGCGAGAACCAGACGATTCGGAACGCCGAGGCGGAAGTTCAGCTTTAGCGGAGGCGTCGGCAAGGTCACCCGGCCTCGCTCTTACACTTCGGGGGTGCTTTCTCAGCGGCAGGAGCTGATCCTCAAGCTGGTCGTCGATGCCCACCTGCACTCGGCCAAGCCGGTGCCCTCGAAGGAGATCGCGGGGATGGCGGAGGTGGAGTGGGGGCCGTCGACGGTGCGCGCCGAGCTGGCGGCGCTGGAGGCTGCCGGCTACCTGACCCACCCGCACACGTCTGCGGGGCGGGTGCCGACCGACCTCGGCTACCGCTACTACGTCGAGACGCTGCTCGCCTCCGGGGCGCCCCGCCCGGAGGCGGCGGTGCAGGTGCGCCTCTCTCAGTTGCGTCGCGAGATCGACGAGGCGATGCGCGAGACGACTGCGGCGCTCGCCCAGGTCACCGACCTGATGGCACTGGCGACGGCGCCGCCACTCGCCTCGGCGACGATCCACCGGGTCGAGGTGCTGCGGCTGCAGCCGACCAAGGTGATGGCGATCGCGATCGCCTCGACCGGCGCGATCGCCAAGCGCGTCTTCGACTTCGAGGAGCCTGTCGACCGTGGCCTCGTCGAGTGGGCGTCGAGCTACCTGAACGAGTCGCTGGCCGGGCTGGGGGTCGGCGCGCGGATGATCGCCAACCGACTCGCCGACCCGGCGCTCAGCCGGGTAGAGGCGGAGTTCGTTGCGACGCTGGCGCCGGCTTTCACCGACCTGGAGGGCGAGGCGGGGGAGACTCTCTACGTCGACGGGGCGTCCCGCCTTCTCTCCGACGAGCACATCGAGGACCTGCCGCGTGCCGATCGTCTGATGACGGCACTCGAGCGGCGGGCGAGCGTGCTCGGGATGCTCCAGTCGGTGCTTGACGAGCGCTCGGTCTTCTACTGGATCGGCGGCGAGAACCCCCAGCCGGAGCTGCGTTCGGTCAGCGTCGTCGGCGCCAACTACGGGCTCGCCCACCGCAACCTCGGCTCGGTCGGCGTGGTCGGCCCCCTGCGGATGGACTACGCGACGGCGATCGCCTCGGTACGCAGCGCCGCCCGCGAGCTGTCGCGCTACTGCGAGAGCGTCTACGGCGGCTAGGCGATGCCGCGCGACTACTACGACGTCCTCGGGGTCGGCCGCGACGCGTCTCAGGTGGAGGTCAAGCGCGCCTTTCGGCGCCTCGCCCGCGAGCTTCATCCGGACGTCAACGATCACGACCCCGAGGCCGAGGAGAAGTTCAAGGAGGCGGCAGAGGCCTACGAGGTGCTGTCCGACCCCGAGCGGCGCCGCGCCTACGACGCCCACGGGCACGAGGGCCTGCGCAGTGGGGGGTTCCAGCCGAACGCCGGCTTCGGCTCGGTCGAGGAGATCTTCCAGGCGTTCTTCGGCGGCGGTGGCTTCGGCTTCGAAGTGCGACGCGGGCCGATGCGAGGCCAAGACCTGCTGCACAGCATCGAGATCTCCGCGATCGACGCGATGCTCGGAGCGAAGGTGAGGATTCCGACCCAGGAGGGAGAGCGGGAGATCGAGCTTCCGTCCGGAATCCAGGCGGGCACCCAGCTGGCGTTGCGCGGGCACGGGATGCCCGGTGCCAACGGCGGGCCGCCCGGCGACCTGATCATCGCCGTGCAGGTCGTCGTCCCGGGAGACCTCTCCGACGAGCAGCGTGAGTTGGCCGAGAAGCTCGGCGAGAGCCTCGAGCCGCGCAACTTCCGCTCGGCGGGCGGCGGCGGCGAGAGCTTCTTCTCGCGCATGCGGCGAGCATTCGGTTGAGGCATATAGCGCCGCCTCCTCTGCTCCCGCGAATGCCTGAAGGATCAGATGTGGACAGGCATTCGCTCCCGCGTCCGGGGGCGGCTTGGTGATCCGCCTGGCTGTGAGGTGCAAGCCCGAGCAGGCGGAGGCGGTCCTGGCGGACCTGGTCGTCCTCGCCCCGAACGGGGTCGAGGAGGAGCACGGCCCCGACTACGTCGAGTACGCGATCTACGGCGGCCAGGGGGAGCTTCCCGAGCTCGGCGAGCTGGAGGCGGTGGCCGGCGACGACCTGGTCGAGGTAGTCGCCACCGAGGTCCCCGACGATTGGGCCGACCGCTGGCAGGATTTCCACAAGCCGATCCTGGTCGGCGAGCGGCTTTGGCTGCGTCCCTCGTGGGAGCCCTCGCGCGACGGTACGGTCGACGTCGTCGTCGACCCCGGCCGCGCCTTCGGGACCGGCGCCCACCCAACGACGCGGCTCTGCCTTGAGCTGTTGCTCGAGCTCGCCGAGCGCGGTGAGGCTGGCGGGCCGCTGACCGACCTCGGCACCGGCTCTGGAGTCCTCGCCATCGCGGCGGCCAAGCTCGGCTGGAAGCCGGTGCGCGGCTACGACCACGAGCCAGCGGCGATCGAAGCGGCTGAAGCGAACGCCCGCGCCAACGGCGTCGCCGCCGAGTTCGAAAGCACCGACCTGCGCCGTGGCCTGCCGGACCTGGCGCCGACCGTCCTAGCCAACGTGACCGCTCCCGTGCAACGCGAGATCGCCGCACGGCTGGCGAGCCCGCGAACGCTGATCTGCTCCGGCGTGCTCCCGAGCGAGCTGGACGACGTCGCGGCTGCCTTCGCGCCTGCCGGCCTCGCCGAGGCCGAGCGCCGCCGTGACGGAGACTGGGCGGCGCTCCTGCTCCGTCGCCCTTAGCGGCTATGTTTCCGCTGATGCTGGCGTCGATCACCGCCTACGGGATCGGGAAGTTCATCCACGTCCTCGCGGTCGTGCTGGCCTTCGGGCCGACCTACGCCTACCCCGTCTTCGCCGCTGTCGCTCAGCGGCTCGATCCGCGCAGCGTGCCGACGATGCTGCGAGGGATCGCCAAGACGGAACAGATATTCGTCATCCCCGGCATGATCGTCCTGCTCGTCGCCGGCATCTACGCGCAGGCGGAGGGCAACTGGGAGGCCAGCGAGTCGTGGCTCAGCGTCGGCTACACCGCGATCCTCGTCCTGCTGGCGATGACCTTCCTCTTCTTCCGCCCCAACACCAAGCGGGCCCTGGAGATCGCCGAGCGCGACCTCGCCGACGGCGGGGAGCTCGGGGAGGAGTTCGAAGCAGTCTCGAAGCGGATTGCGCTGGGCGGTCAGATCGCCAGCCTGATCGTGATCGTCACGATCTTCTTCATGGTCGTCAAGCCCTGACGCTCTGTCCACGCTCGGTGACCACTTAGACCGCTCGCAGCCGATCGCCATGTTCGACTCGGGGGTCGGCGGCCTGACCGTCCTGCACGAGTGCCTCGTCTCCCTGCCCGAGGAGCACTTTCTCTATCTCGGCGACACGGCCTTGTTCCCCTACGGGTCGCGGCCCGTCGATGTGTTGCGACATCGCGCCACGGCGATCTCGGACCTGCTGCTCGACCGGGGGGCCAAGCTGCTGGTGATCGCCTGCAACACGGCTACGTCGATTGCCACCGACATCGTTCGCGACGTGGCAGCCAAGCGCGGGGTCGAAGTGGTGCCGGTGGTCGAGCCGCAGGCCGAAATCGCCGCAGCGATCAGCGACAGTGGCAGGGTCGGCGTGCTCGCCACGCCGAACACGGTCAAGAGCGGCGCCTACCGGGCGGCGCTGGAGCGGCAGGGAAGGGCGCTGGAGGTGACCGAGGTGGCGGCGCCCGACCTCGCCTCCTTCATCCAAGAGGGCTCGACCTTCGACGAGCGGATCGTCGAGATGACGCGCGACTACTGCAGGCCGTTAAAGCGTGCAGACGTCGACACGCTGATTCTCGGCTGCACCCATTATCCGCTGGTCGCGCCGATGCTGCAGCGCATCCTGGGGCGCGACGTGCGCCTGGTCAGCGGCGGCCACGCGGTCGCCGCTGCGGTGCAGCGCTGCCTCGCGTCGCGCGGCTTGCTGAGCGCCGGCGGGGAGGAGGGCGACTACCGCTTCCTCTGCACCGGCGACGTCGACTCGTTCCGAGCGGTCGGCAGCCGCTTTCTCCAGATGCCCCTGGGCCGGATCGAGCGGATCGAGCTGCCCGGCCTAGCCGCTTCGGGCGTCTGACTCGAAAGATCACCTCCTGCGCTTCATGGAGAAGCGATGCGGCGAGCTGGTTGTCGCGCAAGAAGGGGCTCGCGGTCCGCGCCCGACGCCGCCGATTACCCTTAGACGGGATGAGCGTCCTCGAGCAGGTGCAGGCTGATGTGCGCAGCGCGATGAAAGCGGGCGAGCGCGAGCGTGCCGCGGCGCTGCGGATGATCGTCGACTCGTTGCAGCAGGACGCCAAGCTCGGCAAGGGGGACGAGGTCGCCGTCCTGCAGCGCGAGCGGAAGAAGCGGCTCGAGGCGGCCGAGGCATACGCCAACGCGGGCCGCTCCGAGCAGGCGGCGAGCGAGCGCTTCGAGGCGGAGCTGGTCGAGGGCTATCTGCCTCAACAGCTCTCCGACGAGGAGCTGACCGAGCTGGTCGAGGCGGCGATCGGTGAGACCGGGGCCTCTGAGCAGAAGCAGATGGGTCAGGTGATGTCGGCGGTGATGCCCAAGGTGGCGGGACGCGCCGACGGCAAGCGGGTCAGCGCGGCGGTGCGGGACAAGCTTGGCTCGTAGGCAGCTCACCCTCGACAACACGGTCGCGGCCGAGCTCGCCGGGTCCGAGGATGCGGTGCTGCGGGCGCTGAAGGGGCGTCTCGACTGCGACTTCCACCTGCGCGGCAACGTGCTTACCCTGGACGGAGACTCAGAGGACGTGCAGACGGCCGCGACTGTGGTCGACGAGCTGGTCGACCTGATTGAGCAGGGCCACGACGTCGCGCCCGGCACGATCGAGGCGGTGACCGGCGCTCTCGACGCCCACGAGAGCCCCGCCGCGATCCTCGAGGACGTCGTCTGGCGGCATCGCAACACCAAGGTGGCGCCGAAGACGCTCAACCAGAAACGCTACGTCGACTCGATCCGCCGCCACACGATCACCTTCGGGATCGGGCCGGCGGGGACCGGCAAGACCTTCCTCGCGGTGGCTATGGCGGCGCACGCGCTCGCCGAGCGCGAGGTGCAGCGGATCATCCTCACCCGTCCCGCAGTCGAGGCGGGCGAGCGGCTCGGCTTCCTGCCGGGCGACATCCAGGCCAAGGTCGACCCCTACCTGCGGCCGCTCTTCGACGCGCTCTACGACATGCTCGACCCCGACCGCGTCAACGGCTACTTCGAGCGCGGGGTGATCGAGGTAGCGCCGCTCGCCTTCATGCGCGGCCGCACCCTCAACGACTCGTTCGTCATCCTCGACGAGGCGCAGAACACGAGCCCCGAGCAGATGAAGATGTTCTTGACGCGGCTCGGCTTCAACTCGCGGATGGTGGTGACCGGCGACGTGACCCAGATCGATCTGCCGACCGACCAGCGCTCCGGCCTGATCGCCGTGCGCGACATCCTCCACGAGGTGCAGGACATCTCGTTCGTCAACTTCGGCGGCGAGGACGTCGTCCGCCACAAGCTGGTGCAGCGCATCGTCGCGGCCTACGGCGAGCACGCGGAGCGGCGTCGCGATGACGAGCCGCCGGTCGCCAATGGCGGCTGATCTCTCCGACGTCCCGGCGGAGCTGCGGGACGCGGTGGCGGCGGCGCTGGCGGCGGCCGAGGTGGCGGACGGGCACCTCGCCGTGGAGTTGGTCGGAGAAGAGCGGATCCGCGCGCTGAACCGCGACCATCGCGGCAAGGACGCCCCGACCGACGTGCTCGCTTTCCCCGTGGACGGGACCGGGGCGACTGCGGGGCCGCGCGAGCTGGGCGACGTCGCCATCTGCCCCGAGCACTGCTCCGACGTCACCGAGGCGGCGGTCCACGGCGTCCTGCACCTGTGCGGCTACGACCACGAGGTCGACAATGGGGAGATGCTGGCCCTGCAGGGCAGGATCCTCGAGTCGCTCGGGCTGCGGTGACCGCGGGCGGCCGAGAGAGCACCCGCGCCGGCTTCGTCGGCCTCGCTGGCCGTCCCAACGTCGGCAAGTCGACGCTGGTCAACAGGATCGTCGGCGACCGGGTCGCAATCGTCTCGATGCGGCCGCAGACGACGCGGCGGGCGATCCGCGGGATCGCCACCGACGTCGAGGCGGGCCGGCAGCTGGTCCTGGTCGACCTGCCCGGCGTCCAGCGCCCCCGCGACGTCCTGACCGAGCGGATGCAGAAGCGGGTCGAGCGCGAACTGGCCGAATCCGACGTGGCGCTGATGGTCGTCAACGGCGAGGACGGGATCGGTCCGGGGGACCGGTTCATCGCGGGCGCCCTTCTGCACGCTGGCTCCGACGCGCCGACGATCTGCGCCGTCAACAAGGCCGACCGCACTGGCCCCAACGAGCTGGTCCCCGTTCTCGCCAGCGCGGCGAAGCTTCCCGGCGTCGATGAGGTGTTCCCGATCAGCGCCAAGACCGGCGAGGGCGTCGACGCGCTGGTGCACCGCCTCGGCGAGCTCGTACCGGAGGGCCCGTACATGTATCCGCCGGAGGACTGCAGCGACCAGTCGCGGGAGCTGCTGCTGGCCGAGCTGATCCGCGAGCAGGTGCTCAACCGCACGCGCGACGAGATCCCGCACTCGGTCGAGGTCCAGGTGAAGGAGGTGACCGAGCGCGACGACGGCCTGGTCGTGGTCAGCGCCGAGATCTGGGCCGAGACCGAGTCGCAGAAGGGCATCCTGATCGGGCGCGCCGGTGCGAAGGTGGGCGAGATCGGCGCCGGCGCCCGTCGCTCGCTCGAAGCGGAGCTGAGCGCCAAGGTCCACCTCGACCTCCAGGTTCGCGTGCGCCGCCGCTGGCGCCGCGACGAGGGGCTGCTGGACCGGCTCGGGATCGAGTGACATATAACGCCGCCTCCTCTGCTCTCGCGAATCCCTGACGAATCAGATATGGACAGGGATTCGCTTCCGCGTCTGGGGGCGGCTTGTCTCATTACGATGGACAAGTGTTCCCCCAAGTGAAATTTGACGAGCGTGGCCTCGTGCCGTGCGTGGCTCAGGACGCCGGCAGCGGCGAGGTGCTGACGCTCGCCTACATGAACGACGAGGCGCTGCGGCTCAGCGTCGAGAGCGGCGAGGTTCACTTCTACAGTCGCTCGCGCGGGCGGATCTGGCGCAAAGGCGAAGAGTCCGGTCATGTCCTGCGCCTGCGCGAGCTGCGCTACGACTGCGACGGCGACGCGATCGTTGCTCTGGTCGAGCCGAGCGGCCCCGCCTGCCACACCGGCGAGCGGAGCTGCTTCTACCGGGTGCTGGGCGGTTCGGCCTCGACCGAGCCGGACGCCGAAGCCGTGCCGGGCGAGCCGGCGCCGCCTGCCCACGAAGCGCTTGCCGCGCTGGAGCGCATGCTGCGCAGCCGCGCCGCCGAGCGTCCCGAGGGCAGCTACACGGTGCAACTGCTCGACGATCCGAAGCTGATCGGCGAGAAGGTCGGGGAGGAGGCGGAGGAGGTCGTCCGCGCCGCGCGCGAGGAGTCCGACGAACGGGTTGCCGAAGAGGCCGCCGACGTCCTCTACCACCTCAGCGTCCTGCTCGCCTCGCGCGAGGTGTCGCAGGCAGCGGTGATGGAAGTGCTGAATGGCCGTCGCCAATGAGCGCGAGCGCAGCGCGAGTGACGGTCTGACGATGTCGAGCGCGGAGCGAGCGCGAATGCTTGATTCTGAGTCCGACTTGCGGCTGGAGCCGAGCCTCGAGGAGGCGCGGCAGTTGGCCGAGCGCGGCAACGTCGTGCCGGTGCGCGCGCGCTTCGTCGACGACTGCGAGACGCCGGTCTCCGCCTTCCTCAAGCTGCGCGCCGGCGAGCCGGCCGGAGCGCCCTGCTTCCTGCTCGAGTCGGCCGAGCACGGCCAGGTCGGCCGCTACTCGTTCGTCGGCATCGGACCGCGCGAGGTGCTGCACTGGAGCGCCGGCGCCCTGAGCGGCACCGAGAGCGGCGAGAGCGACGCCCCCGACCCCTATGCCGCCGTCGCCGAGTACATGTCGCGCTACCGGCTCGCGCCCGTCGATGGACTGCCGCCGTTCGCGGGCGGCGCCGTCGGCTTCTTCGGCTACGACCTGGTGCGAACGGTCGAGCCGCTCGCCGAGCCGAACCCGGACACCCTCGGCCTTCCCGACATGGCGCTGATGGTCACCGACGTACTGCTCGCCTTCGACCACCTGCGCCACGAGCTGACAGTGATGGCCTGCGCTTTCGCCGACGACGAGGGCGGCATCGAGGCCGCCTACGAGCGCGCCGTGGCGGCGATCGCCGACGTGCAATCCCGCCTGCGCAAGGCGGTTCCCGTACCGGAGCGCCCCTCGATCGTCGAGCCGCCCCGCTTCGCCTCGAACATGGAGCGCGAGGAGTTCGAAGCCGCGGTGGCGCGGATCGTCGAGTACGTCCACGCCGGCGACGCCTTCCAGGTCGTCCCCTCGCAGCGCTTCTCGGCGCCGGCGCCGGTCGAGGCGTTCTCGATCTACCGCGGCCTGCGGGCCGTCAACCCGTCTCCGTACATGTACTTCCTCGAGTTCGGCGACTTCCAGATCGCCGGCGCCTCACCGGAGCCGCTGGTCAAAGTCCACGGCGGCCGCGTCGAGACGCGCCCGATCGCCGGCACCTACTCACGCGGCAGCAGCGAGGAGGAGGACCGCCGGCTCGCCGAGCGGCTCGTCAACGACGCCAAGGAGCGCGCCGAGCACGTGATGCTCGTCGACCTCGGCCGCAACGACCTCGGCCGCGTCTGCGAGTACGGCACGGTGCGCGTGGACGAGCTGATGGCGGTCGAGACCTACTCCCACGTCCTGCACATCGTCAGCCAGGTCTCCGGGCAGCTGCGCGAGGGCGTGGGGGCGATGGACGTGCTGCGCTCGGCGCTGCCGGCGGGGACCCTCTCGGGGGCGCCCAAGGTCCGCGCGATGCAGATCATCGACGAGCTGGAGCCGGTCAAGCGCGGCGGCTACGGCGGCGCGATCGGCTACCTCTCGTGGAGCGGCGATCTCGACACGGCGATCCATATCCGCACCGTCGTCGCCAAGGACGGTCAAGTCCACGTCCAGGCCGGCGGCGGGACGGTCGCCGACGCCCAGCCGGCCTACGAGTACAACGAGTCCGTGAACAAGGCCAAAGCGGTCTTCCGCGCCGTCGAGCTGGCCTGCGAACAGCCCGACTGGAAATAGCAATGTTCCGCCCGCGTACTCTGCTCCCGGATCCGGCCAAAGAATCAGATATGGATGGCCGTATCCTCCCGCGTCCGCCGTGGGCGGGTGATCGTTGAGATGAAGGTGCTCGTGATCGACAACTACGACAGCTTCACCTACAACCTCGTCCAGTACCTGGGCGAGCTCGGCGCCGAGGTCGATGTCGTGCGCAACGACAAGGCGACGGTCGAGGAGCTGCTCGAGCGCCAGCCCGACCGCCTGGTCGTCTCGCCGGGCCCGTGCACGCCGGCCCAGGCGGGCATCTCGATCGAGGCGGTCCGCACCTTCGCCGAGGGTGGCACGCCGGTGCTCGGCGTCTGCCTCGGGCACCAGGCATTGGTCGAGGCCTTCGGCGGCCGCACCGTCCAGGGGGAGCCGGTGCACGGCAAGGAGGCCGAGGTCGAGCACGACGGCCGCACCATCTTCGCCGGCCTGCCGAGCCCGATGGTCGCCGGTCGCTACCACTCGCTGGTCGCCGACTCCGAGCTGCCCGAAGAGCTCGAAGTCAGCTCCCGGTTCGGCGACGTGATCATGGGCGCCCGCCACCGGGAGCTGCCGGCCGAGGGCGTCCAGTTCCACCCTGAGTCGGTCCTGACGCCGCAGGGCAAGCATCTGCTCGCCAACTTCCTGGCCAAGAGCGAGAGCTGAGCGGTGTCGAACGAGATCGTCACCCGAGCCATCGACGCGGTCTGCGCGGGCGACCATCTGACCGCCGACCACGCAGCCGCGGTGCTCGCCGAGATCATGGAGGGGCGCTCCAGCGAAGTGCAGACCGCCGCCTTCCTAATCGCGCTGCGGGCGAAGGGCGAGACGGTGCCCGAGCTGGTCGGGCTGGCGCGCACGATGCGCCTCCTCGCCACCCCGGTCGCGACCGGCCGCGACGACCTCGTCGACACCGCCGGCACGGGGGGCGGGCCGTCGACCTTCAACGTCTCGACCACCGCGGCGCTGGTGGCAGCGGCCGCCGGCTGCGCCGTCGCCAAGCACGGCAACCGCTCCAACACCAGCCGCTGCGGCTCGGCCGACCTGCTCGAGGCGCTCGGCGTCAACATCGACCTCAGCCCCGAGCAGGTGGGGCGCTGCATCGAGGAGGTCGGTTTCGGCTTCATGTTCGCGCCGCGCCACCACGCGGCGATGGCCCACGTCGTCCCGGTCCGCAAGGAGCTCGGCGTGCGGACGATCTTCAACTTCCTCGGCCCGCTCACCAACCCGGCAGGGGCGCAGCGGCAGCTGCTCGGGGTCTCCGATCGCCGCTACCAGGAGACGATCGCCGAGGCGCTGGTCGGTCTCGGGAGCGTGCGGGCACTTGTCGTCGCTGCCGAGGACGGCGTCGACGAGCTCTCGGTCTCGGCGCGGACCAGGGTGATCGAGGTGGCCGAGGGTCGGACCGAGGAGTGGTTCGTCGAGCCCGGCGAGCTGGGCCTGGCCGAGGCAGACCTGGATGAGGTCGCCGGCGGCAGCCCTGAGGAGAACGCGGCCGCCTCGCGGTCCGTGCTGGACGGCGAGCGAGGCGCGCGGCGCGACCTCGTGCTCCTCAACGCCGGCGCCGCCATCTACGTCGGTGGCCGCGCCGGCAGCCTCGCCGAGGGAGTCGAGAGAGCGACCGCGGCGGTGGACGACGGAGCGGCTCGGCAGCTGCTCGAGCGGCTCGTCGCCACCACGGCCAGCCTCGCCGACACCACCAACGTCTAGGCTTTGCGCCTTCAAGTGGGAATGATCGAGCAGCTAATCGGCGCTGCGCGCGAAGGGGTGGAGGAGCGCCGCGCCCAGGCTTCCCTGGCCGACCTGGAATCGCGACTCCCAGAGCGCGGGCGCGACCGCCCGTTCAAGGAGGCGCTCGTGCGCCCGCGCCTCTCGGTGATCGCGGAGTTCAAGCGGCGCTCCCCGAGCGCCGGTGAGATATCGGCGACCGCGACGGTCGCCGAGCAGGTCGCCGCCTACGAGCGCGGCGGCGCCGCCGCGCTCTCCGTCCTCACCGACGCCACCCATTTCGGCGGCTCGCTCGACGACCTCAGCGCGGCCCGCGAGGCCTGCGGCCTGCCGATTCTGCGCAAGGACTTCATCGTCGATCCCTACCAGCTCTACGAGGCGGCCGTCTACGGCGCCGACGCGGTGCTGCTGATCGTCCGGGCTCTAGGCGACGATGATTTGCAAGCTCTCTACGACGAGGCAGGGCGGCTGGACCTCGACTGCCTGGTCGAGGTCCACGACGCCGAGGAGCTCGAGCGGGCGCTGCGGATCGACGTCGACGTAATCGGAATCAACAACCGCAACCTCGACCAGGGCACTGTCGAGGTGGGGACGACCTTCGAGTTGATGCCCGACGTGCCGGCCGGCAAGACGGTGGTCGCCGAGAGCGGCATCTCGACGCGCGAGGCGATGGACGAGCTGGAGCGCGTGGGGGTCGACGCGGTGCTGATCGGGGAGGCGCTGATGAGCACGGCCGATCCCGAGGCGCTGGCGCGCGAGCTGAGCGGCGCCGACGGCGAGACCCGCGAACACGACCTTCCCTAGCTCCGCTCGAGATTTTTAGGTTGGCTTAGGGGAAGGCCTGCAGCATCAAGTCGATGAAGCGCGTCCTGCAGAGCTCCCTCCTCTCCGCGATCCTCGGCGGCGTCATCGTCGGCGCGGTCTTCACGCTGGCCATCGCGGCCGGCTGGATCGAGGGCGAGGATGGGTCCACGACCACCGTGGCGGCGCCGGCCGCCGCCCCGATCGCGGTCAGCGACGGCGGGGACGAGGAGAACAGCAACCCGGTGAACGAGATCTACCGACGGGCCGGCGATGGCGTCGCCTCGATCAAAGCGGAGCTGGGCGCAGAAGGCGCCCCCGTCCCTAGCCCGTTCGGCGCGCCCGAAGGCGAAGGCGAAGGCGCCGCGACCGGCTCCGGCTTCCTGATCGACCGCGACGGGCACGTGATCACCAACAGCCACGTCGTCGAGGGTGCCGAGCGGGTCGAGGTCACGCTCGGCTCGTCCGACGAGGCCTACGAGGCGGAGGTCGTCGGCAGCGACCCCGCAACCGACGTCGCCCTGCTGGAGATCGACGCGCCGGCAGACCAGCTGAAGCCGCTCTCGCTCGGCGACTCTGACCGGGTTCAGGTCGGGGAGCCGGTGGTCGCCATCGGCAACCCGTTCGGGCTCGAACGAACCGTGACGGCCGGCATAGTGTCGGCGCTGCAGCGTCAGATCCAGGCGCCGAACGGGTTCTCGATCTCGCACGTGCTGCAGACCGACGCGCCGATCAACCCCGGCAACTCGGGCGGGCCGTTGATCGACTCCGGCGGGCAGGTGATCGGCATCAACACTCAGATCCAGACCGGCGGCAGCCAGGGCAACGTCGGAATCGGCTTCGCGGTCCCGATCAACATGGCCCGTGAAGTCGTCGAGCAGCTGAAGGAGAGCGGCGAGGTTCAGCATGCCTACATCGGCATCAGCGGCGGCACGATAACCCCGGACCTCGCAGAGGCGCTCGAGCTCCCGGTCGACCAGGGCGTGCTGATCGACGAAGTCGTCGAGGGCGGCCCGGCCGACGAGGCCGGCCTGGAGGGCGGCGACACCTCGGCGACGATCGAAGGCGCGACGATCCAGCTCGGTGGCGACATCATCACCGAGGTCGACGGGCGGCCGATCGAGGGCATGGAAGACGTCATCGACGCCGTCAACTCGGCGTCGCCCGGCGACGAGCTGAGGCTGACCGTGCGGCGGGGCGACAAGAGCAAGGACGTCACCGTCGAGCTGGGCGTTCGGCCGGAGTCCGCCGAAGACACGCAGTCGGGCCCGGTCGGCCCACCGGCCAGGTAGCGCTGCTCCCGTACCCTGGAGGGATGCGGGTCAAGATCTGCGGGATCACCAACCTGGACGATGCGGCCGAGGCGGTGCGGCTCGGCGCCTGGGCGATCGGGCTGATCCACACGCTGGAGAGCCCCCGCTCGATCGAGCCGGCCGAGGCGGCGAGGATCGCCGCGGCCTTCCGGCGTAAGTGCGAGGTCGTCGGCGTTTTCGTCAACCCCGAGCTCGACGAGGTCGCGATGGCCGTCGAGGACGAGGGGCTGACGATGGTTCAGCTGAACGGCGAAGAGGGCCCGTCCTTCTGCGCCGAGGTGAAGCGCCGCACGGGGGTGAAGGTGGCGAAGGCGATCCACGTCGCCAGCGCCGCGGAGATCCATGGGGCCGAGGCGCTCCGCACGGACTTCCACCTCTTCGACCGGCGCAGCGGCAAGCTCTGGGGCGGGACGGGGGAGAGCTTCGACTGGGGCCTGTTGCGCGAGCGCCGCTCCGAGGTGCCGGCGATCCTCGCGGGCGGCCTGCGGCCCGACAACGTCGCCGAGGCGATCGCGATCGCGCATCCCTACGCGGTCGACGTCGCCAGCGGCGTCGAGTCAGAGCCGGGCCGCAAGGACCACGCTGCGATGCAGGCCTTCTTCGAGGCCACGCATGAAGTCGCCCGGACCTGAAAGGGTTGCTTCCGCCCCGCGCGTTCATGCGGGAGTGAGCGAGCAAGGTCTCCGGTGAACATGAGTGCGAGCGAACGAGAGCAGAGCACGCGGGCGATGGTCGAGCAGCGCTTTGGCCCGTATGGGGGTCGTTACGTCCCCGAGACGCTGATCGGAGCGCTCGACGAGCTGACCGCGGCCTGGGCCGAGGCGCGGCACGACGAGGCGTTCGGCGTGCAGCTGGAAGCGCTGCGGCGCGACTTCATCGGCCGGCCGACCCCGCTGTATCTCGCCGAGCGCCTTTCCGAGCGGACCGGACGCCGCGTCTACCTGAAGCGCGAGGACCTGGCCCACACCGGCTCGCACAAGATCAACAACGCGCTCGGCCAGGCGCTGCTGACGAAGCGGATGGGCAAGCCGCGCGTGATCGCAGAGACCGGAGCCGGCCAGCACGGCGTCGCGATCGCGACCGCCTGCGCGCTGCTCGACCTCGAGTGCGTCGTCTACATGGGCAGCGAGGACATCCGCCGCCAGGCGCCCAACGTGGAGCGGATGAAGCTGCTCGGTGCCGAGGTGGCACCGGTGGAGGCGGGTGCCCGCACGCTCAAGGAGGCGGTCAGCGCCGCGATCCGCGACTGGGTCGCCAACGTTGAGACCACCCACTACGCGATCGGATCGGCGGTCGGCCCGGCGCCCTTCCCGGCGCTGGTCCGCGACCTGCAGCGGGTGATCGGCGAGGAGGCGCGCGAGCAGGCGCTCGCCGCCAAGGGCTCGCTGCCCGCTCGCGTGATCGCCTGCGTCGGCGGCGGCTCCAACTCGATCGGGATCTTCACCCCTTTCGTCGACGACGCGGGGGTGGAGCTGATCGGCGTCGAGGCGGCGGGGGAGGGGCTCGACAGCGGCCGCCACGGCGCCTCGCTCGGCGCGGGCACCACCGGCGTCCTGCACGGCTCGCTCTCCTCGATCATCGCCGACGCCGAAGGTCAGATCCTCGAGGCCCACTCGGTCTCGGCCGGGCTCGATTATCCCGGCGTCGGCCCCGAGCACGCCTACCTGCGCGACACCGGCCGTGCCAGCTACGTCTCAGTCACCGATGCCCAGGCCCTCGCGGCTTTCGCCGAGCTCTCGAAGCTGGAGGGGATCATCCCGGCGCTCGAGTCGTCCCACGCCGTCGCATGGCTCTTGGAGAACGGCGGTGGCGACGGCTTCGACGTGCTTTGTCTCTCCGGGCGAGGCGACAAGGACCTCGCCGAGGTAGTCGAGCGAGTGGGGGAGTCCGGGGAATGACCCCTCGGAGCAACAGCGGGGAGGAGCGCCGGGAAGACCCCCTTGAGTTGGCGGGAGCAGCGAGGATCGCCGAGGCCTTCGCGGCGGCCAAGGCCGAGGGTCGCGCGGCGCTGATGCCCTACATGATGGCTGGCTACCCCGACCGCGATGCGTCGCTGGCGATCGTCGCGGCGTACGCCGACGCTGGCGCAGACCTGATCGAGCTGGGCGTGCCGTTCTCCGACCCGCTGGCCGACGGGCCGACGATCCACAGCGCCGCCACCGCCGCCCTCGAGCAGGGGACGACCCTGGAGACGGGCCTCGAGGTCTGCGCCAGCGTCGCCGAGCGCCTGCCGGTCGTCCTGATGGTCTACGCGAACATGGTGCTCGCCCGGGGCGG
>DATABM010000072.1:0-2384 GCA_036259555.1 Solirubrobacterales bacterium
ATGGCGACGACGCGCCGTCCCGCCGAGGTCTCCTCCTCGAGCCTGCGGGCGAGCCCGGGCGGCAGCTCGAGCGCCCCGGCCGCGGCGAGGACGTCGGGAGCGCCGAGCACGTAGCTGGAGCCGTCGATCTCGAGCCCGCTCCACTTCCATTTCGACGAGAACGGCACTTCGCCACCGACCCGTCCCGTCCGGCCTGGAAAGGCGGCGGCGACCGTCTCCAAGGTGCGGTTGCGGTCCCCGGCGCTAGCCGCGAAGCGCGCCAGGGCGGCTTTGACCCTGTCGCGGTCGGCGCCGTCGGCCACCTCGACGCCGAGCAGGCGCAGGTCGCCGTCGGTCAGCGTGCCGGTCTTGTCGACGCAGATGGTGTCCACCGCGGCGAGGCTCTCGGTGGCGCTCATCTGCTGCACGAGCGTGTCGTTGCGGGCCAGCCGCACCGCGGCGACGGCGAAGGTGACGCTCATCAGCAGCACCATGCCCTCGGGGATCAGGGTGATCAGGCCGGCGGTCGCCGTCTGCGCCGCCTCGACCAGGTCGACGCTGCGCATCTGGAAGGTGAGGAGCAGGATCGCGGCCAGCGGCGCCATCACGTAGGTGGTGGCGACGATCACCCGGTTGACCTCGTGCTGGAGCGGTGAGGGAGGGTGCCGGAACGCTTTCGCCTCGCCCGCCAGGCGGCCCGCGTAGCTGTCCTCGCGCACCGCGTCGACCCGGTAGCGGCCCGAGCCCGAGATGCCGAAGGAGCCCGAGAGCGCCCGATCGCCCGGCTCCTTGCGGACGCCGTCGGACTCGCCGGTCAGCAGCGACTCGTCGAGCGTCAGCCCGCGGCTGGCGATCAGCTCTCCGTCGGCGACCAATTGGTCCCCCGGCTCGAGCGCGACCACGTCGCCGGGCACCACCTCCTCGGCGGTCAGCTCGACGACCCGGCCGTCGCGCAGGACCTTGGCGTGGGGGGCGACGAGCACCGCCAGCTCCTCGAGCGTCCGCTTCGCCTTCAGCTCCTGGCGGATGCCGATGTAGGAGTTGACGATGGCGATCGCCAGGAAGGCGGCGTCGGCGAACAGGCCGAGCGAGAGGATGAGCACGCCGAAGAAGACGACGATCGCGTTGAAGAGCGTGAAGACGTTGCCCGCGACGATGCTCGCGGTCGAGCGCGAGGCGCTCTCCTTCGGCGGCCCCAGCTTGCGCAGCCGCTTCGCCGCAGCGGCGCTCGTCAGCCCCTCCTGGGCGGCGTCGCCGGGAGGCACCTCGGTGGGAGCGGTGTCGGCCATCGGAAGACATTCAATAGGGTTCGCCGCGGATGGCTCGCGCATGGCTCTGAAGCTCGGACTCAACCTCGGCTACTGGGGCATCGGCCCCGCCGGCCAGGACGCGGTCGAGGTCGTCCAGGCGGCCGAGCGGGCCGGATTCGAGTCGGTCTGGGCGGCCGAGTCCTACGGCTCCGATGTGGTCAGCGTGCTGGCCTGGCTGGCGCCGCAGACCGAGACGATCAACCTGGGCGCGGCGATCATGCAGGTCCCGGCGCGACCGCCCGCCGCCGCGGCGATGGCGGGAGCGACGATCGACAAACTGTCCGGCGGCCGCTTCCTCTTCGGCTTCGGCCCGTCGGGTCCGCAGGTCTCGGAGGGCTGGTACGGCGTCCCGTACGCGAAGCCCTGGGGTCGCACTCGCGAGTACATCGAAGTGGTGCGGAAGATCATCGCCCGCGAGGAAAAGCTCGACCACCACGGCGATCACTACGAGTTGCCGCTGCCCGGTGGAGAGGGCAAGCCGCTGAAGCTGAACTTCCACCCCGAGCGGAACGCGATTCCCGTATTCGTCGGTGCGATCGGCCGCAAATCGGTCGAGATGGCGGCGGAGATCTGCGACGGCTGGATCCCGATCTTCTTCAGCGTCGACGCCTTCGATGCGACCTGGGGAGAGCACCTGGAGGCCGGCTTCGCCAAGGGCGGCCGGCAGCGCTCCGATCTCGAGGTCTCCCCGTCGCTGCAGGTTGCGATCGACGGCGACCTGGAGGCGGCCAGGAACGTCGTCAAGGCGGGGCTCGTCCTCTACTTCGGCGGCATGGGCAGCCGCAAGACCAACTTCTACGTCGACCTCGCCCACCGCTTCGGCTTCGGCGACGTCGCCGACGAGGTCCAGCAGCGCTTCCAGGACGGCGATCGCGGCGGCGCCTTCGAGGCGATGCCCGACGAGATCGTCGAGGCGACCTCCTTGGTCGGCAGCGAGGCCGAAGTGACCGAGCGCATCGAGCGCTTTCGCGCCGCCGGCATCGACCGCCTGATCGTCTCGCCGGTTCACGTCGACCGCGGCGAGCAGCTGCACACGATCGAGCGCCTCGCCGCCCTGGTCGGATGACACACGTGGCGCTTCGCATGTCGGCGTCC
>DATABM010000073.1:0-4057 GCA_036259555.1 Solirubrobacterales bacterium
TTCATGTTCCTCGAGATCGGCTTCTCGAGGCAGAAGAACGTCGGCACCGGGGTCGCCAAGATCCTCATCAACCTGGCGCTGGTGACGATCGCCTGGTGGGCGATCGGCTACGGCGTCGCCGAAGGCGGCGGCAACGACTTCTTCGGCACCAGCGGCTTCTTCTTCCACTTCGACCAGGTGGTCGGCCAGGGCAGCGAAGCGTTCAACGTCGCCAGCTCCGACGCGATGCTGATGCTGTTCGGCCTCGCCTTCTGCGCCGTCTCTCTGGCCATCGTCTGGGGGACGACGCTGGAGCGGATCAAGTTCGGCGCCTACGTCGTCTACGCGATCGTCTTCGGCGCCGTTATCTACCCGCTGGTCGCGCACGCGGTTTGGGGCGGCGGCCTGCTCTCCGACATCGGCGGAAAGCCGGTGATGGACTTCGCCGGCTCCTCGGTCGTCCACCTGACCGGCGCGGTCGGCGCCCTGGCGGCCCTGCTGCTGCTCGGGCCGCGGCTGGGCAAATATGGACCGGACGGCAGGCCGCGGGCGATCCCCGGTCACTCGATGCCGCTGGTCGGCCTCGGCGTGATCATCCTCTGGATCGGCTGGTTCGGCTTCAACGGAGGCTCGACCTTCGAAACCGCCGGCTCGTTCTTCGGCGAGGTGATGCTGAACACGCAGCTCGCCGCGGCCGCCGGGGTGATCGGCGCATCGCTCGCGGTCTGGATGAAGAGCAGAACGCTCGACGTCGGCATGGCCGGCAACGGCGCGATCGCCGGCTTGGTCGGGATCACCGCTCCCTCCGGGTTCGTCGAGTTCTGGGCAGCGCCGATCGTCGGTTTCGTCGCCGGTTTGATCGTCGTCTACGCGGTGCTCTCGATCGAGCGGTTGCTCGACGACCCGGTCGGCGCCCTCTCGGCGCACGGCCTGGCCGGCGTCTGGGGCACCCTGGCGGTCGGCATCTTCGCCTCGCCGCGACTGGTGCTCGAAGGGGCATCGCCAGGTGTTTGGTACTCGCTCTTCGGCGACTTCTCGTTGAGCACCACGCTGGGGCAGCTCGGCGTACAGGGCCTCGCCGTCCTCTTCACCTTCATCGTCGTCTTCGCGATCTCGTTTGCGACGTTCGCGGCGATCAAGGCGACGATCGGCCTGCGGGTCTCCGAGGAGGAGGAGGAAGCCGGGCTCGACATCAGCTCGCACGGCATGTACGGGTATCCGGAGCAGTTCATCCCGCAGCCGGAGTACTCGACCGGCTTGCCGGGAACGATCGGGAGGGGCGCCGCTGTCCCGGCGCCCTCGCCTGCCCAGATGACCGCGGCTCCAACCGAGTCGCGAATGGAGGTGTGAGCGCATGAAGAAGATCGAGGCGTTCATCCGGCACGAGGCGTTCGAGCCGATCCGCGCCGAGCTGCTCGACAGGGGGTTCCCCTCCCTGTCGATCGTCGAGGCCAAGGGCTCGGGCCGCCAGAAGGGGATCGTCGAGCGCTACCGCGGCTCGACCCTCACGGTCAACGTCCGTCCGAAGCTGAAGCTGGAGGTCGTCGTCGAGGACAAGGACGAGTCGCTCGTCGTCGAGACGATCCTCAGGCACGCTCGGACCGGCGAGGTCGGCGACGGCAAGATCTTCGTCCTGCCGGTGGAGAAGGCGATTCGCATTCGCACCGGCGAGGACGGGGAGGAGGTGTTGCAGGCCCACTCCGGGGAGGAGATTCCGGCTTGAGGCCCCGACGCATCCGAGACTCGTCGGCGGCGCTCTTTAGCCTCGCTTGCTCGGATGGCGGAACAGCGCATCTCCCTCGCCGAGGCGTCGCGGCGCTCCGGGGTCCCAGCCAGCACGCTGAAGCGCTGGGCGGCAGACAAGGTGGTGCCGGTCCGGCGCGGGCGCTGGACCGCCGCCGCCGCCGCCCAGGCGCGGGTGGTGGCGCGGATGCGCGAGCGCGGCCACTCGCTCGAGGAGCTGAAGAAGGCGGGTGCTGAGGGCCGGCTCGCCTTCGGCATGGTCGAGGAGCTCTTCCCGCGTGCCGCCGAACAGCGCACGGTGGCGGAAATCGCCGGTGAGACCGGTCTCGAGCCGCAGCTGATCGAGCGGATCCTGGCCATCCTCGGAACGCCGCTCGAGCGCGAGCGGCTGCTGAAACCCGAGGACGTAACGGCCCTGCGCCACTGCGCGCGCGTGCTGGACGCGGGTTTCCCGCTCGTCGCCTTTCTGCAGCTGGTCCGGGTCTACGTCCAGTCGATGCGGCGGATCGCCGATGCCGAGGTGCGCCTCTTCCATCTCTACGTCCACGAACCGATGATCCGCGACGCGCTGCCGGAGGTGGAGATCGCCGAGGAAATGGGCGCGCTGGCGGCTGACATGTTGCCCCTGGCGGCGCCGCTGACCGAGTACCTGCACACGCGGTACCTGCGCTACTTCCTCGAGCAGGACGTCGTCGGCCACATGGAGGCGGACCTCGAGGACGGCGGCGCCGAGCTGGGCCGGGTGCCGGTGACGCTCTGCTTCATCGACCTCACCGGCTTCACCCGCTACACCGAGGAGGAGGGGGACCTCGAGGCGCTCGACGTGGTCGAGAACTTCGTCGATACGGTCGAAGCGACGATGCCCAGCGAGGCGACGCTGGTGAAGACGATCGGCGACGAGGTGATGGTCGTCTCGCGCGATCCGGCCTCGCTGACCGAGTGGGCGGTCCGCCTGCTCGACCGCTTCCCCGAGCGCCCTCGGCCGCGGGTGGCCGTCCATCACGCTCACGCCGTCTACCGCGACGGCGACTACTTCGGCACCCACGTCAACCTCGTCCACCGCGTCGTCGGGCGGGCTCACGCCGGCGAGGTGCTCGTCACCGACAGCGTCGCCAAGGCGCTGCACGGCCGCGGCGTCGTCTGCGAGACGATCGGCGAAGTTAACTTGAAGGGGTTTCCGATGGCGACGCCCCTGTACGCGGTCCGGCCCGCGTAACACTTCATATATATGGAGAGCGATGCGATGCTGAGCGCCGTTCGCGAGGGCGGCCTGCTGCCGGCGGGAGCGCGGGTCGTGGCGCTGCTCTCCGGCGGGCGCGACTCCGTCTGTCTGCTCGATCTGACGGCGCGGCTGCTCGGCCGGGAGGCCGTGACCGCGCTGCACGTCAACTACGGGCTGCGCGACGACTCCGACGAGGACGAGGTCCACTGCCGCTCCCTCTGCGAGCGCCTCGACGTCGACCTGCGAGTCGAGCGACCGCGGCGGCCGGAGGGTCCAGGCAACCTGCAGGCCTGGGCGCGCGACACGCGTTACGCGGCGGCCGCTCGCCTCGTCGAGGAGGACGAGACGCTGATCGCCACCGGCCACACCGCCGACGACCAGGTCGAGACCATCCTCTACCGGCTCGCCTCCTCGCCGAGCCGCCGCGCCCTGCTTGGGATGAAGCCCCGCGACGGCAAGCTGGTGCGCCCGCTTCTTCCGTTCACGCGCGAGCAGACGACCGCCTACTGCGGGGAGCGTGACCTTTCGTGGCGCGACGACCCCAGCAACGCCGAGCCCTCCTACGCGCGGAACAGGGTTCGCCACGGCCTCGTCCGGGCGATGGCCGAGGTGCATCCGGCCGCGGCCCGCAACATCCTGCGCACCGCCGAGCTGCTTCGAGCCGAGGCCGAGGTGCTCGACGGGCTGGTCGCCGCCGAGCTGGACGGCTCGAACGGCTCGCCGCGCGGGACTATCGAGCTGGCCCGCCTCGCCGCGCTCCCCACGGCGCTGCGCCGTCTCGTCGTCCAGCGCCTCGCCGACCGCGCCGCCGGTCGGCCCGTTGCCGGTGCCGCCAACCACGCCGACGAGGTGGCGGGCCTGCGCCGCACCGGCACCGCGATGCTCGACCTCGGCGGCGGCGTCCGCGCGATCGTCGAGCGCGGTGTCCTTCGCGCCAGCCGGGATTAGACTGCGACGCGTGAGCGACCCGGCAATCGGCGACACCCTCGTCGCGGAAGAGGAGCTGCGCCGGCGCGTCGCCGAGCTGGGGGTGGAAGTAAGCCGCGACTACGAGGGGCGCGACCTGGTTTTGGTCGGGGTGCTGAAGGGCGCCGTGCTCTTCCTCGCCGACCT
>DATABM010000074.1:0-4855 GCA_036259555.1 Solirubrobacterales bacterium
GCTCGGCTTCGCGGTCTTCAGCGACCTGACCGCGATCGAGACCGACTCGCGGCTGAAGATCTCCGGCAGCTTCCTGGCCCTCGTCCTGGCGATGGTCTTCCTCGGCGGCTCGGCGGCAGCCGTGATCGGCATCCTCTCGATTCTCGCCGGATGGCTGCACTGGCGGGAGCCACTGCACGACCTGCAGGTCAACGTGCTCACCTACGCGGCCTTCCCGTTGATCTGCGGCGGCGCTTTCCACGAAGTCCTCCTCGCGGCGCAGATCACGTCCTCCGACCCGATCTTCTACGTGCTCGTCTTCTCCGTCTTCCTCGTCGCGCTGGCGATCAACTTTTCCTGTATCGCGGCGTACACCTGCTATCTGGAGCAGAGCTCCTTCCTCGAGAAGGTGCGCACGGCGCTCATCCCGCTGCTGCCGTCGGAGATGGCCGCCGCCCTGATGGCGGTCGGCGTCACCTTCCTCTACAACGAGATCGGCATCGCCGGCGTCGCCCTCTTCGGCATCGTCCTGATCACCTTTCAGTACCTGCTCGGCGCCCTGCTCAAGTCCCAGGAGCGGGCGGAGGAGCTGGAGGTGCGGACCAAGCAGCTGGCGAGCTTCCAGGTCGGCATGTTGAGCGCGCTGCTGCGGACGCTCGACCTGCGGGACCAGATGACCGCCCGGCACAGCGCCGCCGTCGCCCGTTACTCGCGGGCGATCGCCCAGCGTGCCGGTTTCTCGCGCCGTGAGGAGGAGCTCGTGCACATCGCCGCGCTCCTGCACGACATCGGAAAGTTCATCCTGCCCGACCGGATCCTGAAGGCCAACGTGCCGCTCACCGACGAAGACTGGATGCTGATTCGCCGCCACCCCCAGCAGGGCGCCCGCGTCGTCTCTGCGCTCGACGGCTACGGCCCGGTCGCCGACATCATCCTCGCCCACCACGAGCGGATCGACGGCAAGGGCTATCCACGCGGACTCGAAGGCGACGACATCCCCGAGCTGGCTCGGATCATCTCGGTCGCCGATACCTACGACGTGATGACCGCCCGCGACTCCTACCGCACGCCGACCTCGAGCTACGAGGCGATCCAGGAGCTGCGCCGGGTCGCCGGCAAGCAGCTCGACGCGCGCTTCGTCGAGATCTTCATCGAGCTGCTCGAGGGCGAGGACGTCTCCTTCCGCCATGGCGAGGAGGCCGACTTCGAGCGTGAGCTCGCCCTCGAAGCGCGGATCGCCGAGACTGCAAGCCCCGGCGCCGAGCTCGGCCGCTTCCAGACGCGCGTCGGCGTCGGCTGAGCCATCCCCCGCCGACGGCCGGTTTGTCAACCCGGGGTTGACAAATCGGCCCGTCGAGCCCGGGGGCCGGTACGGTTCGCGCCGATGCGCGCCGTCACCTTCCAGGCACCGGGCGAGGTTCGAATCGAAGAGAAGCCGGCCCCCGAACCGCTCGCGGCGGACGACGCGGTGGTGCGGGTCGAGGCGAGCGGGATCTGCGGCTCGGACCTCCACATCTACCACGGCCGGGTGCCGGTCGAGCCGGGCTTCACGATCGGACACGAGTTCGTCGGCACGGTGCTCGCCGCTGGCCCCGACGTCGAGCGGGTCGCCGTCGGCGACCGCGTGCTCGGCTGCTTCCACACGGCCTGCGCGACCTGCCGAGGCTGTCTGCGCGGCGATTACCACCGCTGCGAGAACGGCCGCACCTTCGGCCACGGTTCTCACCTCGGGGATCTGCAGGGCGCCCAGGCCGAGCAGCTGCTGGTCCCGCGCGCCAATCTGACCTTGCGCCGCGTTCCCGCCGGCATGTCGGACGAGGTGGCGCTGTTCGCCGGCGACGTGATGGGCACCGGCTACCACGCGATCGCCCACGCGGGGATGCGGGCGGGCGACTCGGTGGCCGTGCTGGGGCTTGGGCCGGTTGGGCTCTGCGCTGTGCAGGCGGCGCGGGTCGCGGGGGCCGCTCAGATCTTCGCGGTCGACTCCGTGCCGCAGCGGCTGGAGATGGCGGCGCGCTTCGGGGCGACGCCGCTCCACCTCGAGGAGACCGATCCGAAGCGGGAGGTGCGGTCGGGAACCGACGGCGCCGGGGTGGACGTCGTCGTCGACGCCGTCGGCGATCCGGGCCCACTCGCGATGGCGGTGAGCCTGGCACGCGACGCCGGGACGGTCTCGGGGATCGGGGCCTACGCCGGCAAGGGCGAGGTCCCGATCGGGCTCGCCTGGCTGAAGGGCTTGACGTTGCGACTCGGCCTGGCCAACGTGATCGCCCACGTCGACCGGGTGCTGGCGCTGATCGAGGCAGGCAAGCTCGATCCCTCGCCGCTCGTCACTCACCGGATGGCGCTGGACGAGGCGGTGGAGGCTTACCGCGTCTACGACAATCGGGAAGCGCTGAAGGTGGTGCTCACCCCTTAGCTGTACTAGTTGACTAGCCCGGACGTCCCCGCTACTGTGCCTGCCCGATGGCACAGTTTGCCACGGCCGACAATCCTTTTGCCACCGATCCGACGGACGAGCTTCCCGTCGGGCTGCAGCTGAGCTGGCGCCTTCGCGCTCTGATCACGACCGGGCGGCTCGCCGCCGGGGAGCGGCTGCCGAGCTTCCGCCGCCTCGCCGAGTGGGCCGGCGTCAACGTCAACACGGTGAGGGCGGTCTACGCCGGCCTCGAGGAAGAGGGCTTGATCGTCAGCAGACAGGGGCAGGGGACGTTCGTCTCCCCTGACGCCGAGACGGCGCCGGAGCTGGAGGAGATCGCGATCGGGGCGTTGCGCCGCGCCCGCGAAGCGGGTCTCGGCCCCCGCGACCTGGCCGTCGTCGCTGCCGCCTGCGCCAGCATGCCGGGCGCCCTGGAGCAGGCGCCGGAGGGAGAGTCGCCGCCGGCGCTTCCGGAGCCGATCGAGGAGAGCGAGGCGATCGAGGTCCGCCACGAGCTGCGGCGCCAGATCGGCCGGCTCGAGGCGGAGCTTGCCTCCTACACGCGCGATCTGCCGGGCGACCTGCCGACGGCGCCGCGCCGCGCCGCCGGCCACGTCGCCGGGACCGAGGAGCTGGAGCGCACTCGCGACACCTTGATCGCGCAGCTCTCGGAAGCGCAGCGCGCCGCTGAGCGGCGCGCCCGCGACGAAGCGCGGGCGCGCGTCTCACCTCCGGTCAGCCCGCTCGAGCAGGCGATGAGCTGGTGGCGACGCAAGTCGTAAACCGGGCGCTGCTGCCCGCCAAGTCGGCCTTCGAGGAGGTCGGCAACATGGTGATCCTCGCCGCGAGGACGATCGTCTCCGCGGTGCGGGCGCCCTATCCCTATGGCGAGGAGCTGGTCGGGCAGGTCCTCTTCGTGCTGAAGCTCTCCTGGTTCCCGATGACGATCTCGATCTTCGCCCTCTGCTTCGGCGGGCCGGGCCTGCAGGCTGCCGGCATCCTCGATCTGTTCGGCGCGCTCGACCGGCTCGGCGGCTTCTTCATCGTCACCGCGGTGCGCTTCATCGGCCCGATCGTCACCGCCAGCGTCGTCGCCGGCGTCGCCGGCACCGCGATCACCGCCGACCTCGGCGCCCGCAAGATCCGCGAGGAGCTCGACGCCCTCCAGGTCCTCGGCGTCGACCCGATCAAGAACCTGGTCGTGCCGCGCTTCCTGGCGCTCATGATGATCACCGGCTTGCTCAACATCTACGCGCTCGTCTTTGGCATCACCGCCGGCATGGCCGCCTCGTGGGTCTACGGCGAGCCCCTGGGAGGGTTCTTCGCGACCCTCTTCACCAACGCCGTTATCGCCGACCTCTGGGGCTCGGTGATCATGTGCACGCTGTTCGGCGGCATCGTCGCCGTCGTCTGCTGCTACAAGGGGATGACGGCTTCCGGTGGGCCGGAGGGAGTCGGGCGTGCCGTCAACCAGGCGGTGGTGATCGCCTACATGGCCTGCTTCTCGCTCCTCTACGTGTTCTCGGCGCTGCTGCTCGCCTTCAATCCGGAGCTGCAGACGATCCGGTGATCGGCTGGCTCGACACGCCACGCGCCTGGCTCGACGCCGCCGGTGAGATCGCCCGCTTCGGCGCGCGCGTCGCCGGGCTGGTCCTCTCCGGTCGCGCCCTGCGGTTCTTCGGCGAGAGCGTGCGTCAGGCCGGGATCCTGATCCTCGGCTCGGCGCTGATCGTCTGGGCCTTCGTCTTCATCCTCGGCCTCCAGTGCGGGCTGATCGGCGCCTACTTCAGCCGCTCGATCGGCGCCCCCGGCAACGCCGGGCTATTCTCCGCCTACTGCGACCTGCGCGAGGGGCTGCCCTACGCCTTCGGCTACATCCTGGCCGCCAAGGTGGGGACCGGGATCGTCGCCGAGCTTGGCGCGATGCGGATCTCTGACGAGATCGACGCGCTCGAGGTGATGGGAATGCCGCCCGTCACCTTCCTCGCCGCGACCCGCCTGCTCGGGGCCTGGATCGCGATCCCCTTCCTCTACCTGATCGGCATCGGCATGGGCTTCTTTGCCAGCTACATCGCGGTCGTCGAGCAGGTGGGCGACATCTCCTCGGGGGGTTACTTACACCTCTTCTGGACCTACCAGAACCCGCTCGACTTCTTGTTCAGCCTGACCAAGGCGATGACCATGGCGACCGTGATCGTCGCCGTCGGCTGCTACTACGGCTACACCGCATCGGGAGGGCCGGTTGGGGTCGGCACGGCGACGGCGAAATCGATGGCCGTCAACATCATCCTCGTCAACATCATCGGCATGCTCGGCACCCTGATCTTCTACGGGGCCAACCCCCGCGCCCCGATCGGCGGCTGAAGCTACCGAGCCGCGGCGCCGGCGGTGGAGCGCGCCAGCAGGCGGTGGCGACGGAACATCTCGGCAACCCACTGGAAGCCGCGCGGCTCCATC
>DATABM010000075.1:0-8697 GCA_036259555.1 Solirubrobacterales bacterium
GGCATGCCCGACATGGGCGGGATGATGTAGTTACCCGCCTCACCCGTCGAGGGCCTCGAACCGACGCAATTCGTCGCCAAGTGGCCCTTCGGCAGCGGTACCCTCGTCGCAACAGGCGAGTGACTTCGAGAGGCCCGGCCAAGCCGGGCCTCTCTTTTCGTCCTGCCTCACGCAATCGCCGCCAACCGCGCTTCTGCAACGTCCTCGCGGGACCTCGTGCGGAGGATTTGGTGGTTATAGCCCCTAAAATCCTCCGCTCGCGAGTCGCCCCTCAGCCATGGGGGCGGCCGCGCTCTTAGGCCGCAGCGGCCGTGTTCTCAGCCGGCAGGGGCCGCGTTCTCAGCCCGCAGGCGGCTGCGCCGTTTTCTTCGGTTTCGGCGGCAGCGGCGGGAAGAGGCTGGCGTTGTAGTCGGCGTACTCGAGGAAGGAGGCGCGGCGGACCTTGCGGCGCAGCATGTTGGTCGTGCGTGGGTATAGGCCGAGCTGGTACGGATTGTCCGTATCGCCGAAGCCGCGGTAGTAGACGAACATCCGCACCCGCGGCCGCTTCACGGTCCAGGCTACGAGCTGCCTGACGAAGCGCGGGTCGTCCTCGCCGGCCACTGCCCACTCGGCGATCGTGAACGGCTTGCGACGCCAGCGTTTGGCGCTGTAGAAGCGGTTGAGGTCGCGCCAGTACGGATACTGGGAGTAGAAGTCGGTGCCGACCCAGTCGATCCAGCGCCCGCCGGGCCAATAGTTGCCGGGGAAGTTGCCGCGTACCCGCGGCGAGCCGGCCGGCAGGGGCGCCCAGACGATGCTGACCGGCGCCGCCGGAAGGGCGGGGGGAGGCGGCCCTTTGGTTCGATTGACCGGCGGCAGGCCGATTTCGGCCAGCGTCGCGTTGATCTGGTCGATGGCGGCGCCGCCGCGCACGATCGTCGAGATGCGCCGGAAGGCTTGCTTGTACCAGCCGGTCGTGTGTTCGCCGCCTTTCTGGGCGCCGTCGCAGGTGACCGCCGACCATGCGTTGAGGCAGCGATTCGGCTCGCCGAGCGGCCGGACGTAGGCCGGCAAGCCCCGTTTGGCGAAGAAGTCGTTGAGCTGCAGCAGGTAGTCGTCGCCGCCGCCGAGCGCGATCTGCTGGGGCGTGATCAGCTCAGCCAAGGTCTGGTCGTCGATCGTCGAGATGTGGAGGATCGGCCGCGTGGCGGTTTCTCGCCAGCGTTCGTAGGCCTGGTTGAGGCTGTTTCCCCAGGGGTGGAAGGTCTGCAGGACCGCCGGGTGCTTGCCGACGACTTCGACGAACTCGTTGAACTCCTCGGTCGTGCCGCGGTCGCTGACGCCGAAGAACACGTTGCCCTTCGGCGGCACGAGGGTCAGCGCGGAGGCCGGGGCTGCGGCGAGCGCCGCGCTCGCGATCAACGCCGCCAGCGACGCGCCGGCGCTTGCGCGGACCCTGGCCAGGCCGCCTCTAGGACTCCGCGAGGACATCGCCCATCCTTCTCGGCTCCACGTCCAGCTCCTCCGCGTCACGGGTGCCACGCTCGCTCGTCATTCCGACCTCCATCAGCTCTGCCTCCTCCCAGGTAGCGAACACGGCCTCGCCGAAGATGGAGCGGAGGGCGATCAATCCAGCGCGGACGACAGGCAGCGGCGTGTGGACGAGCGGCCGCGGCCGGCCAGCGATCCGGCTGACCAGGTCCGACATGTCGTCGTAGGTGAGCGTCTCGGGGCCGGCCAGCTCGTAGCGCTCGCGCGGCCGCTCCGCCGCGATCGCGTTTGCGACGCAGCGCGCAACGTCCTGCGCCCAAATCGGCTGGAAGCGGGCCTGCCCTCGCCCGGAGACCGGCATCACCGGCAGGAACGAGAAGCGGCGCAGCAGCGTCACCCACGGATCGCTGTGGTCGTAGACGATCGAGGGGGCGAAGACGGTGTTCTGCAGCGGCGAGGTGCGGACCGCCTGCTCGGCCAGCCACTTGGCGCGGAAGAAGCGGGTCCGCTGCGCCGCGGCGGCCTCGAGCGCGCTGAAGAAGACGAAGCGTCGCACGCCGCTGCGCTCGGCCGCGCGCAGCAGTCGCACCGTCGCGAGTCCGTTCAGCTCCTCGATTCGCCGCGGCGGCTGGTCGCGGATCGTCGCCGCCAGGTGGACGACGGTGTCGACGCCGCGCAGCGCCTGCCGCACGAGGTAGGGGTCCGACATCTCGCCGAGGTCACCGAGCGCGATCTGCACGTCGACCCGCCGCGGGCCCAGCCGGCGCGGCTCCCGCACCAGGCAGCGCACCTCCTCGCCGCGCTCCAGCAGCAGCGGCAGCAGGCGTGAGCCGATGCTTCCAGTTGCCCCCGTCAGCAGCAGCATCGGGGCATTCTCCCTAAAATGTCGGCTCGCGCCGGCAGGGACGGTCCCGCCTGGCACCGACAAGCGACTTAGGAGAAAGCATCGAATGACCTACGTCATCGCCGAGCCGTGCATCGGTCAGAAGGACAACTCTTGCGTTGAGGTCTGCCCGGTCGATTGCATCCATCCGACCCCGGATGAGCCCGACTACGACTCGGTCGAGATGCTCTACATCGATCCCGACGAGTGCATCGACTGCGATGCCTGCGTCGAGGCGTGCCCGGTCGACGCCTGCTTCGCCGAGGACCAGCTCCCGGCCGAGTGGGCGAAATACGCCGAGATCAACGCCAACTACTACAAGAGCAAGAGCGCGGCCTAGGCGCCGTGCGTAGATCCTTGTGGCGGCGTTCAGAGGACTAGCTCGATCATCACGCCGATCAGCGCCGTCAGCCCGATCAGGAGGAGACCCGCGACCACTTGGTTGTGGACGGCCGGGTCCCTGAGCTTCTCCCACCACCAAACGCCGAACTGAGCTAGGCGACGGCGCGTTGGGGGGAGCGCGATCAGCGCCATGAGGACCGCCGCGGCCGTGATCGGCGCGTAAGGGACCGAGCCGGCGGGCTCGGCCGCGAAGATCCGCACCCGAACCTCCACTAAGGCCGCCTTGTCGAACCCAGCCGGGAAGCTGCCGTTCATCGTCTCGTAGCCGATTGACGCGCCCCAGGTAATGATGCTGTCGCTGAGCGGGTAGGTGTCCTCGCCGCGACGCAGGCGAGCGCTTCCCGGCACGTAGCTGATTCCGATCGGCTGGCTGGCGACGAGGTCGACGGTATCGCTGACCGACCGTGGGCTCGCGTTGTCGGCGATGATCATGGCTCCAGCGGTCCGTCTTGGGCGCCGCAGCGCCCGTGGTCCGCCGCGAGGGCCGCGGGATCTGCGCAGTCCGTGCCCGGGGCGAATCGGTTGTAGTCATAGACCGACCGGTCCGGGGACCAGCCGGCCTCGGCATTCGCCGCTTGCGCCGCGAGGACGAGAAGCGCGAGTGCCAGTGCGCCGGACAGCGACTTGCTTGCCGCGGCTATCGGCGGGCCCTAACCCTGCACGACCGGCAGCGGCGTGCCGCTGACCGGGGGCGGCTCGGCCGCGGCCGGCACGGCCTGCAGCACCGGCAGCTCCTGCGGCGTGGCGGCGACGATGCCGCGCGCCGCCTGGCGGATCGCCTGCGAGGCGGGGGAGTCGGGGTGGGCCGTGACGAGCGGCGTGCCGGCGTCGGCATGCTCGCGCAGCGGCTCCGACAGCGGCACCTTGCCGAGCAGCGGCACGTCGAGCTCGTCGGCCAGCAGCTGGCCGCCGCCCTCGCCGAAGATCGTGAAGCGCTCGCCGTCGGGGGTCGTGAAGCCGGACATGTTCTCGATCGCGCCGAGGATCTCGAGGTCGAGTTTCTGGGCCATGTCGGCGGCGCGCTTGGCGACCGTCTGAGCGGCCGGCTGGGGCGTCGTCACCAGCACGAACTGGGCCTGCGGCAGTAGCTGGGAGAGGGTCATCGAGACGTCGCCGGTCCCCGGAGGCAGGTCGAGGAGCAGGTACTCGAGCTCGCCCCAGGCCACATCCTCGAGGAACTGCTGGATCGCCTTGTGGAGCATGGCGCCCCGCCAGACAACCGCCGAGTTCTCCTCGACGAAGAAGCCGATCGACATCACCTTGACGCCGCCCGCCGCCTCCAGCGGCAGGATCTTGCGCTCGGCGTTGACCTCGGGTTTACGGCTGACGCCGAGCATGCGCGGGATCGAGTAGCCGTACACGTCGCAGTCCAGCGCGCCGGTCGGGTGGCCTTCGGCGGCCAGGGCAGCCGCCAGGTTGGCGGTCATCGTCGACTTGCCGACGCCGCCCTTGCCGGAGGCGATGCAGATCACGTTCTTGACCTGGGCGAGCGCGCCGGCCGGCAGCTTCCCGCGCCCCAGCGCTTTCTGCAGGCTCCCTTTCTCCTCGTCGGAGAGGACGTCGAAGCCGACTGCAACGGCGGTGACGCCGTCGAGCTCGCCGACCCGCTCGCGCACTGCCCCTTCGAAGTGGGCGCGAATCGGGCAGCCGGCGGTGGTCAGCGAGACGACGACCTCGACACGGCCGTCGTCCTTGACCTCGATCGAGCGGACCATGCCCAGCTCGACGATCGAGCGGCGCAGCTCGGGGTCGATTACGCCCCGCAGCTTCTCGGTGACCTGATCATGGGTTGGCAGCGGCATCGACGCCATTCTCGCAAAGCGGGCGTTCCGGGCATCGGTCGAGGGGGGAGAGATCGTCACGCCGAGCCCTTTCCCCTCCAATGCCGTCAACCGAGGGAGGGAGATCGATGCCGGGAGCACGAGTCGGACTGGTACGGGTCGTCGGCCTTGGCGTCTGCCTGGCGCTGGCGGTGCTCTTGCTCGCCGCGCGGGAGGCGAACGCCGCCAGGTACAGCGTCGCCCAGTGCGGTTGGTACGTCGGGGCGGACGCGAGCTGGTGGGACTCGACCGGGGGCGCCAAGTTCCGGCCCGACGGCTATTGCGTGCCGCCCCCCGGCCACGACCCGTTCGACGGAGTGCACCTGAAGAGCTTCACCCGCGGCGGTCAGAGCACGGTCTCGGGCACCCGGTACGCCCGGTGGCGCTGGGAGGCGCCGGCGGGCACGGCGATCACGCGGATCAGCGGCACCTGGTGGCAGGCCCTCCACGACGGCATGCAGCAGCGGCTCGGGGTCGGCACCTGGGGCGGCGGGTTCGCGCCGTTCGCCATCGCGGGCGCCACCAACACGACGCCGCGCAACTTCGTCGTCGGGGTCGATCCACCCCAGCCCGCGCTCGAGGACCGGCTGCTCTGCGCGAAGGCCGAGAGCAACTGGTGCGACCTCCGCGCGACCTCCTGGTCGTCGGTCCGAGCGCTGACGATCACGATTGAGGACAACCACACCCCAGGGGCGAGCCTGGGCGGCGATCTGCTCGCGGGCGGCTGGCGGCGGGGCGTGCAGTCGGTCGACTTCGCAGCCGGCGACACCGGCGCGGGCGCCCGCTTCGGTGAGACGACGATCGACGGCGCCCGCGTGAACTTGACGGAGTACCCCTGCGCGAAGGCCTTGATCGGCAGCGAGTGGAGGGCGACGGCGATGCGGCCCTGTCAGCCCGGCGTCTCGGGACGGGCCCCGGTCAATACGGCATCGCTGAGCGACGGCGCCCATGCCGTTCGCCACTGCGCGACGGATTTCGCCGGCAACGTCGGCTGCACGGCGACGCGCACGGTGCGCGTCGACAACAACGCCCCGGCCCACCCACGCGGCCTCACGGTCGTCGGCGGCGACGGCTGGCATCGAGTCAACGACTTCGACCTCGCCTGGACGAATCCGGACCAGGGAGCCGGCAGCCCGATCGCGGCCGCCCTGTGGCGGATCGCCGGGCCGGGCGGCTACGACAGCGGCGTGAAAACGGCGATTCGGCCCGGCGCAACCACGATCTCCGACCGCAGCGTTCCGGCGCCCGGCACCTACTCGATCGAGGTCTGGTTGCGTGACGAAGCCGGCAACGACTGGCGGCCGACGGCCGTGAGCGTGCCCCTGCGCTTCGACAACGTCCCTCCTGGCGTCGCCTTCGAGGTGGTTCCCGACGCCGGCCCGGGCCTGCCCGCCGTGGTCGGCGCCGATGTCACCGACGCGCTGTCCGGCCCGGTCGCCGGCAAGATCTTCTACCGCCGGCTCGAGCACGAGCGATGGGTCGACCTGCCCACCGAGCTGGTCACCGACGGTGCAGCCGGCGAGGCTCGCCTGATCGCTCGCCTTCCCGGCGACCTAGAACCCGGCATCTACGTTTTTCGCGCTGATGCCCGTGACGGCGCCGGCAACACCGCGTCGACCACGCGTCGCGCCGACGGAACCGAGATGTCGTTGCGCAAGCAGCGGACTCCGCCGACCGCCGTCGCGACCTCGCGGCCGGCGGCCCCGAAGCAGAAGACGCGACTCTTCGCGAACCTGCGCTGGCGCAGTCGTCGGGCGGAGAGCCTCAGCGTGCCGTTCGGGTCAGGCGCCGTCGTCGCCGGCCGGCTCGTGACGGCCGACGGCGCCGGCCTGGCCGGGCGGCGACTGCGGGTCGTCGCGCGTCCCTCGCGGGGAGCGGTGGCCAAGCGCCGGGTCTACGTGGTCGAGACCGGGCCGCGCGGCGGCCTCCGCCTGCCGCTCGCGGCTGGGACGTCGCGCCGGATCACCGTTGCCTTCGGCGGCGACGCTCAGCTTGCCGGCTCCCGTCGAGCAGGGCTGGTGCTGCGTGTGCGCGGAGGGCTCTCGCTTGCTGCTTCGCCGCGCCGATTGCGGACCGGGGAGGTGCTCCGCCTCTGGGGCAGGGTGCGGGCGCGTGGCGCGCCGATCCCGCGCCGAGGCAAGCTGATCGCGATCCAGTACTTCGAGCAGGCGGCGAAACGTTGGCGACCGGTGCTGCTCGTCCGAACCGATCACGTCGGCCGCTTCCGGGCCAGGTATCGCTTCCGCTACGTCAGCGGGGCGGCACGCATCCGCCTGCGCGCGGTCGCCCTCGCCGAGGAGCGCTGGCCCTACGCACCCGGCGCCTCGCGTCCGCTCGTCGTCCGCGTGAGCGCGATGCCTTAGGGTGATTGACGTGTCGCAGGCAATCCTCCATACGAACGCCGGCGCGATCGACGTCGAACTGCACGACGACGAGGCCCCGAAGACGGTCGAGAACTTCCGCAAGCTTGCCGCGGACGGCTTCTACGACGGACTCGTGTTCCACCGCGTCATCCGCGACTTCATGATCCAGGGCGGTTGCCCGGAGGGGACCGGCCGGGGCGGCCCCGGCTACACGTTCGAGGACGAGATCAACGAGCACAAGATCGTCCGCGGAGCGCTCGCGATGGCAAACGCCGGCCCGGACACCAACGGCTCGCAGTTCTTCATCGTGACCACCGAGTCGGCGCCATGGCTCGACGGCAAGCACACCGTGTTCGGCCGCGTCGTGGACGGCATGGACGCCGTCGACGCGATCGAGTCGACCGAGACCGACGCCGCGGACCGGCCGGTCGAGCCGCAGAAGATCGAGCGCGTCGAGCTCTCCGACTGAGCGGCAGTCGATACTCGTAGCTCTGAGCAGGGCGGTCAGACTGCCGAGCGGAGGGGGTGGGATTCGAACCCACGAGACGCCTTACGACGCCTAACGGCTTTCAAGGCCGCCGCATTCAACCGCTCTGCCACCCCTCCGAGGGCCGGAGCGCGTCGGCTGGGGTGCGCGCCCCGCCGTCGATGCTAGCCGCAAACCTATGGACATAAAGGGTCGAGCGCTAAGACGCTTTAGTGATTGGATTGTGTAGTGCGACGTCTACTCGTGTTCACCGCGGCGATCGTCTTCTTCGACGTCGCCTTCTACGCGGCCATCGCGCCGCTGCTGCCCGATTACGCCGACGAGTTCGGGCTCAGCCACGCCGAGGCCGGCGTCCTCGCCGCCTCTTACGCGGCGGGCACCCTTGCCGCCTCGCTGCCCGCCGGCTTCGTCGCAGGCCAGGCCGGGCCTCGCCGTACGGTCATCGGGGGACTCCTACTGCTCGGCGGCTCCAGCGTCGTCTTCGGCTTCGCCGGCTCGGTCGTCCTGCTCGACCTCGCTCGGTTCGCGCAGGGAATCTCAGGGGCGCTGATCTGGGCGGGGGCTCTGACCTGGCTGATGGCCAGCACGCCGCCGGAGCGGCGTGGCTCGGTGATCGGCACCGCCCTGGGCACGGCGGTGGCCGGCGCGCTCATCGGTCCGATCTTCGGCTCGGTCGCGGCGGAAGTGGGTACCGAGGTTGCCTTTTCCGCTGTCTTCGCGCTCACCGTTGTGCTGGCCGGGCTTGCGGCCAGCCTCCCCGAGGCCGAGGCGCCGGAGCGCCAGGCGTTGAGCGAAGTCCTCAAGACGATCGCCAGCCGTCCAATCGTCACCGCGACGCTCTTCGTCGCGGTTCCCTCGTTGATGTTCGGCGCGGTGGAGGTTCTCGTCCCGCTGCGGATCGACGAATTCGGCGGTGGCCACGCTGTGATCGCCGGCGGCTTCATCGCCGGGGCGGCGCTCGAGGCGGGCCTGGCGCCGCTCGTCGGTCGCTACTCGGACCGCGTCGGTCGCCGAGCGCCGTTCGTCGTCGGGATCGGGATCTGCGCCTTATCGATGCTGGCGATCGCCGCCGCCGGCGACCTCGCGCCGATCCTCGGGGCGCTCATCCTCGGCTCGCTCGGCGCCGGGATCTGCTTCACGCCGGCGCTGACGACTCTCTCCGAGACAGCCGAATCGAGCCGCCTGCACCAGGGCTTCGCCGCAGGCCTCTCGAACATGGCCTGGGCGGCCGGGCAGACCCTCGGCGCGGTCGCCGGCGGCGCCGCCGCC
>DATABM010000076.1:0-8554 GCA_036259555.1 Solirubrobacterales bacterium
GCCGAAGACCGTCGCGCAGCTGAATCGTCTCCCAGGGCTCAAGCGTGGTCGCTTGAGCCTTCGTCGGAGGGGGGGCCTCCCTCCCTTCCACAGTGGGCGAACCCTGTGACGGTGGAGGACGTGAAGCGTCTGATTGAGACGTGCCGCGAGCTGATGCCGGATGTTGGAGTCCAGGTGCCGCCCAACCTGTCTGACTGGTGGCCGGAACTCGTTGAAGCCGGGGCGACGGACTTGGGAGGGCTGTCGGCGAACGGGGACCACATCTCGCCCGAGGAGCCGTTTCCCAGTCCGCATCAGGTCAGAAAGGAGCTGGCGCCGCGGGGCTACGCGCTGACCGAGCGGTTGTGCGTCTACCCGCAGTACATGGACGGCGAGTGGATGGAGCAGGGGGTCCTGGACGTCGTAAAGCTGAAGTACTGGAGCTTCATTCCTCGGAAAGGGTCTGGGCGGAGAAGCGAAGAGAAGCTGGATTCGCGGCTCGTCTCGCAAGCTGTGAGCAAGGGGCGAGAGGGGAAGGAGCTGAGCGAGGACGAGCTGACCGCGCTGTTCGCCGAGACGCGGCCGGAGGCGATCGAGGAGATGCGGGTCGCGGCCGATGAGCTTCGAGCGGAGCTGGCTGGTGACCGGGTGACCTTCGTCGTCAACCGAAACATCAACTTCACCAACGTCTGCGTGGTCGGCTGCGCCTTCTGTGGTTTCGGCCAGGGGCGCCGCTCGCCCGACGCCTACGAGATCTCGGAGGGCGATTTCGCGGCCCGGGTGCGGGAGGCGGTCGAGTTCGGGGCCACCGAGATCTGCATGCAGGGCGGCATCCATCCCGACCTCACGCTCGAGGAGTACGGGCGCTGGCTGGGGCTGGCCAAGCGCGAGGCGCCGGGGCTGCACCTGCACGCGTACTCGCCGATGGAGGTCCACTACATGTGCGAGCGCTCCGGCAAGGGACCGGACGAGGTCTTCGCCTACCTGCTCGAGTGCGGGCTGGGCTCGACCCCTGGGACGGCGGCGGAGGTGCTCGACGACGGCGTCCGGCAGCGCATCTCTCCGAACAAGCTGCCGGTCGACCGCTGGGTGGAGATAGTCGAAGCCTCGCACCGCGCCGGGCTTCGATCCACCTCCACGGTGATGTTCGGCCACATCGAGGAGCCGCGCGAGCTGGCCCGTCACATGCAGGTCGTTCGCGCTCTGCAGGAGCGCACCGGTGGGATCACCGAGTTCGTGCCGCTGAGCTTCATCCCCTACAACACGCTGCTCGGTCGCACCCATGGGGTTGAGGAGATATCCGCGGGCGAGAACCTCAAGCACACGGCAGCCTTCCGGTTGGCGCTCGGCAGGACGATCCCGAACCTGCAGGCGAGCTGGGTGAAGATGGGCCTCGATGCGGCAAGCGAGGCACTGCGCTGGGGGGTCAACGACCTGGGCGGCACCCTGATGGAGGAGAACATCTCGCGGATGGCGGGCTCGCGCCACGGCGTGCGGGTCGAGCCCGAGCAACTCGTCGCGGCGGCCCGCGCCGCAGGCCGCGAACCGGCGCAGCGCACGACGCTCTACGAGATCGTCGAGACGTACTCGAGATTGCCGGTCTGACGCCGGCCGCTATCTTGAAAGGATCACCTTCCGGTTACCAGGCGCCGACGGTTGGTGGGTGCGGCTAGTCGCGCTCCCGCTGCTGATCCTCGCGCTGCTGCTTGTCTCCGCCGCCTTCGTCTTCGCCCGCCCTGCGGCAACCGACGTGTTGGCGCCCCGTGCCGAGGTCCCCCCGGGGCGGATCGCGCTGGACCGGAGCCTGCGACCGGCCGTCGGGAAGGGGCTGGCGATCGTCGCGCGGCGGGCCGCCCGGGCGAAGGAGTTGAACCGTCGCCGTGCCGCGTCGCGGCCCGGCCCGGAGCCGCCGCCGCCCGCCCAGCAGCTGCCGGTCGCCGTGATGCCCCCGGCGCAGGCCGCCCCCGCCTCCCCCGTGACCCCCTCGCCTGTTTCACCGCCGCCCGCTCCGTCGCCTCCGTTGAACCCCGCGGAGCCGCCTCCGCCCGCGCCGCCGCCTCCGCCCCTGGTCCCTGAACCGCCGCCACCCGCGCCGGCGACGCCGCTGCCGTCTCCGGAGCCCGCCCCCGAACCGCTCCTCGACGCCGGCTTCGAGAGCGGCCTCGACGGGTGGAACACGGCTGGGGTCGGTGAAGTCCTGCCCAGCCTCAGCGACGACATCGTCCGCGACGGCCGGCTTGCGGCGGTCGTGCGGCTGACCGGCGACCTCGACCGCTCGGAGCTGATCCTCGGTGGCACCGGGGGGCGCAGCACGGCGGGGACCGTGCGCTTCTACGAGGGTGACGAGTACTGGTACGCCTTCTCCTTCTACATCCACTCGATGGTCTACGGCAGGCCCGGGGCGCACAACACGATCATGCAGTTCAAGAGCGACGGCGAAGGCAGCCCGAGCTTCGGGTTGCAGCTGTGGGACTACGAGGGCGACGACGGGGTCAGCGGCGGTCGCGGCCTCTGGTCGCACGGCGCCGCGATGGGCGGTGACCGCTTCCTGGCGCCTGCGGCCGAGGGGTCTTGGCACGACGTGATCGTCCACTTCAAAGCTTCCCGGGTCGGGGCGGGCTCCTATGAGGTCTACCTCGACGGCCGCTTGGTCGACGCACGCGACGGGGTCAGCATGATCCGGCCGGACCGCACCTACGCCTACATCAAGGACGGCCTCTACCGCAACGGCTCCGAGATCCCTGGGACCTCGGAAATCAGGCTCGACGCGGCGCGGCTGGGCACGACCAAAGAGTCGGTCCTCGGCTAGCGGCGTGCGGGGCATGGCGCTCGAGGCGCAGCGTCGGCCGCTGCGTCTCACCGACCTCCCCGAGCCCGGCCCGTCGCCTCGCCAGGTGCTGATCGAGGTAGCGGCGTGCGGCGTCTGCCGAACCGACCTGCACATAGTCGACGGCGACCTGCGCCAGCCGAAGCTGCCACTGGTTCCGGGCCATCAGATCGTCGGCACGGTCGTCGGCGCGGGGGAGAGAGCGGAGCGCTTCGGGAGCGGCGAGCGAGTCGGCGTGCCCTGGCTGGGTTGGACGTGCGGGGAGTGCCGGTACTGCCTGGGCGGCCGCGAGAACCTCTGCGATCGGGCCCGGTTCACCGGTTACGACATCGACGGCGGTTACGCCGATCTGGCGGTCGCCGACGAGCGCTTCTGCTTCGCGCTGCCCGAGGACTACCCGGACCTGCAAGCGGCTCCGTTGCTCTGCGCCGGGTTGATCGGCTTCCGGGCGCTGCGCCTCCTCGGAGACGCGGAGCGGATCGGCTTCTACGGCTTCGGCGCCGCGGCTCGCATCCTCTGTCAGGTCGCCGCTCGTCAGGGACGCCGCGTCTTCGCCTTCACCCGGGCCGGCGACGAGGCGGGGCAGGAGCGGGCCAGGTCGCTGGGGGCGGTCTGGGCGGGCTCGTCGGCGGAGTCGCCGCCGGAGGAGCTGGACGGCGCGATCGTCTTCGCGCCCGTCGGCGCCCTGATGGTCGCGGCGTTGCGCGCCATCGCCAAGGGCGGGCGGGTCGTCAGCGCCGGCATCCACATGAGCGACGTCCCGTCGTTCCCCTACGAGCTGTTGTGGGGGGAGCGGTCGCTTGCCTCGGTCGCCAACCTGACCCGCGCGGACGGCGAGGAGTTCCTGCGCGTCGCGCCCACCGTGCCTGTCAGGACCGAGGTCGAGGTCTTTCCGCTCGAGCGCGCGAACGAGGCACTCGATGCGATCCGGGACGGCAGCCTGCGCGGCGCTGCCGTGCTCGACCTGGCCGCCGACCGGTAGGCGCGCATCGCTGCTCCGCATCTCGGGTAGTCGAAGGGCCGACACCCGCAACTGGTACGAAGGAGAGTGGAGATGGGCGACGAGATTCGCAACAAGGACGACGCGAAAGGCCGCGTCAAGGAGGCCGCCGGGGACATCACCGGCGACGACGAGATGAAGCGCGAGGGCAAACTCGACCAGGCGACCGGGCGTGCCAAGGACGGCGTCGAGCGCGTCGCCGACAAGGTCCGCGAGGCGCTGCGCAAAGACTGAGCGCGCCGGCCCGGGTCAGCGGAAGAGGTCTTCGCCCCGGGGGCGGCGCAGCGCCGCGGCCCCCGGACCGTGCTCGGGAGTGACGAAGCGCCGTAGGCCACGAACGGCGACCACGGGGACGCGGCTGGCCTTGTCGCGGACGAGGTCGGCGGCCGCCGCCGCCTCGTCGGCGATCGCGATCTCGGTGGCTTCGAGCCGGTGGCCCTCGGCGTCCTCGCGTCCGCGCCAGTCGTCGAGCGGCGCCAGCCCGGCGCAGCCGATCGCGACCTCGCTCTGCCCGATTCTCCAGGCCCGCCCGAAGCTGTCTGAGACGATCACGGCGAGCCGCTTCCCGGTCGCGTCCTCGAGCTCGTCGCGGATCCGTCGCGCCGAGGCGTCGGGGTCTTCGGGGAGAAGGGCGACGGTTCCGGGCTCCGGGAGGTTGGAGCTGTCGATCCCTGCGTTCGCGCAGACGAAGCCGTGGTTGGTCTCGACGATCAGGATGCCTCGCTCGGCGCGCAGCACCTGCCGGCTCTCGTCGAGGACGAGCTGGACCATCGCCGGCTCCTTGCCGAGGGAGGCGGCGAGCTCCCGCGCCGTCGGATCGGGGGCGACCGAGGAGAGTCGCCGCACGCGGTTCTCCGCCTTGGAGACGATCTTCTGCGAGACGACGACGACGTCGCCGTCATCCAGCTCGATTCGGCTGGCGATCTCCGCGCCGATCGCCATGCCGGCGGTGAACTCGGGAAGGCCCGGGACGGCGAGGACCCGGAGGCCGGTCACAAGCCGAGTGCCTTCGCCGTCCGTCGCGCCCGGCCGCCCCGGCTCTCCAGCTCGCGGGTGAGCGCCACCAGATCGGCCGGCGTGTCGAGGTCGAGCGCGAGCGACGGCGCTTCCCCGACCTCGAACGGGATCTCCGCGGCCCGCGCCGCAGCGACGTGACGTTCGCGACTTCCCTCGCCGAAGGCCGGCTCGATCGCGCCGGGCGGCGAGAGGACCAGCGCATTGGTGCCGGTTCCGTGCCGGTCGGGGACGATCGCGACGTAGGGGGTCGGAATCCCGATCAGGAGGCGGTCGAGGTCGCGGGGGGCGAGCAGCGGGCAGTCTCCCGGCAGGAGGACGACGCAGGTCGCCCCGTCGGCTTCGGCCCTCGCGACGCCGGCCTTGGCTGCGATGTCGTGCCCTTCGTCAGCCGGATCGGGGACCACCTCGATCGGCCCCTCGGCCTCGGTGGCGATCTCCTGGGCGAGCGGGTCGCCGCTGACCAGGATCGTCCGTTCGACGGCGCGGGCGGCGCCGATCGCCTCCAGGACGTCGCCCAGCATCGCCGCCGCCACTGCCTGGCGCCTCTCCTCGTCGAGTCCGAGCGCGAGCCGCTGCTTCGCCTCCGCGAAGCGCTTGACCGGGACTATCGCGATCGCCTTCATCCGCCTTGCTCCAGCTCCGTCGCGTATTCGAGCACGATCCGGGCCAGGCGCGCCCGGGCGGCGCCGCTGTCCATCAGGGTCGGCGCCGCACGGGTCGGGATCTCGGCGGGCGCCGGGTCGGGGTCGTCCTCGTCGACGACCATCGCGTCGATCAGGCCGGTGTAGAGCGAGGCGACGCCGGCGGCCGTGGAGGGGCGGCCGAGCGCCGCCATGAAGCGCTCGGTAGGGCCTTTGACGACCTCGCCGGCGACGTAGGGGCTGACGGCGACGACCGGGGCCCGCGCGGCGGCGATCGCCTCGCGCATACCGGGCACGGCGAGGATCGGGCCGATGCTGATCACCGGGTTCGACGGGCCGACGACGATCGCCTCGGCCGCCTCGATCGCGTCGAGCGTCTCGGGGGACGGCTCGGCCGCCTCGATGCCGTCGAGCTCGACGCCTCGCACCTCCGGCTCGCCGCGGTCGAGGACGAGGTACTCCTGCAGGTCGCGGCGCCCGGCCTCGGTCAACACCTTGGTCCGGACCGGCGCCTCGCACATCGGCAGCACTCGCGCCTCGACGCCGAGCGCGATCGCGATTTGCGCCTGAGCGTCGGTCTGGCGGCCGCCGGCGGCGAGGAACTCGCGGCGGTAGAGGCAGGTGGCGAGGTCGCGGTCGGAGAGCCCGAACCAGGCCGGCGCGCCCAGCCGGGCAAGCCGTTCGAAGGCGACGAAGCTGTCGTCGTGGATCCCCCAGCCGCGCTCGGCGTCGATTTCGCCGCTCAACCAGTAGGTGACGAGGTCGGGGTCGGGCGAGACGTGCACGCCGAGGATCTCGAGGTCGTCGCCCGTGTTGGCGATCACCGTCAGGTCAGAGCCGATCTCCTCCTGCAGGCCGGCGGCGAGTTTGGCGCCCCCGGTCCCGCCCGCGAGCAGGACGGTCCTCATCCCAGGACTCGCCGAACGCTCACTGCCAGTGGTCGCCGTCGGGCAACCCGGTCAGCCGGATGCCGGCATGCACCTTGTATCGCGTGTTGACCGAGATCAGCAGCGGCGTCAGCTGCTCGACGATCCGGGCCGTCTCCAGGGCGCCGGCGTTGACCGCGCGCAGCCCGGAGATCGCCTCTATCAGTCGCGCGACGCGGGCCTTGTCGGCCTTGCGGTCGCCGCAGACGAGCACGTCCTCTCCGAGCTCGGCGTCGAGGTTCGAGAGGACGGGGGCGGCGACGGTGTGCAGTGCCGAGATCACGGTGACGCCGTCGGGGACCATCTCCTGCGCTTGCTGGGCGGCGGATCCCTGCCAGACACCGAGCGATCGGGTCGCCTTGCCGCTCACGGCGGCGGCGAGTGGCACCGTACAGTCGACGAGGATCTGGCCGGGCTGCAGCGCGGTGCGCAGGTTGTTGAGGTTCTCTGATTGGGCGCGAAAGGGGACCGTGAGGAAGACGACCTCAGCGCGCCGCGCCGCATCCTCGTTCTGGAGCCCTTCCACCTCGGCGCCGGGCACGGCGTCGCGGATTCGCGACGCGGCCTCCTCGGCTCGCTCCGCGGAGCGAGAGCCGAGCACCACTGACCGGCCGGCCGTGGCCCAGCGCATCGCCAGGCCGGCGCCGAGCGCGCCGGTGCCGCCGAGGATCGGGATCGGTTCGGTGCCCGCCATGGCGGCGCCAGTCTATGCTCCTCGCGCAATGAGGCTGGAGGGACGCAAGGCGCTGGTGACCGGTGGCGCAAGCGGCATCGGCGCCGCCATCGCCGCGCGACTCGCTGCCGAGGGCGCCGAGGTATGGGTCGGGGACATCGACGCCGCTGGCGCCGAGCGGGTCGCGGGCGAGATCAGCGGTCACGCCGTCGAGCTCGACGTCACCGATCCCGAGTCGGCCAGGGTCGCGGTCGAGGCCGTCGGCACGCTCGACGTCCTCGTCAACAACGCCGGGCTCGACGAGTTCGGCTTCTTCACCTACACCAGCCCCGAGCAGTGGCAGCGGGTAATCGCGGTCAATCTCAGTGGCGTCCTCAACTGCACCCACGCGGCGCTGCCCGGGATGCAGCAGGCCAAATACGGGCGAATCGTCAGCATCTCCTCGGAGGCGGGCCGGGTCGGCTCGAAGGGCTCGGCGGTTTACTCGGCCGCGAAGGGCGGCATCGTCGCCTTCATGAAGGCGATCGCGCGCGAGAACGCGCGCTACGGGATCACCGCCAACTCGATCGCGCCGGGGCCGATCGAGACGCCGCTGCTGATGGGCGCCAAGGAGTTCGGCGAGATCGGCGAAAAGGTGATCGAGACGATGAAGGAGGCGACGCAGATGAAGCGGTTGGGCCAACCGGACGAGGTCGCCGCCGCCGCCGCATTCCTCGCCTCCGACGACGCCGCCTACGTGACCGGCGAGACGCTCGGCGTCAGCGGCGGCCTGGGCATGGTCTGATGGCCACGAACGAAGGCGGCCGCGAGCGGTACCTGCCGCCGATCGGCGAGGTCGTCTCCGGAGCGGAGCGGCCCTCCGAGCCGACGCTGGAGTCGGGAATGGAGCGGGTCGACGAGTTCGTCGTCGGCGGTCCGCTGCTCACCGACGTCGGCGGCACGATCGGCGCAAAGGTGCTCTCGACCCCGGCGATGATCGCGATGATGGAGCGCTGCTCGTCCTTGTTGGCCTACGCCAACCTGCCGCAGGGCCGCGCCACCGTCGGCTTCGAAGTGTGCGTCAAGCACGTCGCCGCGGCCGCCGAGGGCGCCCCTTGCCGCGTCCGCTCGATGCTGCGCGAGGCGGTCGACGGCCGCAAGCTCCGCTTCGACGTCGAGGTGGTCGAAGGCGAGCGCACGATCGGCGTCGGCACCCACGAGCGCCGCGTCATCGACGTGAACCAGCTCGGCTAGGGGCTCCGTCTCTCGCAAACTCCGCGGTTCTCGGGGGCGAACTGCGCTGACTGTGGACTTGACCACACTATGGCGGGGTCAAGTCCACAGTCAGCGGAAATATGGGGGCTTGCGCGCCGGCAGCACGGCGTCGTAGCCCGGCGGCAGCTTCGCGACCTGGGTTTGAGCACTCGGGCCATCGAGCATCGGTTGGCGACGGGGCGGCTGCACCTGCTCGTGCGTGGCGTATACGCGGTTGGCCGCCCCGACGTGGGGCGG
>DATABM010000077.1:0-2404 GCA_036259555.1 Solirubrobacterales bacterium
CAGCTCCAAAGAACGCACCCAAGCCCTACCCGGCTGGCTCAACCACTACAACTACAACCGACCACACGGATCCCTCAACCGCCAAACCCCGGCAGCCCGCCTACGCGAGCTGAACAACCCCCTCGGGTCCTACACCTAGGACGTCGAAAGCCCCGCCGAGGCGGGGCTTTCGGGTCCTGCGTCATGTAGCCGCTGGCTACTTGATGAACAGCATCTCCGCGTACTTCGGCAGCGGCCACAGGTCGTCCGCAACGACGCGCTCCAGCTTGTCGGCGGCCTTGCGGACCTTGTCCATCGCCGTCAGCTGGTTGTCGCGCGCATAGACCGCCAGGTCCAGGCCCTCGACGCCGTCGGGGTAGAGGTTCGCCGCGTGCAGCTCGCCGATCGCGGCGACGAGGTCGTCGACCAACGCCCGGACGTCCGGTGCCAGCGTGTCGACCCCGGACTCGCCGATCAGCGCGAGGTGCCGCAGCGCCGCCGGCAGGATCAGGGTGCGGGCCATCGACTCGGTGATCTCGGCCTCGATGTTGGCGCGGGTGACGTACTGCTCGGTCCAGACCTCGAAGCGCGACTCGAGCTCTCGCTTGGAGAGCACCTGGTAGCGCTCGAACGCCGACACGGTGTCGGCGGCGAGGACCTCGGGGAGCGCGTCGGGCGTGGTGCGCAGGTTCTTCAGCCCGCGCTGCTCGGCCTCCGCGTGCCACTCGTCCGAGTAGTTGTCGCCGCCGAAGCAGACCTGCTTGTTGGCGTCGTAGGCGTCCTTGACGACGGCGGTGACGGCCTCGGCGAGGTCGCCGCCTCCCTCGAGCTTGCTCTCGAGCGAGTCGGCGAGCGCGTCGATCGCCTCGGCGGCGATCGTGTTCAGCACGGTGTTCGGGAACGCGAGCGACATGCTCGACCCGAGGGCGCGGAACTCGAACTTGTTGCCGGTGAAGGCGAACGGCGAGGTGCGGTTGCGGTCGCCGCCGTCCATCGGCAGCGCCGGCAGCACCGGCGTCCCGAGGCCGAGGAACGAGCCGGGGGTGTGCGGGTCGCCCTGGCCGGAGGAGATCGCCTCGAAGACCTTCTCGAGCTCGGCGCCGAGGAAGATCGAGATGATCGCCGGCGGCGCCTCGTTGGCGCCGAGGCGGTGGTCCTGTCCGATGTTCGCCACGGAGGCGCGCAGCAGTCCCTGGTGTCTGTTGACGGCCTGGATGACCGCCGCACAGAAGAACAGGAAGTTGATGTTGTCGGCGGGCGTGTCGCCCGGGTCGAGCAGGTTGGCGCCGCCGTCGGTGCCCATCGACCAGTTGTTGTGCTTGCCGGAGCCGTTGACGCCGGCGAACGGCTTCTCGTGCAGCAGGCAGACGAGGCCGTACTTGCGCGCGACCTTCTGCATCACCTGCATCGTCAGCTGCTGGTGGTCGGAGCCGACGTTCGAGTTCTCGAACATCGGCGCAATCTCGAACTGGCCCGGGGCGACCTCGTTGTGCCGCGTCTTGATCGGCACGCCGAGCTTCGCGAGCTCGAGCTCGGAATCCATCATGAACGCGAGCACGCGCTCGGGGATCGAGCCGAAGTAGTGGTCGTCGAGCTCGTGTCCCTTTGCCGGCTGGGCGCCGAACAGCGTCCGCTCGGCGTTGATCAGGTCCGGCCGCTCGAAGTAGTACTGCTCGTCGATCAGGAAGTACTCCTGCTCCGGGCCGACGGTCGTGAAGACGCGCTCGGTGCTCTTGTCGCCGAGCAGCTGGAGCGCACGGACCGCGGAGCGCGATAGCGCGTCCATCGAGCGCAGCAGCGGGATCTTGGCGTCGAGCGCCTCGCCGGTCCAGGACGCGAACGCCGTCGGGATGCAGAGCAGCGCGCCGTTCGGGTTCTCGAGGATGAAGGCGGGGCTGGTCGGGTCCCAGGCGGTGTAGCCGCGCGCCTCGAAGGTCGCGCGTACGCCGCCGGTCGGGAACGAGGACGCGTCGGGCTCGCCCTGGATCAGCTCCTTGCCGGAGAACTCGGCGAGCGCCGTGCCCTCGCCGGCGGGGTTGAAGAAGGAGTCGTGCTTCTCGGCGGTCAGGCCGGTCAGCGGCTGGAACATGTGGGTGTAGTGGGTGGCGCCCTTCTCGAGCGCCCAATCCTTCATCGCCGCGGCGACGGAGTCGGCGAGCGACGAGTCGATCGCCTCGCCCTTCTCGAGCGTGCGCTGCAGGCGCTTGAAGACGTCCTTGGGCAGCCGCTGGCGCTGCACGGAGAGTGAAAAGACGTTCGCGCCGAAGGGGTTGTTGCCTGGCTGCGAGAGGTCGACCGACCCGAGCGCGCCCCCGTTGGGGCTCCACTGGGCGGCGGTTACGTTCTGCTGGCGAATCCTTGCCATCTGAGTTCGGGGCCTCCTACGGGGGTTGTAGTGCGGACTCTAACCGCGGGATGAGCCGTG
>DATABM010000078.1:0-50570 GCA_036259555.1 Solirubrobacterales bacterium
GGCGGTGCCGTGGTCGAGGGCGAGCACGCGCATTAGCGGAGCGCCTTCTCGATCGCCTCGCGCGCCGCCCCAAGGGCATCGTCGAGCTTGGTTGGGTCCTTGCCGCCCGCCTGGGCCATCTCGTCGCGCCCACCGCCGCCCCCGCCGACGATCGGGGCGACCTTGCGAATCGTCCCGGCGGCGGACAGCCCGCGACCGACAGCGCCCTTGGAGATCAGCGCCACGAGGGCGACCTTGCCGTCGTCGGCGCCGCCGACGACCACCGCGGAGTCGCCACCCAGCTTCGACTGGACGCGACTGGCCAGGTCGAGCAGCTGCTTCTGATCCGTAAGCGCGGCGCGCGCGGACACGACCCGGACTCCGTCGACGTCCGCCGCCTCGTCGGCCAGGCGCTCGGCCTCGTCGGCCAGCTGCCGCTTCGCGGCCTGCTTGGCGCCCTGCCCCGCCTCGCGCAGCTGCTCGGCGGCCCGCCGGGCCCCGGCGAGCGGGTCCTGTGGCGAGCCGAGCAGCGCACCGACCTCGGCCAGGCGCTCCTCGCGCTCGCGGAACCAGTCGATCGCCGCCGGCCCCGTCACCGCCTCGATCCGGCGCACGTTGGCGGCGCTCGACCCCTCGCTGAGGATCTTGAAGATGCCGACCTCGGCGGTGTTGACGACGTGAGTGCCGCCGCACAGCTCGCGTGAGACGCCGTCGACCTCGACGACCCTCACCCACTCGCCGTATTTCTCGCCGAAGAGCGCCATCGCGCCGAGCTTCTCGGCCTGCTCGCGCTCCATCTCCAGCCAACGGACGGGCCGGCTCGCCTTGATCCACTCGTTGACCCGGTCCTCGACCGCGCGCAGCTCGGCGGCGCCAAGCGCCTGGCTGTGGGTGAAGTCGAAGCGCAGCTTGTCGGGACGGACCGCGGAGCCGGCCTGGCGGACGTGCTCGCCGAGTCGCTCGCGCAGCGCCGCGTGAAGGAGGTGGGTCGCGGTGTGGTTGCGCATCGTCGCGTGGCGCGCCTCGTGGTCGACGACCGCTTCGACCGCGATGTCGGGGCCCGGCGAGGGTGCCTCGACCTCCAGCGCCTGGTCGTCCCCTACCCGGTAGACGTCGAAGACCCGCGCCTCTCCCCCCTCCCAGCGCAGCACGCCGGTGTCGGCGACCTGGCCGCCGCCCTCGGCGTAGAAGGGACTCTCCTCGAGCTTGACCAAGGCGCGCCCGTTCTCCGCCTCGACCGCGGCGATCCCGGTCGTCGCGCGCAGCGTCTCGTAGCCGACGAAGCGGGCCCGGGGCGCACCGGCGGCGAAGGCGATCACCCTCTCGTGGCGATCCTCGGATCCGTGCGCGGTTGCGACGCCCATACGCGCTCGCTGGCGCTGCTCCTCCATCAGCTCCTCGAAGCCGGCGTCGTCGACCGCCAGGCCCTGTTCGGCGAGCAGCTCCCTCGTCAGGTCGTAGGGGAAGCCGTAGGTGTCGTGCAGCTTGAACGCGTCGGCGGCCTCGATCCAGGACGTGCCGGCCTCCTTGGCCTCGGTGACCAGCCGCTCGAGCAGCTCGCTGCCGCGCTCGAGCGTGCGGCCGAAGCTCTCCTCCTCGTCGTCGACCCAGCGCGCGATCGTCTCGCGCTGCTCGGCCAGCTCCGGGTAGGCGTCTGCCATCGTCTCGATCGTCCGCCCGACGAAGCGGCCCAGCCAGGGTGCCTCGAATCCGAGCGTGCGCCCCTGCTGTATCGCGCGGCGCATGATCCGCCGCAGGATGTAGCCGCGGTCCTCGTTCGAGGGCACCACCCCGTCGGCGATCAGGAACGCGGCGCCGCGCGAGTGGTCGGCGACGATTCGCATAGCGCGCATCGCCGCACCGCCCTCGTCGTAGCGGCGCCCCGACAGGTCCTCGGCCAGCTCGACGAGCGGCTGCATCAGGTCGGTCTCGAAGACCGACGGCACGTCCTGGAGGATCGCCGCCATTCGGTCGAGCCCCATGCCGGTGTCGATGTTGCGCATCGGCAGCTCACTGAGCGTGCCGTCCTCGCTCAAGTCGTAGGTCATGAACACGTGGTTCCAGAACTCGAGGAAGCGGTCGGTGTCGTCGCCCGGGCGCTCGTCCGGGCCGCCGAACGCCTCGCCCCGGTCGAGGTACAGCTCCGAGCAGGGCCCGCATGGCCCTACAGGTCCGGCCTGCCAGAAGTTGTCAGCGCGGCCGAGGCGGACGATCCGCTCCTCGGGCATCCCGACCGACCGCCAGATCTCGATCGCTTCCTCGTCGGGCCCGAGCCCCAGCTCCTCGTCGCCGCCGAAGACCGTCGCCCAGATCCGCTCAGGGTCCACGCCAAAGCCCTCGGTCGAGAGCTCCCATCCCCAGGGGATCGACTCGGCCTTGAAGTAGTCGCCGAAGCTCCAGTTGCCGAGCATCTCGAAGAAGGTGAGGTGCCGGGCGGTGTTGCCCACCTCCTCGATGTCGGTGGTGCGGAAGCATTTCTGCACGTCGGCGAGACGACGGGCGGGCGGCTCCTCACGGCCGAGGAAGTAGGGCTTGAACGGCTGCATGCCGGCGGTGGTCAGGAGCACCGACGGGTCGTGCACCGAGGGCACGAGGGAAGCCGACGGCACGATCCGGTGCCCTCGCTCCGCGAAGAACGAGAGGTAGGTGTCGCGGATCTCCTTGGCCCTCATGGAAGGGAGCCTAAGACAGCGCTTCAAAGACGGCGCTGACGCGTGAGGCGTTCGGCCGTTGAACCGCCAGACAGGATGGCCCTACCCTTGACTGGATGGCACCGCATGCCGGGACGACGAGTAGATGAGCGAAGCCGCTGCACCGGATCCCTCGCGGGGCCGGGTTACCGGGCTTCCGCTGCGCGGGCCCGCGCGACTGCTCTCGGACGAGCGGCTCGCTCGCAGGGCGACGAGCGGCGACCGACGGGCCCTCGAGGAGATCTTCCGTCGCTACCACCAGGACCTCTACCGCTTTTGCCTCGCAACCGTCTCCAATCCCCAGGATGCCCAGGAAGCCCTCCAGAACACGATGGTGAAGGTCATGCGCGCCCTGCCGGGCGAGGAGCGCGAGATCAAGCTGAAGCCCTGGCTGTTCCGGGTCGCGCGCAACGAGGCGGTGGAAACGCTGCGCAAGCGGCGCGACACGGTCGAGCTGAGCGCCGACAGACTCGCGGCGGCGTGGGAGACCGCCGAGGCGGCCGGCGCCCGCGACCGGCTCCGGGAGCTCTTCACCGACCTGGGGGAGCTGCCCGAGCGGCAGCGCTCGGCGCTCGTCATGCGCGAGCTGGCGGGGCTCGAGTTCACCGAGATCGGCGAGGCCTTCGGGACGAGCGCTGCGGTCGCCCGGCAGACGCTCTACGAGGCAAGGCAGAGCCTGCGGCAGATGGACGAGGGACGTGAGATGAGCTGCGAGAGCGTGCGGCGGACGATCTCCGACGCCGACGGGAGGGTCACGCGGCGCCGTGACCTCCGTGCACACCTGAGGGATTGCGCCGGCTGCCGTGCTTTCCGAGACGACATCCGGCTGCGTCGCGAGGGCTTCGCTGCTGTCGCCCCGCTTCCCGCCGCCGTCTCGGTTGGGCTGCTGCAAAGCGTCATCGGCGGCCAGGCGGCGGCCGGCGGCGTCGCCGCGGGGGCGGGCGCCACCGGTGGTGGGATCGGCAGCGCGCTCGGGGTCGGCACCGGTCAAGCCGTCGCCACGTCGGCGATCGTGAAATCGGCGGCGACCGTCGCCGTCGTCACCGCGGTCGGGGTCGGCGCCGCGGATCGGGGCGGCCTGATCGATTTGCCAACGCCCGGCGGCGCCCAGCCCGCTGCACAGCCGGAGGGGACGCGCGGCGCCAGCCCGGACGCACCGGAGGCCGCCGGGGACGGCGACACGACCGCCGAACGGCGGCTTGGCGGCGCCGGACCGGGGGCCGGCGCCGGCGACGCGGCCGGTGGACCGCCCGGCGGGCCCGGGGTAGACGTTGCCAGGAAAGCGCCCGACAGGGCCGTCGCACGCGGTCACCATCCGCCCACGAGCAGCAAGGAGGCGAAGTCGCGACCCCGCCATGCCGCGGAAGGGAAGCGCCCGGCCGCGCCGCCCGTCCCGACGGCGCCCAAGCCAGAAAGCGCCGGACGGGACCCGCAGACGGCTCCCAGCCGAATGCCTCCGGAACGGCAGGCCGGCGGTGGTGGGCCGCGCGCTCAGCCTCCCGCCCGGGCGGCTCACCCGCCGCAGTCGCCGCAGCCGCCCGTGACCGAAAGCACGACTCCACCAAGCCCCGCCCCGCCGTCACCGGCTACGCCTCCCGAAAAAGGGATGGGCAGCGCCGCTGGTCCACCAGGCGACGTCCCCGCGCCCTGACTGCGGGGGCGGCTCGAACAGCCGGCCAGTTCGGGAGCTTCACGCCTGGATTGCCCTGACGGCCACGCCTGGACCCCGTTGTTTATGGACAAGAGTGAGCCGGTGGGCACGGGCCCGCTGCGCCGACCTACGAAGGAGGCAGGTATGAAGTTGCATCTCAAGACCGCGCTTGCCACCGGCGCACTCGCGCTGGCGGCAGTTCCGGCGACGGCCGCGGCCAACGACTACCACCCGACGCCAGAGCCGCCGAAGACCAAGCCGGCTCCACCTCAACACGCCCCCGCCTACGGCAAACGCTGCCAGGGCAAAAGCAAGCAGCACGTCAAAGGCGAGAAGGGGACCGAGTTCTCGCGCTGCGTGCGGGCGCTGAAGAAAGCAGCCAACAACCCGCGGATGGCTCCCGGGCAAGTCTGCAAGAACGAAAGCAAGGAGCACGTCAAAGGCGAGAAAGGGACCGCCTTCAGCCGCTGCGTGAAACTGGTGGCCCAGCAGCGCCGCGAAGAACGGCGCAAAGCCCGCGAAGAGGCGAACCTCTCGGACGCGACGGCGAGCGGCAGGCCGGCGGACGCGCCGAAAGGCAAGGGACCGCATTACAGCCCGGCCCCGGAGGGTGGCGAAGCGCCGCCCGCGCACGCGAAAGCTCACGGCAAACGCTGCCAGGGCAAAAGCAAGCAGCACGTCAAAGGCGAGAAGGGGACCGAGTTCTCGCGCTGCGTGAAAGCGCTGGCGAAGGCCGAGGACAACCCGAAAATGCATCCTCGCCGGGCCTGCAAAGGGCTCAGCAAGAAGCACGTCAAGGGCGAGAAAGGCACCGAGTTCTCGCGCTGCGTGAAAGAGGTAGCCCAGATGCGCCGCGAAGAACGGGAAGAGACGGCGGTCTAGCTGCTCGCGATGGTGCCATGGCCGACGATCGCCTCGCCGGCCATGAGCACCGCCGTCTGGCCTGGGGCGGCGCCGGCGAACGGCTCCGCGAGCTCGATCCGGAGCACGTCGTGCCGCCCTGGCTTCGCCTCGACGCCACCGGCGGGCACCGCCGCGGAGCGGTAGCGCAGCTTCACCGCGTCTACCGTCCCGCCCGGCCTGTGCAGCACGGCATCGCGAACCTGGACCACGCGAACCTCGACCTCCGCGCGGGTGCCCACCGTGATCGTGTTCGCCTCGGCGTCCCTCGCCAACACGTAGAGCGGCTCGTCGGCTGAGACGCCGATCCCGCGCCGTTGGCCGACCGTGAAGCGATGGTGGCCGCGGTGGCGGCCGATCCTGCGCCCGCCGCTGTCGAGCACCGCGCCCTCGCGCTCGCGCAGACCCCCGTGGCGGCGCAGGAAGCGGTCCTTTCCCTGCCCGGCGAGGAAGCAGAGGTCCTGGCTCTCGGGCTTGCGAGCAACCGAGAGGCGATGGCGAGCGGCGATGTCGCGGACCTGCGGCTTGGTGAGATCCGTGAGAGGGAAGCGGAGCCGCTCGAGCAGCTCGGTGGGAAGCGCCGCCAGCATGTAGCTCTGGTCCTTGTGACGGTCCGACGCCGGGGCCAGCAGCGGCCCCTGGCCGTCGTCGACGATCCGCGCGTAGTGGCCGGTGACGAGGTACCTGGCCCCCAGCCGCTCGGCGAGGTCGACCATCGCCGCGATCCGAACCTCGCCGTTGCAGACGATGCAGGGGTTGGGCGTCGCGCCGGCGCCGTAGCCGCTCAGGAAGGCGGCGACGACACGGCGACGGAACTCGTCCTCGAGGTCGAGCGTCAGGTGCGGCACGTCGATCGAGTGGGCGACCGCCCGGGCACCGAGCACCGCCTCGGGCGAGCAGCACGCCTTGGCGCCGTCGGTTTCGGGGTCGGCCCAGAGCTTCAGCGTCACGCCGAGGACATCGGCGCCGCGGTCGCGCTCCAGCAGAGCCGCCACGGCGCTGTCGACGCCGCCCGACATGGCGACGAGTACCCGGTCGCGATCGCCGGGACGCGGCGGGGCGGCAAGCCGCTCTTGGGAGGCAGCTGCGGTGGCGAGCGCCCGGTGCAAAGCGTCGGCGGCGAGCTGGGCTGCGTGGCGCTTGGCCGGGGTCAGACCTCCGATCGCCTCGTCGACCTGGTCGGTGCCGATCCGCGCCGCGGCAAGCACCGGCTCCCCGTCGACCATCTCGGCGACAGCAGCCGTCGCGGCCCGCGTCGCTCCACAACCCTCGGCGTCGAAGCTGACGGCCTCGATCCGGCCGTCCCGCAGGACCAGCGAGAGGCGCGAGAGATCGCCGCAAGCCGCTCCGCCGGCAGCCCCGGTGAAGGCACCCTCCGGCACGGGCCCGCGTCGCGACTCGTCTCGCAAGAAGTGCTCGAACAGCTCGTGCTCCATGCCTACAGGGTAGGCGGCACCGCGCCTTTCACCGCACCGCGCCTATCGGTGACCACGGGGCTCGGCACCTTTAACCACAGCGCGCATATCGGCGACCAGGGCCTCGGCGGCTTTCAACGCAGCGCGCATATCGGTGACAACGGCCTCGGCGTCGTCACGCAATTGTCGCCAGGTCACCCGGATCACCCGCCATCCCTCGGCGCTCAGGATCCGGTCCCGTTCTCGGTCGGCCTCGAATGCGCGCTGCGTCTGGTGAACGGCCCTGCCGTCGAGCTCGACAACCAGCCGCTGCTCGCGCCACAGACAGTCGAGGACGGCGGCCATCCAACGCCCCCTCCGTCGTCAGATGCCCGTGACCGACGGCATAGACGCCTCGATGGACCCGATGCAGCTGCCCCCGCCGGCAGCGTCCCTCGATGCGCTCCTCGCTTACGCCGACGCTCGTCAATTGCCGTCGAGCCACGACGCCGTGTTGCCTCCGAGCCACCTCGGCGATCGCCCGATCCGGCGCGTCGGCGCCAAGCTTGCTCCGTTTGCCGGCCATAGGACGGGAAAGGGAGCAAGCGTCTGAGCTCTCCCCGCCAGACAGCCGCGCCAGACGCAAAAAGGGCTCCAGCCCGCCGGTGCCGCCCCTGGCTTTGATCCCTTACAGAGAAGGGTGGGTGCCTACTCCCGATCCCACGGGACCGGCAGAAATCGGCTCCCGAGCCGTTTGTGTTGGGTCAAACGTTGGAGCGGCTCGCGCACGGGCTCGAGCCAGAGAGCAACCGTAGCACCGCGGATCAGTCCAGGTCCAGGTTGCTGAGCAGCAGCTCCGCCTCGCTCCAGTCCTCGGGCCGGACCCGCAGGGCGATGTCGCCGCGGCCGAAGCGGTCGAGCGGCCAGTCGGCGGTGAGAACCGCGTCCATCCCAGCCTCGCTGACAACCTGGTGCCAGGTCCTAGCGGTCCCGACGTCGCCGAAGTCGCGCACGACCTCCCAGCTGTCGAAGCCCGGCTCGTCGACGTGGATCGGCGTCTTGCCGGGCCCGGGGGCGAAGACGCGACGGAGGCGGTCGATCAGGCTCATCCCGACATCTTGACCGCTCGCCACGCCGCCGGCATCGCTCGACCAGCGGCGCCGTAGAGGCGCCTCAGTGTCCGGCAAGGCCCGGCTTGTGGAGCGCGATGCCGAGCTCTTTCAGCTGCATCTGCTCGACCGGCGCCGGCGCGCCGGTAAGCAGGTCGGCCCCCGAGGCGGTCTTCGGGAAAGCGATCACGTCGCGGATCGAGTCGGCGCCCGCCAGTTTCTGGACGACCCGGTCGAGGCCGTAGGCGATTCCGCCGTGGGGCGGGGCGCCGTAGCGAAGCGCCTCGAGCAGGAAGCCGAAGCGCGCCTCAGCCTCCTCCGCGTCCACCCCGAGGGTGGCGAAGACCGCCTGCTGGACATCGGCGCGGTGGATACGAATCGAGCCGCCGCCCATCTCCTGGCCGTTCCAGACCAAATCGTAGGCGCGCGCCCGCGCCTCGCCCGGCCGCTCGGGGTCGAGCTCGCCGGCCGGCGCCGTAAACGGATGGTGGAGCGGATCCCAGCGGTCCTCGGCCGGATTCCACTCCATCAGGGGCCAGTCGACGATCCAGACGAGGCGGTGCTGGTCGGGGGGAATAAGGTCGAAGCGCTCGGCAAGCTCCACGCGCAGCTGCCCGAGGACCGCGTCGGCGACGGGTCGCCGGTCGGCGACCAGCAGCAGCAGGTCGCCCTCCTCGGCCCCGAGCCTCGCGTTGAGCTCGCGCAACTCCGCCTCAGACAGGAACTTGGCGGTGGGCGAGCGCCAGCCATCGCCCTCTCGGAATGCCCAGACGAGACCTTTCGCGCCGAGCTCCTGAGCGCGTGAGATCAGGCCGTCCAGCTCGGAGCGCGGCAGCTCGCGCCGGCCGGCGTTGAGGCCGCGGACCGCCCCGCCCGAGGCGATCGCGCCGCCGAAGACCTTGAACTCGGTTCCGCCGAGCGCCTCGGAGAGGTCGACCAGCTCAAGCCCGAAGCGCAGGTCTGGCCGGTCGGTGCCGAAGCGGTCCATCGCGTCGTCGTAGGAGAGACGCTCGATCGGCAGCTGAAGGGCCGGGCCGCCGACGCGCTCGAAGACGTGGGCGAGCAGTCGCTCGTTGACCTCGATCACGTCGTCGACGTCGACGAAGGACATCTCGATGTCGAGCTGCGTGAAGTCGGGTTGGCGGTCGGCCCGCAGATCCTCGTCGCGAAAACAGCGGGCGATCTGGTAGTAGCGCTCCAGGCCGGCCACCATCAGGAGCTGCTTGAAGAGCTGCGGTGACTGCGGCAGCGCGTAGAAGGAACCGCGCTGCAGGCGGCTGGGGACGAGGAAGTCACGGGCACCCTCGGGGGTCGAGCGGGTCAGCACCGGGGTCTCGACGTCGAGGAATCCCTCGCGGTCGAGGAACTCGCGCATCGCCGCGGTGACCCGGTGGCGCAGCATCAACGCCTCGCGCATCGGCTCGCGGCGCAGGTCGAGATAGCGGTGGCGCAACCGTGCGTCCTCCCCCACCTCGCCCGAAAAGCCCTCGACTTGAAAGGGCGGCGTCTCGGCGTCGGCCAGCAGCTCGGCCGCACCGACGCTCAGCTCGTACTCGCCGGTCGGCAACTCGGGGTTGACCGTCTCCTCGGAGCGCCGTACGACGCTGCCTGCCGCGCTGATCACGTCCTCGGCCCGCAGCCGGTGGCCCAGCTCGAAGGCCTCCCCGGAGGTATCCGGGTGGAACACGAGCTGGACGATCCCGGTCCGGTCGCGCAGGTCGATGAAGATCAGGCCGCCGTGGTCGCGACGGCGATGGACCCAGCCGGCGACCCTCGCCTCGGCATCGACCCGCTCGCCGAGCACCTGACCGCACCAGGTGTCGCGGTAACGGTTCTCCTGGATCGCTGGGAACTGCTCGGTCATCGACCCCGGCAGTCTTTCACCGCCGCTTACCTCGCGAGCTCGTCGAGGACGTCGCTGGGGGCGATCGGGCGCTGGTCGCCGCTCTCCATGTCGCGCATCTGCAGCGACCCGTCGGCCTCGAGGATCAGCACGTGGCGGGCACCGATCCTGTTCGCGTGCTTGAGCTGTCCCTTGAGGCCGCGACCCGCCAGGTCCACCTCGGCGGAGAGCCCGGCGTGGCGCAGCTCGATGGCCAGCGCCAGCGCCCGCTGCCGCTGGTCCTCGTCGGCGGCGGCGAGGAAGGCGTCGCGGCGGCTGGGCGCCCCCTCCTCCCCCGTCGCCAGCATGATCCGCTCGATTCCCGCCGCCCAGCCGACCGCGGGAGTAGGAGGCCCCCCGAGCTGCTCTATCAACCCGTCGTAGCGGCCACCCCCGCCCACCTCGGACTGGGCGCCGAGGGCTGGGCAGACGAAGGAGAAGATCGTGCGCGTGTAGTAGTCGAGACCGCGCACCAGCGTCGCGTCGACCTCATAGGGGGTGCCGGCGGCCTCGAGGTGGGAGCGCACCTCGGCGAAGTGCTGTGCGTCTTCGCCGTCGAGCCGCTCGACGATCGTCGGCGCGCTGGCCATCACCGCCTGCGTCCCCTCATCGTCGGCGTCGAAGGCTCGCAGCGGGTTGAGGTCGATCCGCTCGCGCACCTCCTTCGACAGGTCGGCTTCGTTCGCTCGCAGGTAGGCCCTCAGCTCCTCCAGATATTCCTTGCGCGCGTCGAGCGAGCCGAGGCTGCCGAGACGCAACTCGACACCCGGCACCGCGAGCTCGGTCATCAGGTCGGAGAGAAGCATGATCGCCTCGGCATCGGCGAGCGGCGAGTCGCTGCCGATCGCCTCGAGACCGACCTGGTGGAACTGGCGGTAGCGCCCCGCCTGCGGTCGCTCGTGACGGAAGAAGGGCCCGCGGTAATACAGCTTCACCGGCTGCGCCTGCTTGTGCATGCCGTGCTCGAGATAGGCGCGGCAGATCGGCGCCGTGCCCTCCGGTCGCAGGGTGAGGCTGCGCCCCCCCTTGTCCTCGAAGGTGAACATCTCCTTCTGGACGACGTCGGTGGAGCGACCGACACCCCGTTCGAAGAGGTCGGTGTCCTCGAGGATCGGGGTCGCGATCGGTTCGTAGCCCGCCCGGCCGAGAATCGTCACGGCGACCGATTCGATCCGGCGGCGCAGACGCTTCTGGGCGGGCAGCACGTCGAAGGTGCCTCGCGGCGCCTGGTAGGAGGTCCTCGCCATGGCGGCTGCGAGCTTAGGCGAGCGCAGCGAGAAACGGATTGGTCGTTCGCTCGTTGCCCAGCGTCGTCGTCCCCATATGGCCGGGGTAGACCGCCGTCTCGTCGGGATGCGAGTCGAGCAGGTCGGCGATCGAGCGCAGCAGCGTCGGGCCGTCCCCACCGGGCAGATCGACCCGTCCAACCGATCCCTGGAAGAGGACGTCGCCAGAGAAGAGCGCCGCCTCGTCGCGAACCGAGTAGCTGACGTGGCCGGGACTGTGTCCGGGGGTGAAGACCACGTCGATCGTCAGGCCAGCCAGCTCCAACGTCTCACCGCCCTCGACCGTCTCGTCGGCGTCGTAGCTCTCGTAGGGACCGATCCCGGGAAAGGGGACGTAGGCCATGACGTCGGCGAGCACGGGCACTTCCGGCTTCGGGCAGTAGACGGGGGCGGCGGTCGCGGCCGCCAGCGGCGCGACGGCGCCGATGTGGTCGAAGTGGCAGTGGGTGAGAAGGATCGCATCCACCGCCATCCCCATTTGCTCGGCGGTGGCGAGAATCCGCTCGGCCTCCTCGCCGGGGTCGACGACGAGTCCGCGGTCGGAGCCCCCGGAGCGGACGACGAAGCAGTTCTCGGCGATCGGGCCCACCGTGAGCATCTCGACGTCGAGGGTCACTTCCCTTCCCCTTCTCCCCGGATGCGGGCGCGCTCGCGCCGCCGCCAGAGGAGCGTGTCCATGTAGTAGCCGGCCGGCACGTAGAAGACGAGCATCAGCGCCCCGAGTCCGAGCGCGGCGCCGAAGGGCCGGCCGAAGAGGAACACGAGGAGAACCGTGAAGATCGCCGCCGCCACTACAGCGCGGAAGATGGCGCTGCGCCAGGTGGGCGGCGCGTCTGCCCGCGATGCGGGCCGGCTCTTGCGAGCGGCACGGGCGCGTGCTTTCGCCTCCTGGCGGCTGCGCGGCCGGCTGGTGCGCCGACTGGGATCGACACGACCGCCCTGCGTGCCGCGGTGCTTGCGACGTCGCTTCTTCCGCGTCTGGGCCACGCACGGAATCTAGCGGGCGGCGCTCATGACAGGGACGCGAGCCGCCGCTCGATCACGTGCAATTCCGGATCGAAGCCGCGGATCGGCACGTCCGGCGGGTAGCCGGCGACCGCCGCCTCGGGGACGAGGCCGATCAGCTCCGCCTCGAGCGGGCTGGCGTCGAGTGCCTCGGCCAGGGCTCTTACCCGCTCGACCACCTCGCCGAGCGGTATCGCGACCGGATCGTGCACGTTGGTCGACACCTGCGTGCGACCGCTCGCCAAGGGCAGCCCGATCGCCCGCACGCCCGGCAGCCCCCCGCCGGACTCGCGCAGCCCGGCGGCCACGGCGCGAGCCACGTCGAGGTTTGCGGTGTCGAGCTCGACGTTGAAGGCTCCGAGCGGCGGCCGCGCAGTGACCAGCGTCGCCCCCGCCGTGCGGTGCGGCAGGTCGGGACCGCGGTCGGGGCGCAGCTCGCCGGCCTCCATTCGCAGCCAGAGCTCGGCGAGGCCGCCGTTGCGGAAGTAGGCGCGCTCGGCGTGCTCGCTGCCGCTCGCCAGCTCCCCGTAGAGGAAGACGGGCACCCCCAGATCGCCGATCGCGTCGGCCGCCCGCAGCGCCAGGTCCCGAGCCGCCTCGCGCTCGGCGCCGTCGAGCCAGACGACCGGGCAGACGTCGAGCGCGCCGATCGCCGGATGCACGCCGCCGTGGTCGTTCATGTCGATCGCATCGACCGCGCGTTCAGCCCCGCTGCGAACGCTCTCGAGCAGCTCGACGGACGAGCCGGCAAGCGTCAGCACGGTTCGGTTGTGGTCGGCGTCGGAATGGCGGTCGAGCAGCTTCGCGGGAGACGCGAAGGCAGCCTCGAGGGCCGAGATCCGCTCGTCGTCACGGCCCTCGGAGACGTTCGGGACCGAGAGCAGCGGCGACACGCTCAGACGATCAGCTCGCCGGCCTCGACGAGGATCGCGCCGTCGACCTCCACGGTCGGCTCGAGCACGACGCAGTCGAGGTGGACCGGCACCTGCACGGTGCCGCCGATCGCAGCCGAGGCGCCGAATGCGACGTGGGCGGTGCCGAGGATCTTCTCGTCCTCGAGGATGTTGCCGCTGAGAATCGCCTCTTCGTTCGTGCCGATGCCGAGCTCAGCGACGTTGGTGCCATCCCGGCCGTGCTCGGTCAGGAGCTCCATCAGCTGCGCGCCCACGCTGCCGGTCGCCTCGACCAGGTGCCCTCCCTCGACGGTCAGCTCGACCGGCGTGTCGAGGCTGCCGATCCCGGCAATCGAGCCGTCGACGACCAGTTTGCCCTCGGCCGTCCCCTCCACCGGCGCGATGAAGGCCTCGCCGCAGGGGATGTTGCCGAAGGCCCCGCGCTTGCCCAGCGCCCCGGCGTCGACGATCGCGGTCCGATCGCCGAGGCCGATTCGCAGGTCGCTGCCCTGCGGCGAGGTGACCCGAGCCTCAACCCCCATGCCGAGGGCACGCCCGATCGCGTTGCCGCGCTTGCGCAGCAGCTTCATGTCGGCAGCCATCACACGCGCCAGCATCTCCTCAGTCACGCCGGGCATCGAGGCGACGCGCACACCGGCCTCGCTGGCCGCGCGGCGCGCTTTGGTGTGGGAGAGGGACTGGATCGTCGGCGCGATCACCACGTCGACCGCGAGCATTGCGGCGGCGACCGCGTGCGGCGGCTCGGCAGCGTGCGATTCGCGCTCGGAGATCACCGCCAGCGTCGCTTCGCCACCCTCGCCCTGGGCGTGGATGCGCAGCAAAGCGCCGAGCTGTTCGGTGCTCGGGTTGCAGACGACCAGCACTTCCTCGCCGGGCTGGAGTCCGAGGCAGTCCCGGATGACCGCCGTCACCGCCCTGTCCAGCGCTTCGGTCGTCATGCCCGACAAGGCTAGCCGCCCTTCCGACCCGTTGGCTCCGACATTCGCACCGATACCATCCGTCCTCCCGCCGGAGTAGCTCAGCTGGTTAGAGCAGCGGAATCATAATCCGCGTGTCGGGGGTTCGAGTCCCTCCTCCGGCATCGGCATTGGCAAGCGGAATACACACACTTTGGGCCGCCCTGGGCGGCCCGATTTCGTAGGGGGTGGCAAGGGAAGTGGCAAGGGTCTAGCCATGAGCGCACCTGAGCGTCCACTACTTGGAAGGGGTGAATTCCGGTGAATTGGGCGCCGGGTTAGTCGTGATTCGGAGGAGCTGGTGCGGGCCGCGCTACCGCTCAGACGGCGCGGGACCGATGCTGCCGGACGGCCGCTCGGACCCAATCGGGTTGCTCGTCTAAGCAGGCCGCGTACTGCGGCTCGCCATCCACGAGTTCGCCCCGCTTCTCGACAAGGCCGAACGACTCCAAAAGGCCAACCCAATAGCGGACAGCCTGCAAGGTCTCCCCGATCCGAACGGCAATCTCTGTGGGCGACAGGGCACCCTCGTCCAGCAGGCAGCACAAGACGTTCAAGCGCCCGTCGTGCTTCACGACCCTTTCGAGGCGAGACGAGTTCATGAGTCTCCGAGCTAGCGGGCGTCCCGGCCGCCTGGGAGGACAGAGCGACCGGGACGCCATCTCCTGACCCGAGCGGGGTCAAGACCAATGGAGGCACGGATTCGAGTGCGACTGGCCCCTGCAACTTGCACCGCATCGATCCCCGCGCGCATCCGCCCTCCCTCGCTACAGCTTTCCTAAGGAATCGTCAAACTAACATATATGTGGTGGTTGAATTATCGGAGTCGCGGGAGGCTGCCATGCCTTCGTGCCGCAGCCGAGCCTTGCCCAAATTGGAGCCGCGATTCGCAGCCTGCGCAAGAAGCGCAAGCTGAGCATCGAGGCGCTTGCTGCCGAGGCAGACATGCACCCCTATTCGGTCTCTCGAATCGAACGCGGCGAGCAGAATCCAAGTTGGATCACGCTGGTAAGCCTCGCCGACGCCCTCGGGACGAACATGGTCGATCTTGTTCGCCTGGCTTCCGAACAGCCGCGCACCTAGCCGAACAGCTTGGGCATTACGCGCTGGAGCGACCGCCGCCGCGAGAGAGGCGGAGGGTGGGCCGATCTCAGCCCGAAGGCAAAAGGACCCGAGACCGGCCCAACTGCACCCGCCTAGGAGTGCTTCATGATCAGCACGCTCATAAAGACGTGCGCGACTTGCGCGATCTTCATCGACCCTCACCTCCCTCCGTGGTTCAGCCCCAGCGGGCCTCCCCCGCCGGGAGAAGCGACCACGGTAGAGAAAATTTGACCGGCAGCTATTTACTGACCGGCAGCCATCTCCAGACCAGCAGGCGCGCGCCGCGAGGCAGGCGCTTATGCTCCGCGCTTGCTGACTATCCAGAGCCTTTAAGAGCGGAGAGCGGAGATGGCGACGACGCTTGAAGCGCTCCGCCGAATCGGCGCGGGCGACCGAGGCATCGAGGATGCCGTCGGCTTCGCCGTCGGCCACCGCGTGCGCATCGAAATTCTCGCTGCCCTCCATGAAGGGCCGGCGAGCGCGGACGGTCTATCCAAGATCGTCAGGCAACCCCTCAACAAGGTGAGCTACCACCTTGACGAGCTGCTGAAAGATGGATGGATCGAAGTAGCGCGAAGCGAGCGGATCGGCAACCGCTTTCAGGACTTCTACTGCGTCGTCAAGCTGGCGCACTTCTCCGACGCCGACACCGCCGCCATGAGCCGTCGCGAGCGGCAGGCGCTTGCAGGTCTGATCTTGCAGGCATCCTTGGCCGAGGCACTTGCCTCCCTCTGGGCGACGAAGATTCGTGACGATCCGCGCGTCATGCTGGCCTGGAACCGGATCACGCTCGACCGCCAGGGCCGCGAAGACCTCGCTGACGAGCAGGCGGCGTCTTGGCAACGCATGGAAGAGATCGAGGGCGAAGCGGCCAACCGCCGTGCCGAGTCAGGGGAGCCCGGCGTCACTTTCATCATCACGTCGTTTGGTTACGAGCGGAGCCGCACGTCTGCACCGGAGCCTTTACGAGAGTCACTGTCACCCGATAGCTCTGAGGATTCGCGGCGAATCAAGGCAAAAGCATTGGCAGCGCTTCGACGTATCGGCAAAAGTGAACGCGGCATAGAGGACGCGGTCAGTTATGCCATCGGACACCGCATCCGAATAGAACTTCTCGCCGCCCTCCACGAAGGGCCCCAGACGGCGCGAGTACTGGCAAAGACGCTCAAGCGCCGCAAGAGCACGGTGGAGCATCACCTAGACGAGCTATTGAAGGACGGGTTTATCGAGATAGTGGGAACCGAGCGGGTTGGCAACCTAGTTCAACACCTTTACTGCGTGGTGAAACTGCCCTTCTACACCGATGAGGATGTTGCTGCAATGACCAACGAGGAGCGGCAGGCTCTCGCCGGCTTGATCTTGCAGGCCGCTATGGCTGAGGCACTTGCCTCGCTTTGGGCCGGCAAGCTGCATGACGACCCGCGCGTCATGCTGGCCTGGAACCGGATCACTCTCGACCGCCAGGGCCGCGCAGACCTCGCCGACGAGCAGGCCCGATCTTGGGAGCGCATGGAAGAGATCGAGGGCGAAGCGGCCAACCGCCGCGCCGAGTCAGGGGACCCCGGCGTCACCTTCATCATCACGTCGTTTGGTTACGAGCGCAGCCGCACGTCTGCGCCCGAGCCGATCACGGATTCGACCGGCAGGGAAAAACTGACCGGCGTCCCTACCTCGACCGACAGCTAATCCTAGTTCGAGAAGTGAGTACAGACTTATCGGTTCCTATTTGTAACTGTCCACTACTCAAACTAGAACCGATCGCTCGGAGATTCATGGGCGGTCGCACCGTGAATTGTGTGGACAGCGCCCCTTGTCTCGCGTTCCGGTGGGACACAGAAAAGGACGGCAATGGCAAAGCGCAAAAGCAAGAAGCGCCAAGTAGTCAATCAGCGTTTCGTGAAAGCGCTCGCACACGAGCTGCGAGTCGCAATCCTCGGCATCCTCACCGAACGACAGGCGAGCCCCAACGAACTCGCCAAGATGCTCGATGAAGGGCTGAGCCAGGTCAGCTACCACGTCAAAGTCCTCAAGGACTACGACCTCATTACCCTGATCAAGACCGAGCCGCGCCGGGGCGCAGTCGAGCACTACTACCGCGCCACGGCGAGCACCCTGCTTCCGGCCGAGGCGTGGCGGGGAATCGACGGGGGGCTGCGGACGGCAGTCGGCGCGGGTCTCGCAAGTGAATTGTTCGATGGCTTGGCGGATGCTGTGGAGGCGAGCAAGCTGACGGAGGCGGATACGCACATCGGGCGCACGCTTCTAGTCCTCGACGCTGAGGGATGGGAGAACGTCAGGGCAAGCGCTGAGCGCTTCACCAAGCAAGTCGAAAAAGAGCAGAGGGAGTCTGCGGCGCGGGTGGCAAAGGCCAACGGGAACGCGGGTGCCGTCAAGGGCTACACGGTCGGCGTCCTCGCCTTCGAGGACAGCCGCGACCTCTCGAAAGCCAAGCCGAAGCGAGCCAAGTGGTCCAAAGCCACGTCGGCGAACGGTAAGAAGGCGACCGCCAAGACCAACGGAGCCGGCAGGAGTCGCAAAGGCGGGAAGCGGAAGGCAAAAGCCGTTGGGAGGTAGCGCCGAGCAGTCGATTCCGAGAGCCCAAGGTCAAGACGTGCCAACGCCGGCCAAGTACGACGTGGCGACCGTTGAAGCGTTGATCCTCGAACTCGCCGCCAAACCTCACCCTCGGCCTGTGACGGCCGACGAGCTGGCGAGAGAGGTGATCTGCGATCCCAACGACGAGCGCGAGAAGGCGACGTTCGAGCAGGCAATCCGCCGCTTGCGCGAGGTTGGGCTGTTCGATGACCGGGACGACAAGGTCGTGGAGCCGACACCGGCAGGGCTGCGCGCCGTCGCTGTTCTCAACCCACCCGCCACCACCCCGACCTACCCGCAGAACTAGCGCCGCGAGGGCGGCAGTCAAGGGCGCTTGCGCCCGACCCCCGAAGGGGGTTGACGGCCGCCCGAGCGGTGCTTCAATCGCCGGTAGGTCGGGGCGGCTAGCGACTGATCCCCAACCCTCGGCCGAGCTGACGAGCGCGAGCGATGTGCTGTCCGAGACCAAGCGCTCGCTGCATCTCTAGGAGCCGCCGCCGCGTTGCCTCCTGCCGCGCTCGCTCGGCTCCTTTCTTCGCCTCCTGCCCAAGCGCCCGCTTCGGGTCCTTGACGCCGTTCTCCTGGCGGTAGCGCTCGATCTCCGAGACGCCACGATCCCAAGCCTTGCGCTTCGCGGGGTCGGTGGGCCTCTCCCCCAGCTCGGCCTTGACGTAAGCGGGCGGGGAGATCTGCGCGGCGATGATCGCCAGCTCGCGCCGCTGCGCGAGAACCTGATCGGCGACCGCCAGCTCGCGGCGAGCCGGATCGCCGACGACGGGCATCTCCGATAGCTCGGCTTCGAGCCGAGCGGTTTGACGGCGCGACCTCGCCTCCCAAGAGTCGATGCGCGCCAGCTCCTCGCGGCGCTCGCGGCGAGGTAGCGCCTGCGCGGCCTCGCGCTCGGCGGCGAAGCCGTCGATCCCCTCGCGGGCACGCTCGATCCGCTCCTGTAGGGCGCTGCGCCGTTCTGATAGGACGGTCTCCCGGCTGGCCGCGCCCGAAAGCTCCTCGCGGCGGGCGACCAGCTCCTCGGTTGGCAAGCCGGCGAACTTCGAGCGCAGCGCTTGGTCGTGGGCGGCGAGCTGGGAGCGGTCGCGCTCGGCGGCTTCGCCGATGTGTGGGATGCCCTTGCGCAAGCGGGGAGACTGCGGCGCGATCTCCTCGCGCTGGGTCTGAATCTCCGGGGTGGCGTAGATGAAGGTCTCCTCGCGGCTCCGCGAGGCGGCGACGTATAGCTCCTGCTTGTCCATCGACGGATCGGCCGCGACGAAGGCGCGATCAACCGTCGTGCCCTGAGCGGAGTAGGTCGTCACGGCGTAGGCGTGTTCGAGCGCCGGGGCCCCTGAGTGGGGATTGGTCCGCGCCAGGTAGTCGGCTCCGACCTCGACCGCCTTGGCCTGGTCGACGCCTTCGAGGACGACGCGGCGCTCTGCGGCATCGACCTCCGCGATGCGCCAGCGCTCGCGGTTGAACACGTCGGCCGCCTGGTCGTTGACGCGGGTGATGACCTGATCGCCGGCGGCGAAGCGGCCTCCCCCACTTCGATCTCTGAGTCGCCGAGCGCTCCCGCTTGGCGACGAACCTCCCGCGCGATCTCGTTTAGCCGCGCGACCTCCGCGTTTCGCTTGGCGACCATCACGGCGTCCTCGCCGCGCTCGAAGGACTGGTGCCAGTCGCGAACCATCGCCTCGCGGCGCTCCTCAGCGTTCGGGGCGACCGTGACGCGCTCCGAGGAGCGGTAGAGGGACAGCGCCTCGCGGCCCTCGCCCGCCCTGATCCGCTTCGCCGCATCGCGGTCGAGCTCGCGGCGGTGGCGGATCACCTCGTCAAGGTGGATCGCCTCGCCGCGCTCGGCCAGCGCTCGGAACAGGCCGCCCGCCTCGATCTCGCCGAGCTGCTCGGGGTCGCCGACCAAGACGAGCTTGGCCCCGGCCGCCTCGGCGTGGGAGACGAGCCGCGCCAAGGTGGCGGAATCGACCATCCCGGCCTCGTCGATCAAGAGCACCGACTCGCGCGGCAAGCCCTCGCCGCCCTCATGCTCGGCGCGGTCGAGCGCCAGGAGCAGGCTGGCGATGCTCAGCGCCGACAAGCCCTCGGCTCGCATCACGTTCGCCGCGCGCCAGGTCGGCGCTGCCGCTCGCAGCTCGATCCCGGCCTGTGCCCAGCCGTCCGCTGCGGCGACAATGGCGAAGGTCTTGCCGCTGCCGGCCTCGCCGATCACCACGGCGACTCCCTCGCCGCCCGTCAGCAGGCGGCGGACCATCTCGCGCTGATCGTCCTTCAAGGTCGGGCGAGCGCCGATCACGCGGGCCGCGATCAGCTCGCCGGCCGGCGTCGGTCCCTGCGAGCGCATTCGCTCGGCGGCTGCCAGCGCCTCGCGCTCAAGCTCCCAGATGTGGCGGGTCGTGTAGCGGGGGCCTTTGGCGGTCTCGGCAATCTGGATTACGGACCCTGACGCGAGGTAGGCGTCGGCCAAGCGCTCGACCTCGGCTCCCGGCGCTCCCTGCGGCAGCGAGTCGGCGACGGCCTGGATCGCCTCGCGGCGGTCGAAGTGGGACGCGGACGCCGTGACGGCGCGGCCGAGCTGCGCCGCCGAGACGGCGGGCGCGTCGGAGCGCTCGATCCTGAGTGCCGCGTCTGGGTCGAAGGTGCGCGCGATCGCCTCGCGGTCCAAGCCGATCTCCTGCGCCCTCGATCGCCACCGCTCAAGCAGCTCGCCGCGGCCGACGTCGCGCTCCTTCGGCTGGCGGGTCGTCAGCGCCGCAACCTGCATCGAGCGCGCCGAGGCGTCAGCGCCCGCCGCCTCGAGTATCTGTTGGCGGCGGGTGGAGAAGGCGCGTAGGTGCTCGTCGGCGACGCCCGCGATCTCCGCGATGCCCTTGCGGGTCGGCTGCCACTCGACGCCAAGGCGGCGGGTCAGCTCGTGGCGAAGGTGGGCCTCGTAGATGTAGCTGGCGGTCTTGGCGTGGTCGTAGATCGCGGGGTGGTAGAGGCGGGTCCAGCGGCCGTCCGGTCCCTTGGTCGCGTTGGCGATGAGGACGTGGGTGTGGAGCTGCGGATCGCCGGCCCGGGAGGACCGGTGGACGTAGCCGGCCGCGAGGTAGCCGTTCCCCTTGACGAACTCCGAGCCGCCTGCGCCCCTGCGGGTCCAGCACGCCTCGCGCTGCATGTAGTCGAGCGCCGCGCCGACCGCTTCGCGGTGGGCGGCTTTGACCTCGACGGCCGCGACCGGACCGCCGAGGCCCCACAGCAGGGAGACCGACTTGGGAGCCGAGAAGGTGAGATCGAAGCCAGGGACCGATCCGCTCGACGGGACGCCGCGCATCCCGACAAGCGGCTCGCCGTCTACGGGGCTGCGCCCCGTCAGCATCGCTTCGAGCTGGGCGGCCTCCACGTCGCCGGACAGGCCCAGGTCCTCAGCGGCGTCGCCGAGCCACTGGCCGGCCTGCTCGCCCTCGCCGGAGTAGTAGTCCTCAGCGCCTTCGGCGACTTTGTCGAGGTAGTAGCGCTCCTGTCCTTTGCCGAGCTTGCCGATGGAGAGCATCCGCCCTGTCTGTCCAGGGCGGGGGCCGGTTGCATCGGATCACTTGGCCAAGTGATAGGGCGTGAGGGTGGTTGCTGTTGGCTGTTGGGGCTAGAACCTCATGGCTGCTTCGCTGCCTTGAGGGGTCGCCCTGTTGGCCTTTGTGCTGCTTCTCGTGACTTCGGTCTGAGGCTGCTTCTAGCTGTTGGCTGGTTTCTGATTGGCGTTGGATTTCGTGTTTTGACTGGCTGCTGCTGCCGCTCGAAAGCGAACGATGCGGAGGGGTCGCGGTCCTTCCGACCTTCCGCGCGGTCGGCGCGCCGGATCGGGCGATTGATCGGCTCGGTCAAGGGGAGGCCGGGCCGCCCCCGATGCAAGAGCCGACGCCGCTGGACAAGAGAGTGCAGATGACCACCGTTCGGCTGGACATGGACGACGATCTGATCGAGCAGATCGCCCGCCGCGCAGCCGAGCTGGTGAAGCAGTCTGACGACGAGACTGACGACGGATGGCTTCGGGGCGCAGACAAGATCGCCGACTACATCGACTCTCCCCGCTCGCGGGTCTATGCGCTCGCGTCGGCCCGGCGCATCCCGCTCCACCACGACGGCTCGGCGTTGATTGCCCGCCGCTCCGAGCTGGATCGCTGGCTACGAGCTGGCGGCGGTCGGCGGCCCTGAGACGCCGAGAGGCGATGTACCGTTGTAGAGACAGAAGTGGGGCCGCGTGCTGGAACACCGGCCCCGCGACGACCGGCCAAGTCTCCGAGGTCCGGTCGCAGCGGGAACGGTATCGGCATGTCGTGTCCGAGGACCCACCCACACTCGCCCGCAATACGGCAGCGGGCCAGACGACGAGGAGATGAGCCCAATGGCAGCGAAGCTAGAAAAGACTCGCTATCCCGGCATTTACAAACGCGGCTCCCGCTACATCATCACCTGGGAGTACCGGGGGCAGCAGCGCAAAGAATCCTTCGCCTCGATTACCGAGGCTCGGGAGGCGAAGGCGAGCCGCACCGCTGGCGAGAAGCGGCCCCGGTCGAGGGTTCGCTTCGGCGACTACTTCGAGGAGTGGATCGAGAGCTACGCCGGCCGCACCTCGCGGGGGTTCTCCGAGACGACGCGACCGGAGTACCGACGCCCGATCAAGGCTCATGCGATGCCGCGCTGGAAAGCCTGGAAGCTGGCGGAGATCGAGCCCGCCGACGTGCGGGACCTGTTTGGCCAGATGCGCCGCGACGATTGCTCGACCTCGCAGATCAAGAAGCTCCGAGCCGCGCTGTCGGTGATGTTCGCAACCGCCGTTGAGGACGGCGTGCTGCGATCCAATCCGGTCTTGGGCGTGCGCATCCCCGCCGCCAGCAGCGAGGAGCCGGAGACCGACGACGCCAAGGCGCTGACGCGAGGGGAGCTGGCGATTATCTTGGCCGCGATCCCAGCAGACTGGCGGCTGTTCTTCGAGTTCCTGACCCATACCGGCCTGCGAATCTCGGAGGCCATAGGCCTGCGCTGGGAGCACGTGGACCTGGGCGACAGCCCCAAGGTGAGGGTCCGCGAACAGCTCTACAAGGGGAGACGGAAGCGCCTCAAGAGCAAGGATGGGAAGCGCGACCTTCCGCTGTCTCCCGGCATGGCGCAGCGGCTTCTCGCCCACCGCCGCGACGGCTACCGAGGGGCGAAAGCTCCTGTATTCGCCTCAAAGGCGGGTAGCGAGCTGCGCCCCGAGAACGTCTACCGCCGCGTCTTGGCCCCCGCTGCGATCAGCGCGGGGTTCAGCATCGAGGTCGAGATCGACGGCAAGAAGCGAACGCGCTCGACCGTCTCGTTCCACACGTTCCGCCATACCTGCGCGAGCTTGCTCTTTGAGGCTGGCCGCAACGTGAAGCAGGTCCAAGCCTGGCTAGGGCACGCCGATCCCGGCTTCACGCTCTCGACCTACATCCATCTGATGGACGCGGGCGTGGGCAGCGCCGCCTTCTTCGATCAGATCGCAGGGGACGGAACGCCGAGTGCTGAGGGGGCCGGCAGGTCTACGGCTCTTGCTGCGTAATCCGGATGTCGCGTCGCGCCAACTTGCTCCGATAGAGGGCGTGGCGCATGATGGTCCCAACGAGGGACAGCGCCTCCCCTAGGCTTGCGACAAATAGCGTCGTCGCGATCCCGAGCGCGACCGCCGTCACCGGCTCCGACGCCCCCACGAACGCCGCGACAGTCAGGCCCACGCTGGTAAGCACAGCCAAGACAGTTATGGCCGCCACCCACCAGAACCCGAAAAGTGAGTTCCCGAGCGTCCCGGCCTCTTGGAGTTTCGATACGTAGTCGCGATCGAAAAACGCAGCGACGACCGCGAAACCGGCAAGAACAATGCCGAACAACGCAGCCCCGAGACTCACGTAGGCCACCGCTAGGGCCTTGACGCCGGTGAGCGGTAGATCGCCGTTGAGAAAAAGGAACAGGACGCCTCCCGCAAATGCGAGCGCGACCGCGGTGGCCCAGGTCAGGATTAGCTGGTCGAAGCCATACGCGCGGGCGGCGCTCCAAAAACGCGTGGACTCGTAGAAGTCCTGCCCGGCCTCCTCTGGCGGCGTCACGGTTGTCTCGCGGCGCGAAGCCACCGCCACAAGCTAGCCCTCTCCCAGCGCGGCCGCAGCGGGCGGCTCGTCCTCTCGCTCGACCTCGTCCGTCTCGGATTCCCGGTCTCCGATCCCTTCCTCATCTAGGCGTTTCTCCTCCAAGTGCTCGACCAACGCGCTCGTCCGGTAGTCAGCATCCTCGGGTGCGTCCTCGACTACGTCCCGGAGCAGTCCGCCTCCATGTTCAGAGTCAAAGCGATAGTCGCGGCCCTGGCGTTTGGCGTCGATCTTGAAGCCATTGCCGTAGCCCTCCTCATTCATCTCGATACCCATAATGGCGGGGTTATCGGTCGTCTCGTCCCGGCTCTCAGGAGGCGGTACGACAAGCCCTTCGTCGTTCTCAAGAGTCACCCGCTCGCGCGAGGCATTTGCGGCCTTCATGCCTTCGTCTAGCGGTCTAAAAATGTTGCGGTCCCTGGGATTCGTAGGGACTACCTCGAAGCTAACCCGCGTCACCTTGTCTACCGCCGCAAGGAACTCGCGGTACTCGGTGGCGATTCGGACTAACTGACCCTTGAAGCCCTCGTCAACGGTCCTGAGGAGCGCGACGAAATGATTGACGAAGCCGGTTGGTCCAATTCGGTCCGTTCCTTCAAAGGCAAGCGCACCCGAGGCGTAGTTGAGCGCAAATGCGGCCGAGGCCGCATCGGGCACTTCGACGGTCTGCTCTACGAACGCCTGATCCACTGGGTCGTAGTCCTCCTGCGTTCGCTGCTCGGTCTCTGGATATCCCAGCTTTCCTACGAGAAGCTGTCGCCCCTCATCGACTGAGAGATTGCCGATCAACCAATCGTGGTTGTAGCGATTGACCGATTCAGCACGCTCGACCGCGTCGCGGAGCGGATACTCGGAAAGCAGCGAGCCCTGCTCCTGCCAAATCAACCCGTAATAGATCGTCAGCCTGTTCATTAGCGGAAGACTTCCAGATCGTCCTAGCCCTTGCGCCTAGGTGGCAAGGGGGTGGCAAGGAAAGGTCCGGAAACAGCCGCAAACGACGGCTCGGCGAAACCGACAGAAATGGCTCTGTAGAGCGAAAGGGCGCTAGTATCAGCAGACGCCGGAAACGGTTGACGCGGAATCATAATCCGCGTGTCGGGGGTTCGAGTCCCTCCTCCGGCATCGGCAGCGGAAGATGGAGGAGTCAGTCGACCTCCATCGCCTCCAGCCCTCGGTCGAGCTCCTCGATGCTCCCCGCGCCCGGCGGAACGGGGACCGCCCGAAAGGACGAGGCGGCAATCGCCAGCCGAAAGGCGATCTGGTCATCTGCGTCAAAAGCGGTGACGAGGGGATTATCTCCCCAGCTCACCAGCCACCCGCCGCCGGCAAGCTGCCGGGCAGAGCCGCAGCAGTGGCTGGACCTCACCTCCGGGTCGTTGAGCTGGCCGAGGTAGCGCGCGATTCCGCGCCGCGGGTCGAGGCGGTAGAAGGCAACCCGCGGGCGGCGGGGACGATCCTTGCCGTTGTCATAGACGCTCAGGCTGCCGTCCTCGGCGATGCGCGCGTCGTGCTGGCCGCCGAACAGCTTCCTGGCCGGGTCCCCGAGGATCCGGAGCGAATCGGCGGTCTTGCTACCGCCCAGCTTCCAGCGTATCTCGCCGCTCGAGCGTTCGATGCCGTAGATGGCGTCGGTATGGCGCGTCGAGATCACCACTTCCTCGGATCCGCGCGGCTCGATCGAGTTGATGTGCACCGGATCGAAGGCGGCGCGGCCCTGCCTGCGTTTGGGGTTGCTGAGGACGTTCCTCCACCAGCGACCGGTCTCCGCAAGCGCGATCTTTCCCCGCGAGTTCCAGCGCCACCGGACTTTCCCACGCCGATCGAGTTCCTGAACTTCGGCCGAGACGATCGCCGCCCGACGCGGTCCGCCGTAGCGGCGCAGGTCCGCGGTTTCGGCCACGTAGGAATCAACCAGGACGCCGTCCCCGTCCACCTCGCGCAACTCGTGGCCGTCGATGATCGAGCCGCTGGTCCGGATCAACCGCAGCAGCTGACCGTCGAGCGCATGGACCTCGTGGGCCATGCGGGGGTCGAGGCCGTAGCCGTCGCCGAACGACCGTGCCCAGGCGACCGAGCCGTCACTGAGGATCTGCCCCCACAGAGCGCGCCTCGTAGGGCTGTACCACCAGCGAGGAGCCCCGTCTTGATCGAAGACGATCACCCACGGGCGCTCCTCACGTGACGCCTTGAAGGCGACCACGAACAGGGCGGGTTCGACATCTCCGACCCTTTCGTACCGCCAAGCCGGAAAGTCGGCCGGCAGGCAACGCACGCGGTAGCGGTGCCGCCTCGCGCCTTCGGCAACCGCGAACTTGAAATCCTCACCCGGCGCCACGCCAGGCTCGATCTCGAAGGTCCCCCCTTTTGGTGGAGCTGAGCCCACCGTGACCTCGACGCCCTCGCCTGCCTGCGCGCGGATCGGCGCATCCGCTCGCCCGCAGCGCGAGACGTAGCGAGTCTCAGATGGATCGAACGGCGGATAGAGACCGTCGATCGCAATGGCGCTCTCCTTGGCGGCACCTCCGGTCTCGTCGACGCCGCACCCCGCCATCGCCAGGAGCGCTCCCGCAAAAGCCAGATGCCGAAAAGCCCACAGTCTCGGCTTACGCCGCCGCACCCCCCGATTGCTACCAAACCGGGGCGCCGTGGAGACAGCCCAAACCGCACGAGCCCTTCGACGATCCGCAGGACGAGGGAATCGTCACGATGGCTTCTGGCCCGAGCGCAATGAGGAACTCACGGTGCTGAACCGATCCGGCTAGCCTGACGCCGTGAACGGCCGCACCTTCGAGCTGCGCTTTTCGACGCAGGGCGACGCCGACGTCCTGGACATCACCGACGAGGTGGAGCGCTGCGTGGCGGAAGCGAAGACCACCAGCGGCCAGGTGCTTGCCTTCGTGCGCGGCTCGACCGCGGCGGTCGCGACGATGGAGTTCGAGCCCGGCGGCGTCCACGACCTGCGCGAGATGCTCGAGCGGCTGATCCCCACCGAGGCCGACTACGAGCACAACCGGCTGAACCACGACTCCAACTCACACGCCCACCAGCGCGCGACGCTGGTCGGCCCCTCCGAGGCGGTGCCGGTTCTCGACGGCCGCCTGGCGCTCGGCACCTGGCAGCAGCTGGTGCTGATCGACTTCGACGACCGGCCGCGCGAGCGGACCGTGATCGTCCAGGTGCTCGGCTGAGCTAGAGCGTCGGCTGGGCGGCGCCGGCGCCCGTCTGCCGCAGTTCGTTCAGCGTCGCCTCCATCGACTCGACGTCGCAGGCGACCATCGAGGGCCAGGGCTTCTCGGGATGCTCGTCGAGCGTCTTGTAGCCGTTGCCGCTGATCACGGCGACGACGGTGTCGTCGGCGCCGAGCTTCCCCTCCTGGGCCAGCTTCATCGTCGCGGCGATCGTCGTGCCGCCGGCCGGCTCGGTGAGGATCCCCTCGGTGGCGCCGAGCAGGTCGAGCGCCTCGAATATCTCCGTGTCGGTCGCCGTCGCCGCCGAGCCGCCGCGCGAGGTCACCGCGTCGACGACGAGGGGTCCGTCGCCCGGCGCGCCGATCGCCAGCGAGTGCGCCGCGGTCTGCGGCGTCTGCGGCTCGATCTCGCCGCTGCCGTCGAGCACGGCGGTCGCAATCGGAGCGCAGCCCTCGGCCTGGGCGATGTGAATCTTGGTGCCCTCCGTCTCGGCCATGCCGATCGTCTGCATCTCCCCCAGCCCCTTGTGGACGCGCGAGGAGAGGGTCCCTCCGGCGGCCGGGATCACGAAGTGGTCGGGAGCCTGCCAATCCAGCTGCTCGACCACCTCGTAGGCGGTCGTCTTGGCGCCCTCCGCGTAGAAGGGACGCAGCGTGATGTTGGTGAACTGGATGCCGGTGGCCAGGGCGAGCTCGCGGCAGGCGCGGTTCGCTTCGTCGTAGTTCCCGTCGAGCTGGATCACCTGGGCGCCGAGGGCGCGGCAGGCCCGCGCCTTGCCCCGCTCCATGTTGCTCGGGTAGAAGACATAGGCGGCGACGCCCGCCTTGGAAGCAAGCGAGGCGACCGACGTGCCGACGTTGCCGGTCGAGACGCAGCCCATCTCGGTCTTGCCCAGCTCCAGGAGCCGCGCCACGGCCATCGAGACGACCCGGTCCTTGTAGGAGAGGCTGGGCCGCTGGGTGCTGTCGTCCTTGAGGTAGAGCTTGCGGAGGCCGAGCTCGGCGCCGAGCCGGTCGGCGTGGATCAGCGGCGTGCGGCCGCTGTACCGTCCGACCCGGTCCTTGGCGCGGGCGTCGACGATCGGCAGCAGCTCCTCGAAGCGCCAGATGTTCAGCTCGCGCGCCTGCGCCGGTCGGTCGCCGATTCCGCGCTCGGCGATGCGCGCCTTGGCCAGCTCGTAGTCGTAGTCGATGTCGAGCCCCTGGCCGCAGCGCAGGCACTTGAAGGTGGTGTCGATAAGGGGCAGCCGGAGCCCACAGTCACGGCAGACCAGCTCCGTCGCACAGGAGCGGGTGCGCTGGTCGGCCGCGAGGCTCATCGCCCCAGACCGGCTTTCTGGGTTCGCGAAGGCAGGCCGCCAGCCTTGGCGAACCTCTTCCTCCTCTTCCCAGTTATCCGTCCGACCATGAGCGAGCGTGTATAGCAGAAAGCCAAGGTACCGATCAATTAATTCTGGGCAATACCCGTCGGGCCTCGATCTTTCGAAAAAGCCTACACAGGGCTCCCCTCGCGCTCGGCCGTCAGCGGCCACGGCGTGCCCAGGTTCGCCCCGTCCTCCGCGCCGAGCGCGATCAGCAGCCGCTCGGCGGCATGCGGCGCGAAAGGCCAGAGAACCTTGGCGAGGAGGGTCAGCGCCGCCAGCAGTGCCTCGAGGTCCTGGCGGTCGAGCTGGCCCCGCCGCTTGACGATCCGCTTCTCGTAGTCCTGGATGCGCTCGAAGAGCCGGGTCACGTTGCGGATCGCCTTGTGCATCTGCAGCTCCTCGAGGTCGGCCGTGATCCTCTCGATCCCGTTGTCGCACCATTTGGCCAGCCGCTCGCGCAGGAAAGCGGTGTCCGCGGCCGCCTCGGCGTCGGTGGTCGCAGCGGCCGCGGCGCCGAGCCGCTCGTGCGTGTAGTCCCAGACGTTGCGCAGGAAGCGCGAGGCGAAGCGGATCGCGCCGTCGTTCCAGTTGAGCGCCTTGGCCGGCCCCGCCGCGTAGAGGATCGCGAGGCGCAGCGTGTCGGCGCCGTGCTCGCCGACCAACTCGTCGGGATCGACGACGTTGCCGAGGTGCTTGCTCATCTTGCGGCCGTCGGCGACGACCATCTCGTGGAAGAGGCAGCCGGCGAAGGGCTCGCCCTCCTCGAGGAATGCGAACGGGCCGATGTCACGCAGCGCCTTGGTGACCACGCGCTGGTCGAAGACGAAGCTGCCGCTGTCGTTGCCCGCGACCAGCCGCTCCGAAGGCAGCCAGCGCTCCAGGTCGGGATGGCTGAACATCTCGCTCTCGCGCGCCTCCGGCGGCACGGCGGCTGGAACCCAGAGCCAGAGCGCGTCGAAATGGCAGTCGAGGGTGTCGGTCTCCCGCCGCGCCGGCGAGTCGCACCTGGGGCACGGCGCCTCGACGAAGTCGGGGCGCTCGGCGAGTGGATTGCCCTGGCCGGTCGGCTCGACGTCGCGGGGAAGTCGCACCGGCAGGTCCTCGATCGGCACGGGGACCGCTCCACAGCTATCGCAGTGGATGACCGGGATCGGCGTCCCCCAGTAGCGCTGCCGCGAGATCGAGAAGTCCGAGGCCCGGTAGCGCTTCGCCGGCCGCTGGGCTGCGCCCGGCGAAGCGGACTGGGTCGCGCCGACGCGCTCGGCCCGGGAGGCGATCGCCTCGTCAGCCTCGTCCACAGAGGGGACCCCGAGCACCGCCGTCGGCCCGTAGCGCGCGTCGACCAGCGGTGAGACGAAGACCGGGAGCTCCTCTCCAGACGCCCCCCGGGCAGAGCGGCCGGTGTCGATCAGCGGCACCGCCGAGGCGTCGCGAGCGCTCCGCTCCCAGCCGCCCGAGCGCAGCTCGTCGAGCTGCTCGACGACCTCGGGGTCGGTGACCCAGCGCTCGATCTCCGGATGCCGCGGCGAGAGCAGCACCAAGCTGGCCGCGCCGAGGGCGTCTCGGTGGGGCGTGAAGACGGTCAGCGTGCCCGCCTCCCCGCCGTCGAGGTCGAGCTCGACGCCGTCGGTGCGGCCGAGGATGTAGCGCTGCGTCTTCAGCGAAAGCTCATCCCAGTTGTCGAGCGCCTCCAGGTTGCGGTCGTTCTCCTCGACATATGGGGTGACGCGCAGGAACCAGGTCGGGCGCCGAATCAGCCGCACGGGGTTGTGGCAGCGCCAGCAGCGCCCGTTCTCGACCTGGAGCGCGGCCAGGGTGGTCTGGCAGGTGTCGCACCAGTCGACCGTCGCGTCGTCCAGGTAGATCAGCCCTGCCTCGAACAGGGTCAGGAAGAGCCACTGGGACCAGCGGTACTGGCTCTCATCCGAGCTGTAGAAGGCGCGGCCGTAGTCGAAGGAGAAGCCAAGCCGCTTCATCTGGCCGAGCATCCGCTCGCCGCAGCGCTCGACCCAATCGGCCGGGCGGATACCGCGCTCGATCGCTGCCATCTCGGCCGGCAGGCCAAAGGCGTCGAAGCCGAAGCCGAAGAGGACGGCGTCTCCCCTGGCGCGCCGGAAGCGCGCGTAAGCGTCGCCGATCGAGTAATCGCGCACGTGCCCCATGTGGAGATTGCCGGACGTGAACGGGCTGGAGGGCTTGACGTAGACAGCGGGACTGCTCCCGTCGGGAGCCGGGGTCTCGAAGGCGTCGCGCTCCCGCCAGACGGCCTGGCGCTCGGCCTCGATAGCGCTAGCGTCGTAATTCGGCTTCTCGTCGCTCATCTCTTCGGAGTCTGGCACGGACCGTTGACCGCCGGACCGCTGGCGCATATGCTGGCCAGCGAATGGTCAAAGACCTCCAAGCGGTTTTATCGCGACCAAGGCGTGACGGCAGTGTCAAAAGAGTGCAAAAACTGCCGTTTGGAGGGGTTTTTCGCCCTTCGCCGTCCGGGGGTGGACTTAGCGTCGGTAGCTAGAGAACAAGTCGGCCCCGGCGGCGCTTGCGACGCCCCGGGGCCCGGCCGAGACCTGAAGAGGAGGTCCCAACATGAGAGAGGGTACGAGAACCGCCCTGCTGGTAGAAGGGCGCGTACACGAAGGGTTCGTCAAGCGGGCGATCGCCGCCGCCGAGGAGGCGCCGCCCGAGGACAGGGTCAGAGCCGGGCTGGAGGCGGTGATCGCCCATGCCGAGACCGATCCCGCCGCCGCCCGGTCGGCCCTAAACGACCTGCGAACCGACCACCAGGCGCTTGGCGAGCTGGAGTCCTGCCTTGGCGGAGGCGAGGAGACGACACTGGCACTCGGCGCCGCCATCCAGGTCGCCCTGCGCGAGCTCGACGCGCCGGAGCCGGATCTGCGCTCCCGGCTTCCGGAGCTGCGGCGCTGGCTCGAGCGGGACTGGTAGCCCCAGCCGCGCGCCACTAGCCGGCGAAGGTCCAGAGCTTGTTGCCGACGAAGTTGAACGGCATCGCGACGGCGACGGCGATCGCCTGGGCAAGGAGGCTGCCCACGCCGGCTCCCGCGATCAGCGCCTCGAGGACGGCGAGGTTGAGGACCAACGCAGCGACGCTGACGACCAGGAACCGGGGGGCCTGGAAGGCAGCGCGGTCCTCGCCCGCGTCAAACGTCCAGTGCCGGTTCCAAAGGAAGTTGTTGGTCACCGCGACACAGAACGCACCCACCGCCGCCAGCGAGTGGTATGCCCCGAGCAGGTCGACGAGCAGGACGAAGACGCCGAGGTTGATGACGTAGCCCGAAGAGCCGACCAGGCCGAACTTGAGCAGCTGGAGCCAGCTCGCCGGGCGCCGGGCAGCGGCGCCGATCCTGTAGGCAAGCTCGGTGGCCGGGGTCATCTCGACGGGGTCATCGGGCTATGGGGCGTAATCTTCCGGGCCGCATGCGGCCGGGAATCGCCATCTTTGCAGCCCTGGCGGCGATGGCGGGTGCCGCTCTTGCGGTCACCGCCAACGAGGGGAGCGACCCAGCCGCAGAGGCCGCGCCGTCGCCAGGCGAACCGCGCGTCGAGGTGATCTCCCCCCGCAACGGCGCCCGGCAGGAAAGCCGTGCCGTCGTGGTCAAGGTCAAGGTTCGCAACTTTCGCCTCGCCGCCGACCACTTCGACGGCGAACCCCAGTTGGGCGAGGGTCACCTGCGCTTCTCGCTCAATCGCGTCCCCGACTGCGTCGACCCGGTGAAACTGAGGCGCGCCGAGGAGAGTCCGGTCGGCCGGGGCCGCCTGGTCGGCGCCTCGTTCGACTTCCCTCGCTATTCGGGGCCGAACGGCGAGCTCGCCGAGCGGATCGGGGCCAGCGGCAGCTACTCCCCCGCAACCCGCCCAGAGATCTACTACCACGACCTGCCGGCCGGCTTCTACCGGCTCGTGATCACCCTGGCCCAGAACAACGGCGCCACGACGCCCTACCACGCCGTCACCAACTTCCAGATCCTGCCGCCCCCCGGTCAGGGAGGACACCCCTGCAAGGGTGGCAAGGTGACCAGCGCCAAGGCCGCCGTCTTCGACTAGCGATAGGTCGTGCGTCGCACGGCCGACCGCCGCTCCCCGGCCGGCGGCCTTTACTTCACTTTGTATAGTGGCTCGATGCGGACCTTTCGCCGCCTGCTGAGCTTTCTGCGGCCCTATCGCCGACAGCTGTGGGGCTCGTTGGCATTCGCCTGGATGGCGATGGGGATGACCGTCTTGATCCCGTGGCTGATCGGTCGCGCGGTCAACGCGATCGAGATGGGTGAACGGCCCGACCTGCTCCCCCTCGCGCTGGCGATCGCCGCCGCCGGAGTTCTGCGCCTGGGGCTGACGATGGTGCGAAGAATCGTCGCCGGACGGGTCTCGCTCGCGGTCGAGTTCGATCTGCGCCAGCGGTTCTACGCTCATCTGCAGCGGCTCGAGCTGGGCTTCTTCGACTCCCAGCAAACGGGGCAGCTGATGTCGCGCGCCACCGTCGACCTGCAGTCGATCCGCTTCTTCCTCGGCTACGGCCTGATCTTCCTCACCCAGAACATGCTGACGATCGCCCTCGCCAGCGCGGTGATGATCGCGATCGAGCCCTGGCTGGCCCTGCTTGCCTTGACGCCGGTTCCGCTCGTGGTCTACACCGCATCGCGCTACAACCGCCTCTCCCGGCCGGCGGTGCAGGAGGTGCAGCAGCGGATCGCCGAGCTGACCGCCGAGGCCGAGGAGAGCGTTTCGGGAATCCGCATCGTCAAGGCCTTCGCCCGCGAGGAGCATCAGCTGCAACGCTTCCAGCGCGCCGTCGCCCGAGTCTTCGACCAGAGCGTCTACTCGACCCGGTTGCAGGCGTTCTTCTCACCGCTGCTCGGCCTGCTGCCCCAGCTCGGGATCGCGCTCGTGCTGCTGATTGGTGGACGTCAGGTAATCGCCGGCGACCTCAGCCTCGGCGACTTCACGGCCTTCTACACCTACTTGGCGATGCTGGCGGCGCCGATGCGCATGCTCGGCATGGCGATGGCCATGGCGCAGCGCGCGATCGCCTCCGGCAACCGCCTGTTCGAGATCATCGACCGCGAACCGCGCATCGAGAGCCCCGCCGGTGCGCCGCCGCTGCCCGCCGGCGACGGGAAGGTCGAGCTGCGCGGGGTGACGCTGAGCTACGACGGCAGCGGGCCCGCGCTCACCGACATCGACCTCACCGTCGAACCGGGCCGTACCGTCGCCCTCGTCGGTCCCTCGGGGTCCGGCAAGACGAGCCTCGTGGCCCTTGTCGGGCGGCTCTACGACCCGAGCGAGGGGTCGGTCTCGATCGACGGGGTCGACGTCAGGGCGGCGGACCTCGGATCGCTGCGCTCGCAGGTCGCCTTCGTCAGCGACGAGAGCTTTCTGTTCAGCGCCAGCGTCGCCGAGAACATCGCCTACGCGCGGCCCGACGCGCCTCGCGAGGAGATCGAGGCGGCGGCGCGTCGCGCCCAGGCCGACGAGTTCATCCGTGCCCTGCCGGACGGTTACGACACGCTTGTCGGCGAGCGCGGCTGGACGCTCTCGGGCGGCCAGCGCCAGCGAGTCGCGATTGCCCGGGCCCTGCTGGCCGACCCCCGCGTCCTCATCCTCGACGATGCGACCTCCTCGGTCGACGCCCGCACCGAGGCGGCGATCAAGGCGGGCCTGCGCGAGGCGATGGCCGGCCGCACCACCCTGATCGTCGCCCACCGGCTCTCGACGATCGCCCTCGCCGACGAGATCGTCGTCATGGACGCCGGCCGCATCGTCGACCGGGGCACCCACGAGCAGCTGCTCGCCGGCTGCGGCTTTTACCGAGAGATCGCCGAGCACGGCCTCGCCGACTCGGTCTTCCTGCAGCGCGACCTCGAGCAGCGCGAGGAGCTGGCGCGGCTGTGAACGGGCAGCGTCAGAGACGCCTCTGGCGGCTGATCCGCGGCGAAGACCAGCGGGGGCGCAAGCTGCGCTGGATGGCCGGCTTGCTGCGGCCCTACCGCGGCCGGGTGGCGCTCACGGTGGTCGCGATCCTGGCCGCGACCGGCGCCGCACTCGCTCCTCCCTACCTGGCGGGCAAGGCGATCGACGCCGGCATCATCGCCCGCGACACGGGCGCGTTGACGTCGATCGTCATCGCCTTCGTCGGCGTGGCGGTCGTCTATGCCGCGGCCACCTACGCCCAGACCTACCTGACCGGCTGGGTCGGCACGCGCGCCCTCCAGGATCTGCGCGAGCGGATCTTCTCCCACCTTCAGCGGATGTCGATCGGCTTCTTCACCCGCAACAGCCCGGGGGCTCTGATCAGCCGCCTCACCAACGACATTGAGGCGCTCAACCAACTGCTCACCAGCGGGGTCGTGACGCTCTTCTCGAGCAGCCTCACCCTGGTCGGCGTGGTCGTCATCCTGCTCGTCCTCCACCTCGAGCTGGCTCTGGTCACGTTCCTGACCTTCCCGCTGCTGGCGGTCGCCAGCGTGATCTTCCGGATCGCCTCACACGGTGCCTACCGGGCGACGCGCGAGCGGATCGCCGCGATCACCGCCTATCTCCAGGAGACGCTGAGCGGCGTGCGTGTCGTCCGCAGCTTCGGCCAAGAGAGTCGCCATGCCGCCGCGATGACCGAGCTCAACGCGGCGAACCGCGAGGCCAACATGCGCACGGTTTACCTCAACGCCTCCTACTTTCCGGCGGTCGAGCTGCTCTCCGCGATCGGCACCGCGGTGATCATCCTCTACGGCGGCAACCAGGTGCTCGACGATGCGATCCAGGTGGGCGTCGTCGTCGCCTTCATCGGCTATCTCCAGATCTTCTTCGATCCGATTCAGCAGCTCTCGCAGCTGTACACCACCTACCAGCAGGGCATGGCGGCGCTCGACCGGATCTTCGACCTGCTCGACACCGAGCCCGACATGGTCGACGCACCCGACGCGATCGACCCGGGGCGGGTGCGCGGGGAGATCGCCCTGGAGGGCGTCTGGTTCTCCTACGCGGCGGAGGCGGGCCGCGACCAGGGGAGCGCCGAGTGGGCGCTGCAGGACGTCGACCTCCACGTGCCCGCTGGCCAGACGCTCGCCCTGGTGGGAGCCACGGGAGCCGGCAAGTCGACCCTGGCCAAGCTCGTCTCCCGCTTCTACGACCCGCAGCGCGGAAGCGTCCTCGTCGACGGACACGACCTGCGGCAGCTGCGCCAGCGCTCGCTGCGCCGGCAGCTCGGCATCGTCCCCCAGGAGGGATTCCTCTTCTCCGGCAGCGTGCGCGAGAACATCGCCTTCGGCCGGCCCGACGCGACGCTGGAGGAGATCGAATCCTCAGCGGCCGCAGTCGGGGCCGCCGCCTTCATCGCAGCGCTCCCGAAGGGGATCGAGACGGAGATCGGCGAGCGCGGCATCCAGCTCTCGGCCGGACAGCGGCAGCTCGTCGCCTTTGCGCGTGCCCTTCTTGCCGATCCGCGGATCCTGATCCTCGATGAGGCGACCTCGAACGTCGACGTCCGCACCGAGCGCACGATCGAGCGCGGCCTCGAGAGGCTGCTCGCCGGCCGCACCGCGATCGTCATCGCTCACCGCCTCTCGACGATCCGCCGCGCCGGCAAGATCGTCGTCTTGGAGGGGGGCCGCATCGTCGAGAGCGGCGCCCACGAGGAGCTGATCGATGCCGGCGGTCCCTACGCCCGGCTATACGGGGCGTGGCGGGAAAGCGCCGTCGCCTGAGCAGGTGAGGACTCCGAGATGCGCCGTTCGGGGGCCCGCTCAGCCCGGGCCGATGCCGCCTGAATCGCCGCCCGCTTCGCCGCCCCCGACTTCGCCACCAGCTTCGGCGCCCCCACCGGCCCCGCCTCCTTCGGCCGAGCCGGCGCCGCCGGTTTCAGGCGCGACTTCTTCGACTTCTTCGGGCGCTTCTTCTTCGACTTCTTCCACTTCTTCAGGGGCCGCTTCTTCTTCCGTTTCAGCGCCGGGGATCGCCCCACCGGTGCCGGTAGCCGGCACCGCGCTGGGTTCCTCGCCGCATTGCTCGAAACCGTAATCCGAGGCGGCTTCCTGAAACGAAGCCAGCGCCGTCGACGCCTCCGCTTCGGCGGCGGCCAAGCCTTCCACGTCGCCCCGGTCGGCGGCAAGCTCGACATCGCCCTGGGCTTGAGCCAGCTCTTCGGCAGCCGCGCTGAACTCGCTGTAGCCGGCAGCGTCATCGCTGGGCGCGCCGAGGTCCTGCAACCGCTCGACCATGCCGCTGTAGAGCTCGGCGCTCTCGACCGCTTCGCCGCCCGCTTCGGTCGACGCCAACGCGCCGACCGCCGCATTCACCTCGGCGCAGATCGCATCGCCCTGGGCGAGCAGCTCCTCCTTGGTGAGGGCAGTGGTTTCGACCGGCGGCGGAGCCACTGGGGCCGTCGTCTCGTCGCCGTCATCGCCACCGCAGCCGCCGATCGCAAGCGCGGCTCCCATGACCGTCAGGGCGTAGAGCAGAGGCCTCGTCATTCGCCGCGAAGCTAGCAAAGGAGCTGGATGCGCTCGGCGCGCTGGGGGCGAGCGATGACTGCGGCCCAGGGACTCGAACCCCGACTACCTCGTCCAGAGCGAGGCGTGCTGCCATTACACCAGGCCGCAAGGAGACGGCCTCAGGATATCGCTACCGGATCGCGGTCCGAGCGCTACGCGATCGCCGCGAGATCGCTGTCGGGGTCGGCGATCGCGTCCTTCGCACCTGAGAGGTCGACGCGATCGGCAAGCAGCCGACGCGCCTCGGCCAGGTCCTCGGAGCGGCCGACGCTGAGCGCCCCGGCGACGAAGCCGTCCTTCAGGTACCAGACCGAGAATTCGCCCCCGTCCGGATCGCCACGCCAGAGCTCCTCGTCCCACTCCCTAGCGGGTCCCACGTACTCCAGGCTCGCCCAGTCGGCGAGGTCGCTGAAGAAGTAAGGCACGACGTCGTAGTCACGCTCCTCGCCGAGCATGTTGCGGGCGGCGTGCATTCCCTGCTGCATCGCCACGTCCCAGTGCTCGACCCGCAGCCTTCGCCGGTGGACGACGCTCTCATACGAGCAGCAGTCGCCGGCCGCGTAGACACCCTCGGCCGAGGTCCGCAGCTTCGAGTCGCAGACGACGCCGTTGTCGACCTCGAGGCCGGCGCGCTGCGCGAGCATGGTGTCGGCGCGCACGCCGGCGCCGACCACCACCGCGCCGCACTCGATCGTCTTGCCGCTCCTCGTCAGGACCGCCTCGACCCGGCCGTCGCCCTCGAACGCCTCGAGCTGCTCGCCGCCCAGCACGGCAACCCCGTTGTCCTCCAACCGCTGCTGGAACCAGCGCCCGGCCGCCGCGCCGAAGCTCCGCTCGAGCGTTACCTCCTCCATCATCACGATCGTGCACTCGACGCCCTGCGCGGTGAGCGTCGCGGCCACCTCGGTGCCGATGTAGCTGCCGCCGATCAGCACGACCCGGCCGGCCTCCCGCGCCTCGTCCCGGATTGCGTCGGCGTTGCCGAAGGCGCGCAGGTAGTGGATGCCCTCGTTGCCGGCACCCTCGACGCGCAGGATGTTGACCATCGCGCCCGTCGCCAGCAGCGCCTTGCCGAAGGCGACCTCCTCCCCGCCCTGCAGCTTCGCCGTCCGGGCGGCGACGTCGAGCGACATCACGTTGGCACCCGTTCGCAACTCGACGCCGTTCTCGGCATACCACTCGGACGGGTTGACGAAAGCGTCGGCTCGCTCGCTCCCGCCCCGCAGGTAGTCCTTGGAGAGCGGTGGCCGTTCGTAGGGCGGCTCCGGCTCCCTCCCGACCAAGAGGACCGATCCCTCGGCGCCGCGGCGCCGCAGCTCGGCGGCGCAATAGGCCGACGCCATGCCCCCGCCGATCAGCAGGAAGTCGACCTCGCGATCGGCCATCCCGAGCCGGCCCTCAGCCGGCCCCGTTGCCGCCGCCGGGTCCGAAGAGCTCCTTGAGGTCGTCCTCGCGCCCCGGGTCGAGGACCGCCAGCACCTCGTCGCCGGCCTGCAGCACGGTGTCTGGGCCCGGCACGAAGCCCTTGCCTTCGCGCAGCACCGAGATCAGCAGGCTGCCGTCCGGCATCGCCAGATCGCCGACCCGCTCGCCGGTGACCCGCGAGTCCTTGCCGAGCAGCATCTCGATGATCTCGAGCTGCTCCTCCTGGAGGTCGAGCAGATGGACGAGCCCGTACTCGGGCACCTCGTGCTCGAGCAGGCGCAGGATCAGGTCCGTCGCGGAAACCGACGGTTTGACGCCCAGCAGGTCGAAATGCGGCCGATTGCGCGGATTGTTGACCCGCGCGATGATCTGCGCCACGTCGTACTTCTCCTTCGCGACCTGGCAGATCAGCATGTTGTCCTCGTCGTCCCCGGTCACCGCGATCACCATGTCGGCCCGCTGGATGCCGGCGCGCTCGAGGACCCAGAGCTCCGAGGCGTCACCGTAGAGGACGTTGTGCTCGAGCTCCTGCTCGACGGTCAGATAGCGCCGGCGGTTGCTCTCGATCAGGGTCACCTCGTGCTCCTTTTCGAGCAGCTCGCGAGCCAGGTTCCAGCCGACCTTGCCCGCCCCGACGACGATGATGTACATGTCACGCCACCTCGCGCGGGGCGCCTTCGCGCACCGCGGTCTCGAGCATGTCGATCGCGACGCGGGTCGGGCAGATCGTGTGCATGCCCTGCTGGCGGTACCACTCGGCGCGCAGCGGGTCGAGGATGCGGGCGATCACGGTAGGCACTTCGTAGCGTCGCTGGGCGATCTGCGAGATGACGATGTTGGTGTTGTCGCCATTGGTCGAGGCGATGAAGGCGTCGGCTTTCTCTATCCCCGCGGCATGCAGCGCGTCGGTCTCGAGGCCGGTGCCGACCGTGAAGCGACCACCGAGGTCCTCCCAGCCGCGGTCGAGGCCGACCTCGAGCCGCGTGTGCGACTCGGGGTCCTCGTCGAGGCAGGAGACTTCGTGGCCCTCGCGCAACATCGTGCGCGCCACGGAAGAGCCGACACGGCCGCAACCGACGATCAGGATGAACATGCGCCGGATACTAGCCGCGCCCATCGCCTCACGGTTCCGGCTCCGGGGCGGTCAGCAGCACCTGGCAGGGCGCCTTCTTGAGCACGTACTCGGTCGCGGCGCCGATCTCCGCGGGCTTCGCCGCGCCTATCCCGCCGAGCGTGGCGCCGCCGCGGATCTTCGACGGCGGCTCGCCGCCGATCACGATCGCCTCCGCGTCGCCGAGGCGGGCGGCCGTGACGATCCCCGCGCCCACGTCGCGTGCGCGTACCGTCTCGGTGCGGACCTCCACGTCCTCGTACTCCTCGGCGACTTCCCTGGCCCGCTCCAGCGCCCGTCGCGCCGCCCCCTCCCGCTCAGGCGGCAGCTCCGCGTCGAGCGGCAGGCTGAGCGGCACCTCGATCACGTGGATCAGCGCGAGCTGGGCGCCGTTGGCCTCGGCCTCCTCCTGCCCGGCCGACGCCAGCCGTCCGGCGGTGGCCACGATCTCGTCGTCGAGCTTCGTTCCGAAGACGGGCACGAGGATGCTGCGGTAGGCGAGCTCCGGCACCTGCTTGGTCAGCGCTCGCTCGGTCACCGAGACGCGACGCGTCAGCGACGTGCCCTCGAACACCTTGCGGTAGACCACGTAGAAGAGCAGGCCGAACAGCATCCAACCGCCGCCGATCCAGCGCGCGGTCTCGTGCAGGACGAGCACGCTGAGGAAGGCAAGCCCGGTGAGGACGGCGGCGATCAGAGTCGGGACCGGGAGCCGGGCGCCACGCCAGGCAACGCTCCAGGGCACGCGGAACGGTCGTCTCAGCTCGGGCTGGCGGACACGCAGCCGCAGGATCGAGACGTGGGCGATCGTGATCGCCAAGGTCGCCCCGAAGGCGTATAGGCCGGCCAGGAACTTGACGTCGGCCGGGATGACCAGGCCGATCGCGATCAGCCCCGAGATCGCAATAGCGACCCGGGGGGTCGTGTGCCGCGCGTCCAGCTTGCCCAGCCAGCTGGGGATCTGGCGGTTTATCGCCAACGTGTAGATGTGGCGCGAGACGCCGAGCATCGACGTGGTCGCCGCCCAGAAGAGGACCGGCGCCGCGATCAACGCGACGATCCAGCGCATCCCGTCCGCCACCCAGGCCGGCTCGTAGGCGGACACGATGCCGAGCACCGGCGCCTCGACGAATCGATTGCCGAGCGCCGTCTCCAGTCCGCCGGGCCCGGCGACGACCGGGACCGCCATCAGCGCGATCGCCGCCATCGCTGCGTAGGAGATCGGCACGACGAGCGCCCCGATCGAGACGATGCGGCGCAGGTCTCGCCGCCGCACGTCGATGTCGGGCGCGAGGTCGGAGGCCGCCTCGATGCCGGCGTAGGCGAGCATCGCGACCACGCCGGCGTAGACGGCATCGCTGAGGCTGGGATCGCCCGAGAGATGGAGCTCTGCCGTCAACCGCTCGGGGTGCATGACGGCGAGCGCGCCGACGACGAGCACCGCCAGCTGCAACGCGATGTCCGCGAAGACGAGGGCCAGAACCCAGCGCTCGCGACCCCGCCCCGCGACGTTGAAGGCGTTGAGCAGGCAGGCGGCGACTATCACCGCGGCGGCGACGCCGATCTCCCAGCCCGGTCTCGCCAGCTCCGAGGAAACCGGCTGCAGATAGTGCGGCACCGAGATCGCCGCCAGGGCGGCGACGATCAGGTAGTCGATCAGGATCGCCCAGCCGGCCACGAAGGCGATCAGCTCGTTGAAGGCGTGGCGGGCGAAGCTCGACGAGCCGCCGCGTTCCCGGAACATCGCGCCGCCCTCGACGTAGCTGAGCGTCGCCAGGACGAAGAGCAGGCCGGCGGCGAGGAAGATCAGCGGGGTCAGGCCGAGGCCCCGGTCGGCGACGACGCCAAGTGCGAAGTAGATCGAGAAGCCGACCGCCGCGTAGGCGGCGACAAACAGCCCGGGGACCCCCAGCCCGCGCTCGATCAATGGCTCGAGGCGCGACCGCGGCGGGCGCTCCGGTCGCCGGTCGCTCACGGCTTGGTCCGGCCCCGAGGCCGGTCTCTACCGACCCAGCCCCGGAAGAAGCCCACCGCCACGAAGGCCACGCCGAGCCAGACGCCGATCGAGAGGGGGCCGCCGCCGTTGACGACGGTGACCACCAGCAGGGTCAGGCCAATGACGACGAAGACGGCCGAGAAGGCGCGCACCGAACCGCGATAGATCCGCTCAGAAGAGGCCATCGCGGCGATTCTAGGCCTCTTCTAGGTCAGCGCCGGGGCGGTATCCGGCGCCGGGTGGACGCTGCGGTCGGACACGACGATCACCCGGCAGGGCCGCTCGCCGAGCACCGTCTGCAGGGTCTTGTCGTAGAGCGGCGTGCCGCCGCGGTAGCGCAGCCCGACCACGACAGCGGCGGCGTTGATCATTCGCGCCTCGTCGGCGATCGAGTAACCGGCCTGCCCCGGCCGCACCCGCTCGACGTGGCCGGTGACGCGCTGCCCGCCGATCAACTTCGCCTGCTCGATCTTTCCCTCGGCCTCCGCTTCGCGCTTGTCCAGCGCGGCGTCGAGCGGCAGGTTCGTCGGCACCGTCAGCATCGAGTGGATGTGAATCCCGCGACGTCGCTTCGAGGCGAGCTTGACCGCGGTGGCGACCATTTCCTCGGAGAAGGGCTCGTCGTCCTCGAAGGCGACGAGGACGCTCCGGTACTCGATCTCCTCGACGCCGAGCGGCTCGGGCATCACGACCTTGACGGTCTGTCGCAGCCCGAGCCGCTGGTGGCGGCGATAGAGGACGTAGATCGCCAGGCCAACGGCCATCCAGCCGACACCGATGAACAGGGTGCGGGTGTTGAGAGCCATGACGACGATCCAGGCGCCGAAGGTCCCGGCGCCGCCGATCAGGGCGGTTACCGGAACCTCGACACCGCGCAGCCGCAAGTTGAAGCGCGGCTTGTAGCGGCGCTTCTCGGACTCCGGGAGGACCTGCCGCAGCCGCACCACGGAGACGTGGGCGACGGTGAAGGAGAGCATCGCGCCGAATGCGTACATCGTCGCCAGCAGCTCGGTCTCTCCCGGCAGGAGCGCCATCGCCGAGATAGCGCCGAAGAGGACGATCGCCACGTACGGGGTCTTGAAGCGCGGGTGGATCGCCCTGATCGCCTCCGGCATCTGCCGGTACTGGCCCATTGAGAAGGTGAGCCGCGAGAGGCCGATCAGGCCGGCGTTGGTGGCGATCACGAGGATGATGCCGGCGAGCACGCCGACATAGATCCGCAGTGCGTCGGTCGCCGACTCCGAGAGCCCGAGGTTGTCGACGATGCCGAGCATCGGGTTTTCCGCGTAGGTGGTGGCGAGCGTCGTCGTGAACTCACCTCCCTGCTCGCTCACCGGCATCGCCGACAGCGCGACGAGCGGGATCAGGAGGAAGAGCACGAGCACTGCGCTGACCACCAGCGCAACCGCCCGCGGCACGGTGCGCGCCGTGTCACGCGCCTCCTCCGACATGTTCGAGAGGGTCTCGATTCCCGTGTAGGCGATCATTCCGACGGCGATCGCCAAAGCGAAGTTGCCCCAGGTCGGCGCCACCCCAAGCTCGATGTTGCCGGCAAGGACGTCGGGGTTGAAGACCAGCGCCAAGCCGATCGCGACGAGCACGACCTGGGTCATCAGGTCGGCGATCGCAAGGACGATGTTGAGCCGCGCCGACTCGCGGCTGCCGATCACGTTGACGCCGATCAGCAGAGCGATCAGGAGGATGCCCGCGATCACATCGGCTGGGTTGCGTTCCAGCGGCTCCCAGAAGACCGCCAGGTAGTGCGGCACGAAGAAGGCCGAGATCGCGACCGTGATCACGTAGTTGAGGACCTGCCCCCAGGCGGCGAAGAAGCTGACCAGCTCGTTGAAGGCATGGCGGGCGAAGCTCGACGAGCCGCCGGCCTCGGGGAACATCACCGTCGCCTCGGCGTAGGTCACAGCGGTGCAGATGAAGATGAATCCGGAGATCAGGAAGACCACCGGGGTCATCCCAAGCGCGAAAACCGCCACCACTCCGAGTGCGTAGTAGATCGACGAGCCGACGTTTCCGTAGGCGGTCGAGAAGAGGGCCCCGACCCCATGGACGCGGCGCAACGCCTCCTCTCGTGGATGCCGCTCGGCCATCTAGCCCGAATATAGGGCCGGCGGCGGTGCCCGGCGCACGTGCGAGCGGCTCAGCTCCGAGGGGCCGGCGCAGCCGCAGAGGGCGAGGGCGAGCTCCAGCTCGCGGCGCAGGAGGTCGAGCACGCGCCGCGCGCCCTCCTCGCCACCCACCGCGAGGCCCCAGAGCGCAGGGCGACCGACCAGGACCGCGTCGGCGCCGAGCGCCAGGGCGGTGGCTACGTCGATGCCCCGGCGAATGCCGCCGTCGACGAGGACGGTGGCGCGACCTTCGACCGCGTCGGCGACCTCGAGCAGCGCGTCGCCGGTCGCCGTGACGCGGTCGAGCTGGCGGCCCCCGTGGTTGGAGACGACGACGCCGGCGGCGCCGTGCTCGACGGCCAGCGCCGCGTCCTCGTCGCCAAGCACCCCCTTGACGAGGACCGGCAGCTTGCAGTCCGAGGCGAGCTCCTCGAGATAGCGCCAACTCAGCGCCGGTTCCATCAGGCCGAAGGTCTCCTCGATCGTCACTGCCCGCTCCGAGCCGAGCGCCGCTTCGACACTCGGGACGCCGAGGCCTTCGGGGATCCTGAAGCCGGTGCGCAGGTCGCGCTCGCGGTTGCCGCCGCGCGGCGCGTCCACGGTGACGACGATCGCCTCGAAGCCCGCATCGATCGCCTCGTCCATCAGCGCCCGGGTCACACCCTCGTCTCGGAAGCAGTAGAGCTGGAACCAGCGGCGGCCCTCCGGGACGACCTCGGCGAGCTCGCGCGGGCGCGTCGTCGCCAGGGTCGAGAGGCACATCACGGTGCCTGCGGTGGCGGCGGCCCGCGCCATCGCCAGCTCAGCCTCCGGATGGACCAGGCGCTGGTAGGCGACCGGCGCCACGAGCACCGGCAGCGAGACCTCCGCTCCGAGCACCTTCGTGCGCGCGCTCCACTCGCTCAGCCCCGCCAGCATCCGCGGTCGCAGCCGCCACCGTCCCCACGCCGCCACGTTCTCGCGCAGCGTGACCTCGTCCCCGGCCCCGCCCGCGAAGTAACCGAGGACGCCCGGTTCGAGCTTCTCCGCCGCCGCGGCCTCGAAGTCGGCGACGTTGATCAGCTCGTCGAAGTCGGTCATGAGAGCGACGCTAATGAACCGTCGGGCGCCGGGAAGGTCACTCGGCTGGATGTGGTGCTGACGGGGCGAGCGAAAAGCGAGTCCGGCAGGGACGCAGGCCATCCGAATAGCAGCGCTATTCGGATGGCCGAGGACACCGCCGGACGCTGCTTTGCAGCCGTCACGGCGGTGCCACAGACTGGCGAGGGGCCTGAGCGGCGCCTAGAAGTTGACGATCGGGATGATCAGGATGGCGACGATGTTCGCGACCTTGATCATCGGGTTGATCGCCGGGCCGGCCGTGTCCTTGTAGGGATCGCCGACCGTGTCGCCGGTCACCGATGCGGCGTGGGCCTCGGAGCCCTTGCCGCCGAAGGCGCCGTCCTCGATCAGCTTCTTGGCGTTGTCCCAAGCGCCGCCGCCGGCGGTCATCGAGATCGCCGCGAAGAGGCCGACGACGATGACGCCGATCAGCAGGCCGCCGAGAGCGTCGACGCTGAGCAGTCCGACGACGACCGGGATCACGATCGGAATCAGCGACGGAAGGATCATCTCCTTCTGCGCAGCGGCGGTCACGATCGCGACAGTTTTGCCGTACTCGGGCTTTTCGGTTCCCTCCATGATCCCCGGGTGGTCGCGGAACTGCTGGCGGACCTGTTCGACGACCTGGCCGCCGGCGCGGCCGACTGCCTCGATCGCGAAGGCGGAGAAGAGGTAGACCATCATGCCGCCGATGATCAGCCCGATCAGCACGTCGGGACTCGAGAGGTTGAAGAGGTTGCCGAGGTCGAATCCGGCAGGCGCCTCGGCTTCCAGCTCGTATTTGAACGCCGCGAACAGCACCAGCGCCGCCAGGGCGGCGGAGCCGATCGCGTAACCCTTGGTCACGGCCTTCGTCGTGTTGCCGACCGCGTCGAGCGGGTCGGTCACGTTGCGGACGTCCTCGGGCAGGTCGGCCATCTCGGCGATGCCGCCCGCGTTGTCGGTGATCGGCCCGAAGGCGTCGAGGGCGACGATCAAGCCGCAAAGCGAGAGCTGCGCCATCACGGCGACGCCGATCCCGTAGATGCCGGCCAGCTCGTTGGCGGCCAGGATCGCCAACGCGATGACCAGCGCCGGGGCGGCGGTCGACTGGAAGCCCTGCGCCAGCCCCTGGATGATGTTCGTCGCGTGCCCGGTTTGGGACGCTTCGGCGGTCGTCCGGACCGGGCGAAAGCGGGTCGACGTGTAGTAGTCGGTGATCACGAACAGCAGCGCCGTCACGGCGACGCCGATCACCGCGCACAGCCACAGGTCGGTGGTGGTGACCGCGTCGGCGCCAGCCGCAAGGCCGAGTCGCACCGCGTCGCTCATCAGCCACTCGGTGATCGGGTAGAAGGCGGCGATCGAGAGGACGCCCGAGACGATCATCCCGGTGTAGAGCGCGCCCTCGACCCGGTCCGTTTTCGTCCGCACCGAGAGCGCCCCGACGATCGAGGCGAGGATTGCGACGCCGCCGAGCACGAGCGGGTAGATGGCGACCTCGCGCAGGAACTCGCCGCCTGCACCGGTGAAGGTGAGGACGCCGAGCAGCATCACCGCGACCGAGGTGACGGCGTAGGTCTCGAACAGGTCGGCCGCCATGCCGGCGCAGTCGCCGACGTTGTCGCCGACGTTGTCGGCAATCACGGCAGGGTTGCGCGGGTCGTCCTCGGGGATTCCCGCCTCGACCTTGCCGACCAGGTCAGCGCCGACGTCGGCCGCCTTGGTGAAGATGCCGCCGCCGAGCCGGGCGAAGACCGAGATCAGCGAGCCGCCGAAGCCGAGCCCGACGAGGGCGTCGACCGCGTGCTCGTCGCCCGAACCGGTGGCGACCAGGATGCCGTAGTAGCCAGCGACGCCGAGCAGCGCCAGGCCGACGACGAGCATGCCGGTGACCGAGCCGCCCTTGAAGGCGACGTCGAGCGCCGGCGGGACGCCGCCGCGGGCGGCCTCGGCGACGCGCGAGTTGGCGCGCACCGAGAGGTTCATCCCGATGAAGCCGGCCGCGCCCGAGAGGACGCCGCCGATCACGAAGCCGACCGCCGTCTCCCAGTTCTGGAGGATCAGCAGCAGGACCGCGATCGGGACGGCGACCGCGGCGATGATCGCGTACTGGCGGTTCAGGTAGGCGGTGGCGCCTTCCTGAACGGCACCCGAGATTTCCCGCATGCGGTCGTTGCCCGCTGGGCGCGCCAGGAGGCGCTGGGTGATGAGAAGTCCGTATAGAACAGCGGCGCCGGCGCAGACGAGCGCCACGACGACTCCGTAGTCGGTCAAGAAATCGGTCAAGTTCGGTTCCTCCGGCTGGTTTTAGCGGCGCGGGAGTCTATATGTGGCCGCGGATACGGCGTTTTGCCGCAACCCGCCGGTGATTCGACACCCTATGGGTGCTCAACTAACGGCGGGTCGTTTCAGGCGGCCTGCCGGGCCCCGGCATACGTGCGTCGCGTCTCCGCGACCGCGTCGCGGTAGACGTCCTCGACCGAGGCGCCCTCGTCGAGCGCCTGCCGCGCCCGCTGGGCTCCGTTGCGCTCCGGCAGCGCGGCCTCGATGCCGAGGCGCGCGCGGGCCGGCTCGGTCCAGGACAGCAACCGGTCGAGGACCTCGTCCGTCTCAACCTCCACTCCCCGGCGAAAGTCGATCTGCTTGCCGCCCTTTCCGTGGCGAATCGCCCGCCACAGGTTCTCGTCGATCTGGCGATCGTGCAGCGGTCCGCCGCCGGCTTCGTAGCCGCGCTCGTCGTAGTCGAGTGCGGTCTGCGCGATGCAGGCCGCAATCAGGCCCGCCAGCGCGAACGACTCGTCGCCTCGGGTCTGCGCGTCGCAGATCCGCACCTCGACCGTGCCGAACTTGTGATGCGGCCGGACGCTCCACCACAGCTGCGTCGACTCGACGACGCTGCCGAGGCGCTCCAGGGACCCGACGAAGTCGGCGTACCCCTGCCAGTCGCCGAAGGGGCTGGGAACGCCGCAGCGCGGGAACGTGCGGGTGAAGATCTCGGTGCGCACGCTGTGCAGGCCGGTGTCGCGGCGGTCGAGGAACGGCGAGTTGGCCGAGACGGCGAGCAGGGGCGGCAGCAGCTCGCGCAGCCAGTCGCAGACGGCGATCGCGCGGTCGGCGCCGCGAATGCCCATGTGGACGTGCAGGCTCCAGGTGTTGTTGCGCTGCGCGACCCAGCCCAGTTCCTGCCGCAGCCGGTTGTAGTGGGGCGTGTCGATGATCCGTTGGTCGAGGTAGTCGGCCCAAGGGTGCGTGCCGGTCGCGCCCAGCGCCAGCCCCATCCCCTCGACCAGCTCGAAGAGGCGGGCGCGTCGCTCGCGCTGCGCCTCGACCGCCGCGCCGAAGCTCTCGGCTCGACCCGAGCGGATCTCGATCTCGGCGGCGATCAGCTCCCCGGCCGCCGACTCGGCGAGGACCTCGTCCTTCCGACAGGCGTCGTAGACGTCCTCGAAGCGCTGCTGCAACTCGAGCGTGCGCGGGTCGAGGATCGCGAACTCCTCCTCCAGGCCGACCGTGAAATCGGTGGATGACTCGAACCGCTCCCGCGCGCCGTCGAGGTCCAGGGACACTGACCTAGGTCAAGTAGAAGTACAGGGCGTAGAGCAGGTCGACTGCGGGGCTCGACGTGTGGACCGTCACCTCGGGTGGCACCTGGAGCAGCTGCTCGGAGTAGTTGAAGATGATCTTCACGCCTGCCTCGACGAGGCGGTCGGCGACGGCTTGGGCAGCGTCGGCCGGCACGGCCAGCACGCCGACGACGATCTCCTGTTCGGCGACGACCTGCTCCAACTCGCCGAAATCACGCACGACCAGGTCGCCGACGTCTGTGCCGACCACAGTGGGGTCGATGTCGAACATCGCGACGACCTGGAAGCCGTGGTCGGCGAAGATGTCGGAGCTGGCGATCGCCTGGCCCAGGTTCCCCGCGCCGAACAGCGCGATGTTGTGCTGGCCGGAAGTGCGCAGGATCTTGCGGATCTCGGCGACGAGCGAGTCGACGTTGTAGCCGACTCCGCGCTTGCCGAACTTGCCGAAGCCGGAGAGGTCCCGACGGATCTGGGTCGGATTGATGTGGGTGTAGTCCGAGAGTTCCTGCGACGAGATCGTGTCACGGCCCATCTTTCGAGCCTGCGTCAGAACCTGGAGGTAGCGCGAGAGTCGCGCAGCGACACCCAGCGAGAGCCGCTCACCCTCGGCAATCAGCCCCTCGGGCACCTCACGTTCCTCGACCGCCGGCTCGATCATCTGGCATCCATTCTCGCGCTTCGCTCGCGGCGCGAGGAATCAGATTTGCACGCTTGCTCGCTCCGCACTCACGTCACAGTATCGAGCCGTGCCCGCAGGGCCGCCTCGTCGAGCACGAGCTCGGAGACGAGCTGGCCGTCGACCTCAACCACCGGAATGCGCTCGAGCAGCCGCTTGAAGAGCAGCTCCTCGCTCTCGATGTCGACCTCCCGCAGCTCGAACTCGTAGCCCTCGCCGCGCAGCGCGACGATCGCCGTCAGCGCCTCCTGACAGAGGTGACAGCCGGGCCGCGAGTACACGACGACCTGCGTGGCGGGTCTCCCGTTCACGCGGCGAGCGGCGGCCGACGCGTCGCAAACGCGTCGTAGTCGAGGTACTCGGGGTACTCCAGGCGGGGCGCGAAGCGCGACGCGGACCCGATCATCGCCGCGTTGTCCGTGCAGAGCGCCAGCGGCACCAGCTTGAGTTGCACGCCGCGTTCGTCGCAGAGCTCGGCGACCGCGGCGCGCAGCGGCCCGTTGGCGGCGACGCCCCCACCGAGCGCGACGGCCCCCCACTCGCCCCTGTCGAGCGCGCGCCTCAGCTTCGCGGTCAGCTGCCCCACGACGGCCGCCTGGAAGCTGGCCGCGAGGTCGGCGCGGTGCTTCGCCACGCCCTCGTCGCCGAGGTCGCGGCAGAGGTAGACGAGCGCCGTCTTGAGGCCGCTGAAGCTGAAGTCGAGGCCGGGGTCGCGGCTCATCGCCACCGGCAGGTCAAACGCGTTCGGATTGCCGTCCTCTGCGACTCGCTGGATCGCCGGGCCCCCCGGATAGCCGAGGCCGAGCAGGCGCGCGACCTTGTCGAACGCCTCGCCCGCGGCGTCGTCGAGCGTCTGGCCAAGCACCTCGTGGCCCCGGTGGTCGCGGACGGCGGCCAGCAGCGTGTGACCGCCGCTTGCGACGAGACAGAGGAAGGGCGGCTCGAGCGGCTCCGGCGCAAGAAAGTTGGCGGCGACATGGCCCTGAAGGTGATCGACGGGGATCAGCGGCAAACGTCGCGCCGCGGCGATCGCCTTGGCGCTGCTGAGTCCGACCAACAGTGCTCCGATCAGGCCGGGGCCGACAGTGACGGCGACGGCATCGACGTCTCCCAACGTCGCGTCGGCCTCCTTCAGCGCCGCCGCTACGACCGGCGTCGTCAAGTCGAGGTGATGCCGCGAAGCGACCTCCGGCACGACCCCCCCGAAGCGCTCGTGCGCAGCCGCCTGCGAGGAGATCACGTTGGCGAGGATGCGCGGCCCGTCGACGATCGCCGCGCACGTGTCGTCACACGACGTCTCGATCGCCAAGATGAGCCCCGCCGGCGCGCTCCGCTCTTGCTCCGCTGCGTTCAATCGAGCCACATGATCAACGCGTCCTCGCCGTTGTCCTGGTAGTAGCCCGGACGGACACCGGCCGAGCGGAAGCCGAGCCGCTCGTACATGACGATCGCCTCGTGATTGGAGACCCGCACCTCGAGCGTGAAGGGGAGCCGCCCGCCCGCCTCCTCGACAAGTCGCGAGATCAGACGGGTGGCGATGCCGTGGCGGCGCCGCTCCGGAGCGACGGCGACGTTCATCAGGTGCCAGACGCGGTCGTAGCGGGAGCAGATCAGGTAGCCGGCCAGCTCGTCTTCAGTCGTGGCGGCGAGGCAGATGCCGGAGGGCTTGGAGAGCTCCAGCACGAACATGGCGAGCGACCACGGAGCGGGGAACGAGCGCCGCTCGATCGCGACGACAGCCGGCAGGTCGCTGTAGGCGAGCCGGCGCACCGCCCGCTCGTCTCCGCGTCCACAGCGCGGATCGCTCCTTGGCTCAATCGAGCCACATGATCAGGGCGTCCTCGCCGTTGTCCGCGTAGTAGCGAGGGCGGACGCCCGCCGAGCGGAAGCCGAGCCGCTCGTA